>DASRCU010000294.1:0-13696 GCA_035652955.1 Verrucomicrobiia bacterium | reverse complement strand
GGGAACCGATGTTGCGTCCCTCATTTCATTTCGACTGGCCCCAACCGCTGCGGGAAGCTTTGCCGAAAAACGCCTTGTCCAGCGAGAAACGCCCCGGCCCGGCCAACAGCAGAACCACATAGGTCATCAGATACACAAACGGCAATTCGCCTGGGCCGGTGGGGTTGTGTTTCATGACGATGAAGAAGGCGACGCTCATGTTAATGACCAGCACCAGCGCGGCGAAGCGCGTAAGCAGCCCCAGCACCAGCAGGGCCGAGGCAAAAAATTCGGCGAAAATGCACAGCCCCAAACTGACTTTCGGCCCCAGGCTCAGAAAGCTGATGAAATTCGCGGCGTATTTGTCAAAATGCGTCAGCTTGTCCCAACCGTGTTCCAGCAACATGGTCAGACCGATCCATACGCGCAGGACGAACAGGCCGAGGTCACCGGAGACGGAATTTTTGCCGGGGGCGAACAACGTTTTCATGCACGTCATTTTTGGCTTTACCGGAGGCGATGGCAATCAAATTTCTTTCACCAACTCCGCCGCGTCCCGGCGTACCTTGTCCTGCCGCGCATATGGGTCGTCAGGCGAGCGATAACCGAGCGCGCAAGCAACAACGGTGGCGTAACCGCTGCCGTGGAGATGCAATAAGCGGTCGTATTCGCTGGGGTTCAGCCCTTCCATGGGGCAGGCGTCCACCCTCAAAATTGCGGCGCAGGTCATCAGGCTGCCCAGCGCGATGTAGGCCTGGCGCGCCGCCCATTCGTGGGCCATTCGGGCGCGCGGGCCGTGAACGATATCCTCGAGGATCATGCGCCGATAACCAGCCAGCGATTCGGGAGCTATCCGGCGAACCTCGCTGACGCGACGCAGGAACCGGTCCACGTCCGCCTCGGATATTTCCGTCCGGGCGGCAAAAACGACAAAGTGCGAGCAGTCCACGACCTGTTTTTGATTCCGCGAATGCGGCAGCAGCTCGGCGCGGGTGGCGGAGTCGGTGATCACCAGGAAGCGATACGGCTGCAACCCATAGGATGACGGGCTCAGCAGCAGCGCCTTCTCCAGCGTTTGCCAGATTTCAGTGGAAATTTTTTTCGCCGGGTCAAAAGCTTTGGTGGCATAACGCCATTTCAAGGCGCCGAGGAGTTGTTCTGTCGTGACGCTATTCATGATAAAAACGCGCGGGAACTTATCGGCTCTTTTGCGAAAGTCAAACCGTGGATTGAATTTTCCGGCGGAAAATTTACATTCGCCGTGATGGAGCCGCTCCGCGTCCGCCGCGCCAATGTTGACGACCTTGCCGCCCTGCGGGCTATTTGGATCTCCTTGCGGCAGCCGGCCGAGGAATGGGAAAAACGATTAAACGAGTTTCAAGTCGTGGAGGCCGGCGAGCGGGTGGTCGGCGCCATCGGTCTGCAGTTTTGGCATCAACACGCGCTGCTTTTTGGTGAGGGGTTTTCCGACTTTTCCATTGCCGATGCGGCGCGGAAGTTGTTCTGGGAACGCATCCAGGCCCTGGCCTCCCACCACGGCGTTTTTCGCCTCTGGACGCGCGAAGAATCGCCGTTCTGGCGGCGCTGGGGATTTCAACCAGCCACTCCCGAAATACTCCAACGCCTCCCGGAACCGTGGCAAACTCCGAACGCCGTCTGGTTCACCCTGGAACTGAAAAATGAAGAAGCCGTCCGCGAGGCGCTGGAAAAGCGGTTTGCCGGTTTCATGGAAGCCGAAAAGCAACAAACGGCGCGTCTCTCCCAAAAAGCGCGCGTTTTGAAAACCGCCATTACCGTGATCGCCTTCGTCATCGGGTTTTTGTGCTTTGGCCTGGCGTTTTATTTGCTCGTCCGCCGGAATCCGTTCGGGCAATGACGCGTTCTGCCATTTCCGACGGCATCGTGTCGCTCTGGGCGCATCAACGTATTTGGAATTCATCCGCGTGATACGAGCTGCGCACCAGCGGGCCGCTGGCCACATGGACAAAACCCATGGTCCTGGCCACAGCCTGGTATTCGGCGAACTTTTCCGGGCGGATGAATTCGACGACCGGCAGATGTTTCAAGGTGGGCTGCAGGTATTGGCCGAGCGTCAGGATGTCGCAGCCGACGGCGCGCAAATCGCGCATCGCCTGGAGAACTTCCTCTTCGCGCTCGCCCAGGCCGAGCATCAGGCCCGACTTGGTGTAGATCGTCGTGGCGCACCGGGCCTTGACTTTTTTCAAAACGCTCAGGCTGCGGTCGTAGGTGGCGCGATGCCGCACGCGAGGCGTCAGGCGCCGCACCGTTTCCAGATTGTGGTTGTAGATATGCGGGCGCGCGGCCAGAACGGTCTCTATCGCTGCGTCCTGATCGTTGAAATCGGGCACCAGAACTTCGATCACCACGTCCGGATTCAGCTCGCGCACTTTGTCAATGGTCCGCGCAAAATGTGCGGCGCCGCCGTCCGGCAAATCATCGCGGGCCACGGCGGTGATGACGACGTGCTTTAACTTCATGCGGCGCGCGGCCTCGGCCACGCGCTGCGGCTCGTCCTCTTCCAGGGCAAGCGGTCGGGCGGTGGCCACGGCGCAAAAGTGGCAGGCGCGGGTGCAGCGGTCGCCGGCAATCATGAACGTGGCCGTGCCCCGGCTCCAGCATTCCCAGTGATTCGGGCATTTGGCGCTTTCGCAGACGGTGTGCAGCTTCAGCTCATCCAACAGGGCGCGGGTGCGTCCAAACGTGTCGGAATCGGGCAGCTTCACGCGCAGCCATTCGGGCAGACGACGGCGTTGCAGGGCGGGCTCGTTCAATGGCGGTGGCGCATTCATTGGTTTCCAGCGACAAATTCTATCACTATTTGGCGATTAAACAATTCAGCGTTTGAGGGTTGACCAGAATTTTTCCAACTGTTCGGGGCCAAAATCGGCGAGAATTTTCCCGTCCACCTCGATGACCGGCGCGAGCGTCTGGCCGGAAAGCTGGATCATTTCGTCGAAGGCCGCCTCATCGGACGTTACGTCAATCGTCTCGTAGGCAATACCCCGCTGGTCCAGCCAGCGCCTGGCCTGGTGGCACCAGGGACAGTACGGTTTGATGAACAGGCGCACCTTCATTCGCCAATCTGCGCCTGGTATTGCTCAGGCGTGAGGAGGCGATCGAGTTCGTCCGGCTGGCTCAACCTGATTTTGAAGAACCAGCCGCTGCCATAGGGTTCGCGATTGACCAGCGCCGGGTCGTCGGCGAGCATTTTGTTGGTTTCAAAAATTTCGCCGCTGACGGGGGCGTAAATATCGCTGGCAGTCTTGACCGATTCCACGACGGCGCAGCCGTCACCGGCCTTGACCTGACGTCCGATTTCGGGCAGCTCGACGAACACAATGTCGGTCAATTCACGCTGGGCGTGGTCGGTGATGCCAACGGTGGCGGTTGCGCCATTTACCCGCACCCATTCGTGCGATTTCGTGTATTTCAAATCCGAAGGTACGTTGCTCATTTTTCTCCACAAAAGAACATAACGCGCGCCAATTGGAAACAGATTTTTTATCCCATCCGGCGCCGGCCGGCGACGGGGTAAATGGGTTTGGGCACGACGACGGCGGGAAAGTTTTTTCCGCGGATTTCAATTTCAATTTCCGTGTTGGGCCGCGCCAATTCCGGCGGCACGTAACCCATGCCGATGCCCACGCCCAGACACGGACTTTGCGTGCCGCTGGTCACCTGCCCGACTTTTTGTCCGCCGGAACAGATCGCGTAATGCGGTCGCGGCGGCGCCGATTTTCCAGTCATTTTGAACGCGATCAATTTCTTTTTCACACCGCCGGTTTTTTGGTCCACCAGAGCGTTTCGCCCAACGAAATCCCCCTTGCCCAACGCGACAAAAAATCCCAGGCCAGCCTCCAGGGGCGTGGTTTGTTCGTCCAGTTCCTGGCCGTAAAGCGGATAGCAAACTTCCGTGCGCAGGGTGTCGCGCGCGCCCAGGCCGCAGGGTTTGAGACCCCGGGGCGTGCCGAGTTCGAGGATTCGGTCCCAGACATGTCGCAGGGCTTCATCGGAGCCGATGATTTCAAAGCCATCTTCGCCGGTATAACCCGTGCGGGCCACCAGCACGCCGCCGTGCTCCGAGCGGAATCCGCCGATTTCATTTTTTTTCAAATCAGAGACTGCATTGGCGCGCCGGGCGGAAATCGCGGCGCCGGGGATGACGGCATTGATGAATTCCTTCACGCGCGGCCCCTGGACGGCAACGGCGGAATAATTGTGCGACGCATCAGTCAGGCTGACTTCATCCCGGCGCGGGAACGTTTCGCGCTGGCTCTGCAACCACGCCACATCCGCCGCGGTCCGGGAGGCATTGACCACCAGCAGATAAACCTCGTCGGACAGCCGGTAGACGTACAAATCGTCCAGCACCCCGCCGCGCGGGTTGCACATCAAAGTGTACTGGCCCAGGCCGGGCGTGAGTTGGCGGATGTCGTTGGTCAGGACACGGTTCAAAAAGGCCTCCGCCGCCGCGCCGCTGACGGTAATTTCGCCCATGTGAGAGATGTCAAAGAGGCCGGCGGCATTGCGAACAGCCAGGTGTTCTTCGACGATACTCGTGTATTGCAGCGGCATTTCCCAGCCGCCGAAATCAATGAGCCGTGCGCCGAGTTTCTGGTGCGCGGCAAAAAGCGCGGTGCGTTTGAGCATGAAATGCAAATCCAATGGAACCGGGTTTCACCAGCAGGATGCAAACACCTCCACCCGGGATGGCGTAATCCGCGCGGCGTTCATCCCCATTTCTCCGTTTTCATCTGTTCTTTGGGAACGCCGAGTTCAAAGACGACAACTTCGGCAAATTCCACCAGCGGGTTTGGGCCGCAGGCGTAAAAGATCGTGTTGGGCAGATCATGCACATGTTCCTTGACCCATTCGGGCGTAATGCGGCCGGTGCGCCCGCTCCACTGATCTTCCGGCTGAAGGCGCGTGCAGGTGACGTGGAAGTGAAAATTCGGATTTTGCTTTTCCAGTTCGCGGAACTCCTGATGGAAGATGATGTCTTTGGGGCGGCGGACGCTGTAGAGAATGGTAATTTTGGTGGGCAGGTTGCGGCGCGTGGCTTCGCGCACAAAGCCGCGGAACGGCGTCACCCCGGAACCGCCGGCAATGCAGATCAGATGTTTATTCGGCTCAAACACCGGCAGGAATCTCCCCGTGGGCGGAATGACGCCCAACCGGTCGCCCACTTTCGTCCAGTCCACAATCCGCGTGCCCATCTTCCCGTCGCGTTTGACGGTCACTTCGTAAAAACCCCGATCCAGCGCGCAGGACGAGAGCGAATAGGCACGCTTGTAACCGGGTGTGTCTGGGAAGAACAAGGTGATGAATTGGCCGGTCTTGAAATCCGGATTGTGGCCTTCGGGCCATTTGAGGCGGATGGTCTTGGTGTCGGGCAGTTCCATCGTCACTTGCTCAACGGGCATTTCGAGAATTTCTCTGGCCATATAAATCTCTCAGCGAGGTTATTGCATCCCGGAATGGACAGCAAGCGCGGTTCATTTGTCAGTCGAGCGCAACTGTGGTTTCCGGTTGGAGCACGATCTCCAAAGTCGTCTGTTTTTACCTGCCGGATTTTGCAAAAGAATGGATGTTTTTTGCTTTCCGCCGTGTCGCGGGCGTCCGGTTCGCGGAAGGGGCGGGCGACTGGGCAACGGACCGCTTCATGCGGAATTCAATCGTGCCCAGACCTCTTGAGCCAGCAGTTCGTAGGCGGCGGCGCCAGCACTGTATTTGTCGTAATGAATGATGGGCTTGCCGAAGCTGGGCGCCTCGGCCAGTCTGGTGCTGCGCGGGATCACGGTTTCAAACACCTTGTCGCCCAGCAACTGGCGGACTTCGGCGACGACTTCCTGAGACAATTTCGTGCGGCCGTCGAACATGGTCATCACCACGCCGAGGAGGTCCAGGCGCGGGTTGATACCCGCATCCCGCAACTGGGCCAGGACGCGGTTCATCATGGAAATGCCTTCCAGCGCGTAATACTCGCATTGCAGCGGCACCAGCAAATCGTCGCTGGCAACGAAGGCGTTCAACGTTAAAATGCCCAGCGAGGGCGGGCAATCCATGATAATCACATCGAACCGGTCGGCGGTGGCTAGCGGCTGCAGGGAAAACGCCACTCGCTGCAAATGATTTTCCAATCGGGCCAGCTCCAGGTCGGCGGCGCACAAATCCACTTCGCTGGGCACGATTTCCAACCGTTCGAATGGCGTGGGTCGGATTTTTTCTTCCAGCGAACCTTCGCCCAACAGCACGCGGTAGGCGCTGCCGCCTTCGGTTTTTTCCAACCCCAATCCGCTGGTGGCGTTGGCCTGCGGGTCGAGGTCAAAGAGCAGCACCCGGCGCCCGACGGCGGCCAGGCAGGCAGCGAGATTGACGGCGGTGGTGGTTTTGCCCACGCCGCCTTTTTGGTTGGCGACGGCGATGACTTTGGCTGGCACGTTGCCCGATTAAACGAAAAACGCGCCGGCGTTTCAAGCGCGCGGCGCGGTTGGCTGCCAAAGTCGTTCAGTTACCGGACACGCGGAAGCTGACCGGCTGGAGAGGCGCGGTCGGATTGCCAAAAAGAGCCACCGCTTCCGGTGTGGCCATCGGTTGCGGATTAAACACCGGATTGGTCGCGGAAATCAAACCGGCCGTCACGGCCGGCGGCGCGCTCAAAGGCGGCGCCACCGCGACGTTCAACGCCGGTGCACCACCCGGCGGCAACAGCAGCGGCTGGATGGTGGCATCCGGTCGTTCGGCATAGAGCAGGCCGCCCACCAAAAGCAAACACAGCGCCGAAGCCAAGGCTCCGGCAAACGCCGGTTGACTCTCCAACGCCTGCAGCAGCCGCACCAGCCACGGCAGACGTTCGGCCAGGTTGTCCCGGCCACCCGTCTCCCCGGCGCGGATGCGGGCCAGCACCTCGCCGGAAAAGCGATCAAAATAACCCGGTGGCGGCACTTCATGCCGCTTGAGCGCCAGCAATTGGCGCAGCGCTTGGAACTGATGCTCGTTTTCGTTCATGTCGGCTTCAAATAATCGGCCAGCCATGCCTGCAATTGCTGTCGGGCGTAAAAGAGCCGCGACCGCACCGTGCCGATGTTGCAATTCATCACCTTTGCAATTTCTTCATGCGAAAGGCCCTGCACATCGTGCAGCACGACGACCAATCTATGTGGTTCGGACAGTTTCAACAGCGCGGCGTTCAATTTTTCCTGCAGCTCGGTCAGGCCGGCTTCCCGCCGGGGGGTCTTGTCCGAAATCAGCGCCATCAAATCCGGGTCATGCTCGGCGTTGAAATCCAGGTCGTTCAGGCTCATGTGAACGCGGTGACGGCGTTGTTTGAGAAAATTGATGGTTTTGTTGACGGCGATCCGGTAAAGCCAGGTGTAGAAACTGGAGCCGCCTTTGAAATGTTTGAGCGCCTGGAAGGCCTTGATGAACGATTCCTGCGCCAGGTCGTTGGCGTCCTCGTGATTAGACGTCATGTGGTAAATGGTGGCATAAATGCGCTCCTGGTAGCGTTTGACCAGCTCGTCGTAGGCGGTCAGGTCCCCCCCTCGGGCACGCTGGACCAGCGTCTCTTCATCCACTGGCGCGGTCGGTTCCGAGTCGCGGCGTGAAACTGGTTCGGCCATAATCATGGTTACTGAACACCAACAGCCAAAGTGCGGGTTTGTTGCGCCAAAAAATCGGCCAGGTTGAAAAGACCGGCGCGGCCGGGTGAATCCGGCAGCACTTGCAACGCCTGCCGCGCCCGTTCCAAATAGTCGGCCACCACTTCCAGCGACGGTCTGAAGGCGTCGTGTTTGACCAGCAGTTCGTTCACGTCGGCCAGATGCTCCGGCTGCCAGTTCCGGATCAAGTGTTCCAACCGCGTCCGATCCGCCATTCCACCGCGCTCCCAGACCAACAGCACCGGCCAGGTCAATTTCCCCTGGGCCAGGTCGGTGCCGAGCGATTTGCCGGCGAAGGCTTCCGTGCCGAACAAATCCACGCAGTCGTCATAGACCTGATACGCCGTACCAAAAGCCATGCCGAATCGCCGCAACGCCGCGCGCTCCGCCTCGGCAGCGCCGCTCAAAAACGCGGCCAGGTCGCAGGACAAGCCGAACAGCTCGGCGGTTTTCATTTCAATCACCCGGAAATAATCGCGCCGCGAGGCGGCAAACTGTCGGCGGTGTCGGGTTTGCAAAATCTCTCCCGTGCACACGGTGTTGACCGCCGTCGCCACCGCCCGGCAGACCTCCGGGGTGGGGAAACTGGCCGCCAATTTTACCGCCTGCGCAAACAGGCAGTCGCCAAACAACACGGCAATCTCGTTGCCCCAGGCCGCCGCCAGCGTGGGCCGGCCGCGGCGAATCTCCGCCTCGTCCATCACGTCGTCATGCACCAAAGTGGCCAGGTGCACCATTTCAATGATCACCGCGGCGCTGACGTGTTCGGGGGAGATTCGGCCCGTGCCGCAGGCGCGGGACGCCAGCGCCAGCAACACCGAACGCAATTGTTTGCCGCCGGTATCCAGCGCGTGCCGCGCATAAGGCAGTATTCGGGAATCGAATTCGTGAACCTGACTGACCAATTGCTGCGTCACCGTTTCCAGAAACGGTTCCACCGGTTCCACCAACTGTTTCCAGGAACGGTGCGGAGCGGGTTGCGGCGAGTGGGATGTCGCCCGCCCCGCCACCTTTGATTCAGCAGCCAACATTCGCCTGAATCTATCTTTGCCTCCGGCTTGAGTCAAACGGTTAAACCGTCTCCGAACAACCGGGCCCCCAGCCGTTGTCCTTGCCGAGAGAGCCATTGACAGGCTGCTCCGCCAATCAGCCGTTGGGCTGCAGAAAGCGGGCCGGGCAATGTCCTCACGCCGTCCCTGGCCGAGTGATGCCGAATACGGCCACGCCGCCTCGCCGCGGCACGGCGCCATCATGGCCCTCGCTTGAGGCGGCCGATGGCGGGCGGACACTGCGCCTCAAAATCGTTGGTTGCGTCCCCGGCATTTCTTGCGCAAGATGCCCGGATTGATTGTGGTATGAATTCCGGCTCCGTCAAAGCGTTGCGTCAACTCGAAAAACTGTTGCCCGGTGAAATCATTTTCCAACCGGAGCTTCTGGAAAAGTATGCGGGGGACAAATGGTTCGCTGCGCGCCGGCCCGAGGCCGTGGCTTTGCCGCGCGGCACGGAATCGGTTTCAAAAATTCTGCGTTTTGCCCACGCGCGCCGAATCCCCGTTACGGCCCGCGGTGGCGGCCATGGCTACGTCGGCGGCTGCGTTCCCATTCGCGGCGGGATGGTGCTGTCCACCGAACGAATGAACCGGATTCTGGAAATCAACCGGCGCGATTTTGTGGCCGTGGTGCAGCCGGCTGTGATTACCGCCCGGCTGCAGGCGGCGGTGGAAAAGCGGGGCCTGTTTTATCCGCCCGATCCGGCCAGCCGCGCGGATAATTTCATCGGCGGCAACATCGCCACGAATGCCGGCGGCCCGCGCTGCCTGAAGTATGGCGTCACCCGCGATTATGTCCTGGGACTGGAAGTCGTGCTGGCCGATGGCACGGTGATTCGCACCGGGGGACGCACGCATAAAAACAAAACCGGTTTCGATCTGACCCGGCTGTTCGTCGGCTCCGAAGGATTGCTGGGGGTGATAACCGAGGCGACGTTGAAATTGATTCCGCGGCCGCCCTTCCGCGCCATGATGGCCGTGGGCTTTGGCTCCATGAAAAGCGCCGCAGGCGCCCTGCAGGCGATTCTGGCGGCGGGGTTTCTGCCCAGCGCCCTGGAAGTGGCCGACGAATTCACGTTGGCAGCGGCGGCCCGGTATAGCGGCAGCGACCGGCTGGGGGTTTGCAAGGCGCATTTGATTGTGGAACTGGACGGCCAAAAAAATTCCGTGCGCGGCGAACTGCCGGCGGTGGAAAAGGTGGTTCGCCGCTTCCAACCGCTCTTTGTCGAGCGCGGCTGGGGCGATGCCGAGTGCGAAAAAATCTGGCAGATTCGCCGCGTCTTCTCCACCGCGCTCAAAGCCAGCGGCCTCAAAAAATTGAACGAGGACATCGTCGTGCCGCGCGGGCGATTGGAAGATTTGTTTCAATTTGCGGCGCGACTCCAGCGGAAAATCAAACTGCCCATTGCCTGTTTCGGCCACGCCGGCGACGGCAACATCCACGTCAACATCATGCTGGATATGCAGGACGCCGCCGCCGTCAAACGCGGCGAGGAGGCGCTGGATGAACTGTTTCGGCAGGTGCTTGCCTGGAACGGCGCCATCACCGGCGAACACGGCATCGGCCTGGCCAAAAAACGCTGGTGGCCGCTGGCCGTCTCACCGGAAGTCCGCGAATTGCACCGCGCGCTGAAAAAAATGCTCGATCCGAACGGCATTTTGAATCCGGGAAAGTTTGTGTAACTCGGTCCTCGGCGTTCAGACGGGCATTCACTCGCCTGACCGCCGCGAATCTGAAGAATGGCCTCTCGTTTCCGGGGAGGCCCCGATCAGCACGACCCATTCCCCTTTCCCGCTCCGTTGCCTGGCCGCTTCCAAAAGTTCCGCCGGTTTGCCACGCAGAAATTCCTCGAACTTCTTGGTCAATTCCCGCGCCAGGACGACTTCGCGTTCGGGAAAAACCTCGTTCAACTCACCCAACAATTTTTCGACCCGAAACGGCGATTCGTACAGCACCAGCGTGCCGGGAACAGTCCGGAGCGATTCCAATTTGCTTTTTCGCTGTCCCGATTTGTGCGGCAGAAAACCGACAAAATGAAATTCGCCCGTCGGCAGGCCGCTGGCCGTCAAGGCCGCAATCAGCGCGCAAGGTCCGGGGACCGGCTCCACGCGGAAACCGCCGGCAATCGCCGCGACCACCACCCGTTCCCCCGGGTCGCTGATGCCCGGACTGCCGGCATCCGTGACCAGCGCGACCCTTTCTCCGCGCCGCAGGCGCTCAACGATCTCCTGGCTGCGCCTGGCCTCGTTAAATTGAAAACAGCTCAACAGCGGCTTGGAAATCCCAAAATGCTTGAGCAACCGACCGGAGCGCCGTGTATCTTCGGCGGCCACCACGTCGCACTCGCGCAATACGCGCAATGCCCGCCAGGTGATGTCCTCCAAATTGCCCATCGGCGTGGCCACCAAATAGAGCGTGCCCGGCGTAAGCGGCGGCGGAGTGGCGTCCATGATTTAACTGAGTTTAACGGCAGGCGCCGCAGCGGTTGCCGACGATTTCCGCACCGTTTAATGGTGGCGTCGGGATTACAGCCGCGTTCGCCGGCGCCCCAACTGAAAGGCCGGCTGCCATATCCCCGAAGTTAAGAGCTTTTTCAAAGGCTTTGTCAAGGCGCGGCAGCGCGATGGACAGCTCTGGGTTTTCAATGCCGGAACAGTAACTGTTTGCTTGCCCGGGCCAGACGCTTTTCCCAATCCCCCTGGCCGGCGAAGGGGTCGGCGTCCGTGCCCCAGAGTTTGCGGACGATTTCGCGCTGCGGCGCGAAAGGGCATTTGGCCCTGGGGTTTTTATGGGCGTCGTCGAGTTGGCGCAGTGCCAGTTGTGCGCCGGTCATCACCGCCGGTTTTTCCGGTCGGCCAAATTGCGCGTTCAGGCGATGCGCGGCCTCGTCCAGCGCGCCCCAGCGCTCGGCATCGGTGCATCCCCACAATGTGGGCTGCGTGTCCAGGCGCGACAGATTTCCGAAGGCGATGCGGATTTGCCGCACGGGTTTGAATTGCGCCGACATCAGGTCGCGGAACATTTCCTCCAGCGCCGTGTTAATGACCGAATTCAAAAACTGCGGCTGGCGGAAGCGATGTTGTCCGCCGACTTCCGAGAAATCGTTGAAACGAATGGTCAGCGACATTTCCCGCGCCTGCATCTGCTCGCGGCGCAACTGACCCACCAGTCGCGTCGCCTCGCTGAAAATGAAGGTGAGCGCCGCTTCATAATCCGGTTCGTCCCAAGGCAGCGTGGTGTTGCTGGAAATGGTCGTGCGATCCTTCACCTGCAGCAGCAACGGTTCGTTCCAAAGACCGTTGGCGAACAGCCAGAGTTGCTGGCCCCAAATGCCGAATTTCTGGCGGAGCAGCATTGAAGGCAGCTTCGCCACATCGCCAAAGGTAAAGGCTCCGAGGGCGTTCAGGGCGCGCTGGCGATTGGCGCCCAGACCGGAAAGTTCGCGCACGGAACGGTCTTTCAAAAAATCCTTCTCCTGGCCGGGTTTTACCTCGCAGAAACCAGGCTTGGCCGCGTCCGTGACCAATTTGGCCAGTCGCGACGAGTTGGCCAGACCGGCCGACACGGGGATTTTCACTTCCCGCGCGATGCGTTCACGAATTTCCGCCACGTATTGCGCCGGCGTGGTGTGACGCCACACCACCCGGTCCATCGTCGTCAAATCCAAAAACCCTTCGTCAATCGAAATTGGCACCAGCGTGGGCGAGTATTCCTCCAGGATGCGAAACATTTTCTGCGACAACCGCCGGTATTCATCGTAGTGCGGGCGGCACAGCACACCGTGAGGACAGAGTTTCCTGGCCTCAAAACAGGCCATGCCGGTCTGCACCCCGAATTGTTTTGCCGCCCGGTTGGCAGCGATGACGATGCCGTCGCCGTGCCGGCCGCCGCCCACCCACAGAGGACGTCCCTGTAACCGTTCGTCGAGCGCGATTTCGCAGCTCGCGAAAAAACTGTCGCCATCCACGTGCAGGATTCGATTGGGTGTTCGCAGATTCACCACGCCATTTATTTCGACCGCAAACTTCATCCTGTCAAATCCTGCCGGGCCGGAGAGAAGAAAGGCTGTCCGGCCCGCCTTTGAAAAATTCGCCTTCGAGCATCGCCGGGCGTCGGGCGACCGCCCGGCAGGTCTTCAACCAGCCCTCCGATCCAAACAAAAAAAAAGCGCGGGGCCTGGCTCCCGCGCCATGAATGGCTTTCCGCCGGATCAAGTCAAAACAATCTTGTCGCCTTCCTTGAGAGTAACGATGGCCTTTTTCCAATCCGGCGCCTTGCCGGCCTGGACGGTGCGTTGCCGGCGCAGTTTACCGCGCACGTTGAGCGTGTTGACGCGCAGCACCTTCACCTTGAACAGCTCCTGCACGGCCTGACGAATTTGAGGTTTGGTGGCACGTCGGTCCGCCACCACGGTGTACTGATTGTACTTCTCGCCCTGGCGCGTGCCTTTCTCGGTAAGGCGGACGGTCTTGATGATTTCAAAAACGTTCATCGCTGGTTGACTAGTTCAATCGCCGAATCCCCATCGCCCTCCCATCGGGAATTCAGGGATTCAATGGTTTGGTCCAATCACTCTTTGCTCAGGCGCTGGCTGAGTTTTTCAAATGCTTCTTTGGTAAACAACAATTTGTCTGGCCGCAGCACGTCGTAGGTGTTGAGCAGTTCGCTGGTGGTTACCGACACCTCCGGCACGTTGCGCGAGGCCAACTGGAGATTCCGATCCGCGCCCGCGACGATGAGCGTCGTGCCCTTCAAATCCAATCGGGAGATAAGGCCCACGAACTCCTTTGTCCTGGGCGAGCTCAATTTCAAATCGTCCACAACAATCACATCGCCGGCTTTGAGCCGCTCGCTCAACGCCTTGCGCAGCGCCAGTTGCCGGGTTTTCCGGGAAACTTTTTTGCTAAAATCGCGCGGCTTGGGGCCAAAGACCACGCCGCCACCGACCCACAAGGGCGATTGAAACGAACCGGCGCGGGCGCGGC
>DASRCU010000293.1:0-4965 GCA_035652955.1 Verrucomicrobiia bacterium | reverse complement strand
TCCGCCCGCGTGTTGCAGTGGATTACGCAACATTTTACCGCCTCTATTTGGCGAAACTCCCGATAAATTGCATTTTTTAGGTAATGAATCCTTACTGCGGCAAAACCGCGTTGAACTGGCAGGAACGGTTGATTGATCCGCCCGCAATATCTCCGGCAGCGGTTCGACTTCATCTCCGTTGAAACCGCCATCCGCGACGTTGACTGTTTTTTTCATCATCAATTGACCAGTCTGGCAGAAAATTCCGTCCACTTGGCGCGCAAATCGCACAGGTTTATACCGCCCAAAATCGCGCCAAACCATTGACAACGGGCGTTTTTTTGGTAATAAATCCTTACTATGAAGAAATTGATTATGACCATGACCCTGACGAGCAAACGCCAGACGGTCTTTCCGCTGGAGTGGTGCCGGCGGGAAGGATTGGAGCGCGGCGGCCCCCTGAACGTATTTGATTTGGGCAAGGATGGTTTGTTGATCCGCCCCATCAAGGCTCCCGGAAGCGAGGCGGTCCGAAAACTATTGCGGCAGACGCCCGTCGGCGGACATTCCCCGCGCCAGGCGGCCAACATTGTCAAACAGGCGTTACGCCAGGTGCGTGATGAAGCTGGCGGTCATTGACACCGGCGTCTTCGTGGCGGGCGTTTTCTGGCGTCACGAGCCGCACCTGTGCCTCAAAGCGTGGCTGCATAGCCTGATGGCGCCGGTGATGAGCGAGGACATCATGGCCGAATACGAGGCGGTGCTGGACGGGTGAAACAGGAGCAACAATTCACGACCGATACCGCGCTGTGGCTGAATACGCTGCGAAAGTCGGCCTTGTGGGTGCAACCGATTCCGTTTGAAGAAAAGGTTTGCCGCGACCCGAAGGACAATAAATTCATCGAAGCGGCATTGGCCGAGCGGGATTGCTACACGATCATTGCCCGCGACCGGGATTTGACGGTGTTAAAGAAACCCTTCGGCATTGACATCCACACCCCGCGCGAATGGCTGGGCACCTTGACCCGACCGCAGAGAAAACGATTGCGCGGCAAGCCGCCGGAGCAATAGGCTGAAATTCCAATCAAGAATTGGCGTGGCGGATAATTTGCCGTTGCAAAAATCCGTGGACAAGTCGGCAGGTCGGAACTATTGTCAGCGTGTCACCCCGTTCCAACATGAGAGCGGTTCAAATGTTCACCACAAAGAAAGGAATGTGCCATGAAAATCAATGTCAAGGCGTTTGCATTAACGTGTGGAATTGTATGGGGAGTCGGATTGTTTGCGCTGACCTAGTGGATCATCGCGTTTGACGGCAGCACGCATCACGTCACGCTCATCGGCCAGGTCTATCGCGGTTACAATATCAGCCCCCTCGGAAGTCTCATTGGCCTGGTGTATGGGTTCTTCGATGCCCTGATTGGCGGTGCCATAACCGCGTGGCTCTATAATCTTCTCTCTGCGAAATGTGAGCAGAAAGAAGAAAGCCCGCGTAAACCGAACAATGCGGGCGAAGCAAAACGGCCTGTCGGTTGAGTCCGCCGTAAACGCCTTCGGATGGCTCAACATCAACCACTTCGGTAGATGGCCAAGGTTTTCTGTTTCAAAGTCTGGAGCAGAGAGATCGGCCTCTTATGAAATTGTGTCGGGGTTCAACTTGATGTCAAAAGGGCGATTCTGTGGCGCACTGGAAGACGGTGATTTGACATTGTTTGCCGCGCGCATAAATTCCACTGTTACTGTCAAGAGTGCCTGTTTATGTGGGGGAAATCTATTCACTTGAATGCGCCGGCCGGCCGTTACGCAGACGCATTCACTTTGATCGAGCTTTTGGTGGTCATCGCGGTCATTGCGATTCTGGCGGCGTTGCTACTGCCGGCGTTGTCGCAGGCAGAGAACAGCGGCAAAGCCATCACCTGTGAAAACAACCTGCACCAACTGAGTCTGGGCTTCATGCTGTATTTTCAGGATAACAACGACGATTTTCCCACCGCCGCGCTGAAGAGTTCGCTGGGCGCGCAGCCGGAGGACTGGATTTGGTGGCAGGTGTCGAGCAATGCTTCGGGAGTGACCATGCGGAATCCGTCCGACGGAAGCGTCATGCGCTACCTAGGCTACAAAAGCGAATACGTTCGCTGTCCCGCCGACCAGGACGCGCTTCACCGCCAGGTGCTTTGGCAGCAAAATCCGGGTTTCGAGCAATACTTTTACAGCTATTCGTTGAACGCCTATAGCGAGCGCGGCATGGCTAGCTACATTTCCAAGGATCGCTCGGTGATTATCTTGAACCGCGCCAGCGCCATCACGCAGCCGTCGGAAAAAATCATGCTGGCTGAGGAAAAAGGCAGCCCGGCGGACGGTCCGGGGGACGCGGTGATTGACGACGGTGCCTGGGAGCCGCCGGGTTATCCGCTTACCAGCCGCCACGACGGCGAGGCCAATGTGACGTTCGTTGATGGACATGTCGCCCGCGTGAAGCGCGATTTCGCCGACAGTTTTCACCCGAAGCATTACGTGCCGGGGCTTTAGCGACACTTGCTTCGAGATAAATCTTCGCCCAAAAGCAAAGGCCCTTGGCTGAATTGAGCTTCGGGCCTTTGCCGGGCGGTGACGGATTTGGGTTACGAAAACGCGGGCGAATCAGTCGTTGTCGTTGAAGAACCAGAATTCAGGCCGGGCTTCTTTGATAACGCCAGCGCTGGAGCAGGTCCAAAACACGTCGCCATCGGGCGCCACGGTCACGGCGTGCGGTTCGGGGTCGCCGCAGCTGATCAAATCCGTTTTCATCGTGGCCAGATGGACGCGCCAAACCATATTGCTGCCGCCCATGCTGCCGGGCACGCCGGGAGTGGGCACTTCGGTGAAATACAGATTCCGGCCCCAGGCATCCACCGCGATACCAGTCGGGCTATGCAGGCCGGTCAGGAGTTTGGTTACATTGCCAGCGGCGTCCCGCCTCAGAATGACGCCGGCGGAATGGCACGTCCAATAGGCGTTGCCAAACCGATCCACCGCGATGTCGGTCGGTTCGGGGTCGCCCAGTTCGAGCACGGTGGACATGGAGCCGTTGAAGACGTCAACGGTGTTGCTGCCGCCCATCGTTCCAGGCACGCCGGGCGTGGGCAGCGTGGTGTAATAAACGTTGTTCCAACGGTCCACGGCGATGCCATTGGGATGATCCAATCCGGTCACCAACTTGGTGACGCCGTGGCGATAATCCGTCATCAGAATGACGCCGGCGGATTTGCAGGTCCAATACAGCCGGTCGCGTCTGTCCAAGGCCAGGTTCTCCGGCAACGGGTTGCCGCTTTCGATGGTGAATGTCTCGCCGGTGGGCACGAATAGAACGTCCACAGAGTTGCTGCCGCCCATGCTGCCGGGCACGCCGGGCGTGGGCACCTGGGAGAAAAACAGGATGTCATCGCCCAGGGCCACGATGCCCGTGGGGCGTTGCAGGCCGGAGGCGACCACCCGAACATCGTAGTTGGTGGCGAATGTCAGCGACGCGCTGGTCAAGAGCGCCGCCAGAGTCAGTGTGAGTTTTGTTTTCATAGCTCAATCAGTTATTGGTTTTGCATTGTTACATTTGAATGTTTGATTGCCGGCATCGCTCCCCGCGCTGCCGGGCTTTGGTTGTTCGGAAGTGAGAGGCAAAATAACGTGGATTATTCCCGGAAATTTTGGCACGCCGGTTTGGGAGGATTTTCGCCCGAAAATAGTGGGGAATGGAAAGCGCCTTCGTTACTCTTACCTGCGTGACGGACCTGGGCGCGAACGATCCGGCAACGCGGCATTACGCCCCGTTGTATCGTTTTGCCTTGAGCCTGACACAAACTGAAGCGGATGCCCTGGACCTAGTGCAGCAGACATTTTATTTGTGGGCCGTCAAGGGCCACCAATTGCGCGATGCGACCAAGGTCAAGACCTGGCTGTTCACCACGCTTTACCGCGAACACCTGGCCGTCTGTCGCCGGCAAAAACAGTTTCCGGCTGTGGCGTTGGACGTGTTGGAGCATGAGCCAGTTTTCGCCTCCGCCGAAACCGTCGAGCGCTTGGTCGGCGACACTGTCTTGCGCGAGTTGTCGCGGCTGGATGAGGTTTTTCGCGCGCCGCTGGCGTTGTTTTATCTGGAAAATTTTTCCTACAAACAGATTGCCGAAATGCTGGGAGTTCCCGCCGGCACGGTCATGTCGCGGCTGGCGCGCGGCCGGGAACAATTGCGTCGGCGTCTGGCCCGCGAACTTGATCTTGATGTGAAGCCAAGGCCGCCTCAATCGCCGCCGAATCCGCCTGCAAATCCATGAACCACGAACAAGCCAAAGAAATTCTGTCCGCCTATCGTCCGGGAACCGACGACGAGCGCGACTCGGTGTTTGCCGAGGCGCTGGAACTGGTCAAGTGCGATCCCGAACTGGCGGCGTGGTTCAAGGATCGGGAGGCGTTCGACGCGGCGGTGCGCCACCGACTAGAAGCGGTTCGGATCGCACCGGAATTGCTCGATGAAATCCGCGCAGGTGTGTCCCGCCGTTACCGGGCCGTTTATCGCCGTCGGGAATTTCTGACGGCGCTGGCGGCGTGCCTGGTGTTGTTGCTTACTCTGGTTGGAGTTTGGTGGTATCGCCAAAGCCAGCGCCCAACCACCCAGTTCGTTGCGTGCCGCCGTGACATGGTTCAATTCCTGCAAGAATTTCCGAGGCTGGACTTGGAGACGGAAAACCTTGCCCAAGCCCGTCAGTGGCTCGTGGATACACACCACTTGCAGGATGTCCAGTTCCCGACGGGGCTTGAACGGTTTCCGACCATCGGTTGCCGGACCATAGAGTGGCATGGCCAGAGCCTCGCGTTGGTGTGTTTCGTGGCAGACGGTGAGATCGTTCATTTCATTGTGATTCCGCGCAACAGCATCCCTGACGGACCTCAAACTTCGGAGCCTCAATTCGCCCGTGTAAACGGCACAACGACCGCCGCCTGGAGTCGCGGTGATTT
>DASRCU010000292.1:0-5508 GCA_035652955.1 Verrucomicrobiia bacterium | reverse complement strand
GTTGTTAAGGCCGTCGTAGAAATGATAAGTAAACCAATTGGTGCCGTTGTCGTCGCTGATGGCCGCGTGTCCCGGACCGATGTAGCGCGCAGTGCTTTCTAAAAACATTGTGCCCCCGCCGTGGTTCAAATCCACACCGTTCCTGTCGTAATATGGTCCGGTGGGACTGGAGCTCCGGCCCACGCGGATGTTGTAGGTGCTGTAAGTCCCATTACAGCAACCACCCTGGTTCACAAAGAGATACCAGTAGCCGCCATGCTGATAAATGCAGGAGCCTTCCTCGGTGCTTCCCCAGCCGCCGCCCGCGGCGTTGTTGGCCACTTGCGTGCCGATGGAGTTTGAATTCAAACGCATACCGGTAGCCGGGTCAATTTGCACAACCAGAATGCCTGAGGAGTAAGAGCCGTAAGACATCCAGACGGTGCCGTTGGCAGCGACGTAAATACTTGGATCAATGCAGTTGTATGCCGTGGTGTCTGTATTGGTCGTGGCGGGATAATTGGATTGAACGACCTTGCCCCGGTCCGTCCAGACCGGCGAATTGAGCGAGGGTGAAGTGGCGACGCCAATAACCGAGTTAATGGTGCCCCATTGCGAGTAAGCGTAATAGACATGCCAAAGGCCGTTGAAATAGGCCAAATCCGGAGCCCAAAAATAATTCGGCGATCCGCCCGGAACTGCATTCGTGGTCCAGGCCGGCGGGCCGTTCGGAAATACGGTGCTTGCGGGCGACCAGTTGCGCAGGTCACTGGACTTGATCCCGGAAATACCCGTGCCGTCGCCGAAGATGAAGTAATTCGTTCCGTCCTTTCTCATCGTGCCGGGATCATGCAGATAGGGGCTGCCGTAAAAAGGCATCCGCACCAGGTTGCCGCTCAACGGAACTTGCGCTGGCGGAAGAGGGACCGCGAGCGCATTGGAGATGGCTGAATTGCTGGGATTGGTTCCCAGATTGTAAACCGCCGCTACCTGGTTCAAGCTCAATGCCTGGCCATAGATACGAAAATCAAAGACTTTGCCGTTGATGCTGTTATCTGTTGCCCATGGCGAACCGCCCGCAATGCCAATATGAGTCATGGCAGAAAGGTTGACGCCGGGGGTGATAATGGAATTCGAGAGGCCTGAATACGTTGCCAGTGCGCCATCGAGATAGTAAACCAGATTCGTTCCGTCATAGGTAACCATCATATCGTGGCAAGGGGCATAGAACGGTTGATCACAATAGATTTGATAAACGTCTTTCTCTGTGCCGCGACCAAACACAGCCACCCGGGAAGGGTAAGGAGGGAATCCTGTGGCTGGTGTTGCCAGGACATTGTTAGCGGTGGTGCCATCGCTAAAAGAAAAAAGAGTGCACCACGGGCCGTTGTAATTGGCAGTATACCAGACCTCAATGCTGAAAGCATTGGTAATGCCCGCCGTGGCTGTAGCAGGCAGGCTCACACCATTTTGTTGCACCCCGTTGTTTAATGCGCCCAATGTGCCATCAGTAATCAAAGCGCCATTGGTGATCGTTGCGGTGCCGTGCAGCAGGCCGTTTGCCGTGCCGACTGTGTCGTTGGCCGTGCCCGCCGTCTCGAAATTGTAGCGATGCAACAGTTGAGCATTCGTCAGGGGAGACAGCGACGCGACAACAAATCCGGTGAGTGTTAAGCCAAGGCTGATCGGTCTGCGCATCATTTAGAAAGAAACGTCATAAATTACCGGTAAATCAGCCGATAAAACACACTGCCGTTGATGGAATCCAGCGGCAGATTTACGCTATTCGTAGCGGCCGTCCCGGCTACATCAACCCAATTGGTGCCCAATCCGACGTTCAGCGCGTTGGTTTGAACTTGCAGTTGCCACCCGATATAATTGGTTGGCCACGACAGTGTAAGTTGAGTCCCACTGACAGTCCAAAATAAATTGGTTGGAATAATTCGGACCACAGACAAAAAGCCGTTGTTTAACGCCGACGTGTTCCACGCCAGTCCCTCGCTTAGCGGAGGTAATGAATAACTGGTAAACGAGCCGCTGATGGCGCCGGCTTGAAACAGATGGAATTGTTCACCACCGTTGAGGGTGCCGGCAAGGTTACTGACCACCAGCATGCCACCGAGCGTCAACGTGCCGGCCACACGCAATTGATCGTTGGTCAGCGGCGCGGCACTGATCTCCATGAGCGTTGTGCTGTCGGGTTGCAGTGTTACATTGTTGTTTGCCGTGAGGATACCGATGCCAGTTCCGGGCGATAATGTGCCGCCGGATTCCACGGTTATTGGACCACCCACGATACCGTTGCCGCCGAGCATTCCACCGCCAGCCACAGTTACGGCGCTGCTGCCGATGGAGCCATTGATCAGCAGGCTGCCGCCGACAACGGTTGTTGCTCCCGAATAGGTATTTGTTCCAGACAAAATAACCGTACCGGTGCCGTTGGACAGAGTCAGATAACTGATGCCTCCTTTGCTGGTGTCGGTAATGGTGCCGGTGAAGTTCAATGTTTTTCCGGGAGAGACACTGATGCAGGCGGAGGGATTGCCGAACTTTACGTTAAGAGCGCTGACGGTGGAGTCCTGGGTGACCAGGAGACGATCGGTTGCCTCGTCGAATCGCCACGAGCCATAATCCGTTGCTCCACCGGTAAGCGTAGCCAACGTACCGCCGGCAAGGGTTACGGTGCCCACGCCGACATCGCTGGTTAGCCCGCCGTTCGCGGTAAGAACGCCGCCAAAATTCACATAGATGGGATGTTCCTGGGTGCCATCCCAACCGAACAATCCGTTTGCGCCGGCGCGTAAAGTTCCACCGTTGTTGACCACGATGGCGCTGACATAGCTGAAAGCCCGGTTGTTTGTGGCGTTGCCGGGGTTGGCATATAATGTCCCTCCGTTGACCGTTACAGTGCCGCTTATTGTATTGGCGCCGGTCAATATCAATGTTCCGCTGCCGCTCTTGGCAATGGAACCGGTTCCGGAAATCGGGGCGGAAATAGTTTGCGTGGCAGAGCTGCTATAGTCGAACACACCGTTATCCAGGAAGAACGGGCTGTTGTAATTGCCGTTGGCCAGAACCCCGGCGCCGGCAATGGACAACGTGCCGGCGTCAATTTGAATTGGCCCGTAAAAGGAAGTATTGGGGCTGGTTAGAGCCAGTCTGCCGGTGTTTTGTTTCCATAAGATGCCGCCGACCACGCCGCTGCCGTTGAAGGTGGGGCTGGTCACCGGGCTGCCCACGGTCAGCGTGGTGCCGGGGGCAACGTTGAAAATGCCGTCGTTCATTCCAATCTGAATGCCGCGGTTGCTGTTGCTGATCGTGAAGCTGGTGGCGGTGTAGAGCCAGCCGCGATTCAAGGAGAGTTGGTCCGGCGTGAAGACCGGCGGGTTGGCGCCCAATTGAGTTTCGGAGCTTAGTCTCATCGAACCGATAATGCCGTTACCGATCCGAATTTTTCCGGTATAGTCGGCATTGTTGCCGGATAAGGTTACGGTGTTGCCCATTAACGTGAGCGAACCGTTGCCATGTAAATTGGCGGAAACAACGACCGGGCCGCTGGCGCCGCGCAGGATGTTGTCATTGGTCACGTAGAGATTGCCGGCCAGGGTAAAGGTGCCGCCGGCATCGGCGCTGTTGCAAATTTCCTCGTTGTCAATGATAAATTTGTTAATCGTGATGGTGGTGCTGCCTGAAGCGCCACAAAAGAAAATACCGCCGCTGGCGTGCAACACGTCGCCAGCAAATGTGTAGGGCGTGGTGTTGTAGGGCGTGGTGAGGTTGAAGTCGAGCATCTCATACGTCTTGCCGGCACCGGGAGGCTGGCCGTCGCTCCAGTTGCCAGCAGTATTGAAAGAGCGCGTGGCCCCGTTCCATAAATCGCTGTTGGTCAGCATTGCCGAGGGCATGACATAGTCAGGCCCCAAGAAATAATTCGCCCGGACCTGCCATGGGTTCATCGCCACGTTGCTGATGCGCACCTCGGCATAGTCCACATTGGCCAGGGAATCAGCGCTCCATTCAGAGCGGCCCAGCCAGTTGTTCACATCCTGAATATCCGCCAGGTGATTACTAACATCCAGAAAACCCACCGAGTCGCCGTCCCGATACCATGCCCAGCGGCCGCCAGCGCTGCCGTAAGCACCCGCACCGTCGGTGAAGGTGACGACGTAGTGATGCAGCACTCCGGCAGTCGTGGCCAGGGCGGAATCCAAGGTTACCACGGAGCCATTGTGCCGTGCCTCGAAACGTTGCTGGCCAAGGTTTGTGCCGATGTTATAGCTCAACATAACACCGTCCGATTGAGAGGTGGTGCCGGGGGCCGGTGTGCCGGGCAGGCCGGTCCACTCGCCGGGCGCGCCCAATCCGTCACCCGCTTGCGCCGTGCGACCGAAATCCAGGATTCGTCCCCAGTTCTGCGCCGACAACGGGGTCGCCCAGATTTCAATTGTCAGATTGGTTTGAGACGAAATAATGCCGTTCGGCAAATCCAGATAAGCAGCCATGCTGCTCATCGGAACGTTGCCGGTGGTCCCGCCTGGCAGGCGGAGGGCGCGCCCGGTGTAGGCTGCGCCGTTGCCGCGAACAACAGCCGACGCGCCCGAAATCAAGTCGCTGTTGGTCGTGCCGGCCGGCGCCGAAGCCGGGGCATTGGTAAAGCGCCAGTCGTAAATGACGTGATTCAGCACCGGGCCATAAACGACGCGCAACCGGCGATCCGTGACGCTCTGCGCGTTAGCCGAGAGGGCGTAAGTGTTATCGCCATTGTTGATCAAACTGCCGCCCAGGCAGGACGTGTTACCGTCGCCGCGCATGTTGACTCCGTTCCACCACATATTGGGATTGCTGAAATAGTACGGCGGCGCGGCGCCTCCGCCACAGTAATTATGCATCATGATGGTCTTGGGGTTGATATGGCCGTCCTGATGATTGCAGCCGTAGGCGTGGCCACCAATTTCATGCGCTACAACCGCCGACCAGACGTTACCCGGATTAATTACGCTGTACATTCCCGGCTGTTGCGAGACGCCGGCAATGCTGCTGCTGTCGCTGTTCTGCACCACATACAAAACCAGATCGGCTCCAACGGCGTTGCCATAACTGACCACGTCGGCCACGCGAGGGTCATTGTTGGCCAGCCAACCGACCATGCCACCGGTGGTGGTCCAGTTGACCGGATCGTTGACGGACTGGTAATAACCGGCAATATGCCAATGCGCACCGGCGCCGCATTGATCGTAAATAGCGTTCACGCCCGCCGCCACATTGGCAAAACTGACCTGCGCGTTGGCCTGGCCGCCCAGGCTGGCCGCGTAACTCGGCGCGTAACTGAACAAAATATCCTGTTCCACCGCACCGCGGCTGCCGACCGGGAAAAGGATGGCAAACGATACGGCACCGAGCAGAATGTTTTGGAAATAACTTTTCGCTGGCGACATAATTTATCTTCTGGTGGAACCGGTATTGATGAAATCATCGGCGCTGGCTTCCGGTGGCGCACCGTAGGTGTTGGGATCAATGGCCTTGACAATG
>DASRCU010000291.1:0-3596 GCA_035652955.1 Verrucomicrobiia bacterium | reverse complement strand
TGGATGGCCGGCAACTTCCTGAAATACGCCGGACCGCTGCATGAGAACGACCTGCCGGTGGATGCCCACGAACTCATCGCGCTCTGCGCGCCGCGCCCCGTATTCATCAGCGCCGGTTCCACCAACGGCGATGCGTGGGTGGACGCCAAGGGCAGTTTTCTGGCCGCTGCCGCCGCCGGCCCGGTTTATGAGTTGCTGGGCGGGCACGGTCTGGGCACCACGAACTTTCCGCCGATTGGAACCGCCCTGACGAACGGCGACCTCGCCTTCCGCCAGCACCACGGCGGTCATACCGACGCGCCAAACTGGCCGGTTTTTTTGAAATTTGCGGAAAAATATTTTCCGACGGCCGCGCCGCCAACGGAACGTTGAATGAGGTCGGAAATGGACAGCAAAGCATTGTCGGGCCGTCAGCGCCTCTCCCCGGAGAAAACGCTTCCGGTCTTGCTGCTGGCGCTGTTGGGGTTTTGGCCGGCGGTACCGTGTCGGGCGCAAGGCGGCGCCGCCATCACGGGCCACTACCGCAACCTTTTTGTCGAGGCGGGGCATTCGCCGGCGGCGGTGAAACGGAAAATTGAGGTCGCCTTCGGGCAGTTGTTTCACGGCGACCCGCGCAGCCAGTCCGTTTATTTTCCCACCGGCGCCAATTCCAACGGCCCGCTGGCGTGTGTTTTTGATGTGGCCAGCGGCGACGTGCGCTCCGAAGGCATGTCCTATGGCATGATGATCGCCGTGCAGTTGAACCGGAAAGCGGAGTTCGATGCGTTGTGGAACTGGGCACAGACGTTCATGTACCACGCGGCCACGAACCATCCGGCGTTCGGCTATTTTTCCTGGTCGCTGCAAACCAACGGGACGCCCAATGACGAAATGCCCGCGCCCGACGGCGAAGAGTATTTCGTCACCGCACTGTTTTTTGCCGCCGGTCGCTGGGGCGACGGCGACGGCATTTACGATTATCGCGCCCAGGCCGAGCGTTTGCTGGAAAACCTGAAAAACCGCCGGGACATCACCGGACGAACCATTCGCGGCGTGCAAACCGGTCGTGCGCTGTTCGATCCCGTTCACAAAATGGTCCGCTTCACCGCGGACATTGAAAACGACGACCACACCGATCCGTCCTATCAACTGCCCGCCTTCTACGAATTGTGGTCGCGCTGGGGGGCGGCCGAGGACCGCGCCTTTTGGCGCGCTGCCGCCCGAACCAGCCGCGACTTTTTCCAGCGCGTCACCCATCCGTCCACCGGTCTGGCGCCCGAATACGCCAACTTCAACGGCACACCGTGGCTGGCGCCGCAGCATCCCGGTTCGGCGGATTTCCGTTTTGACGCCTGGCGCGTGGCCATGAACTGGTCGGTGGACTGGTCCTGGTGGCAGGCGGACGCACGCGAACAGGCGTTGAGCGACCGGTTGCTGGCGTTCTTTCAATCACAAGGTCTCTCCCGTTACGGCAACCAGTTCACGCTGGACGGCCAGCCGCTTTCCCGCGACCATTCCACCGGCTTGGTAGCCATGAACGCCGTGGCCGCGCTGGCCGCCACCACCCCCGCCCGGCCGTTCGTCGAAGCCTTGTGGAACGCGCCCATTCCTTCAGGCCGGTATCGCTACTACGACGGCATGCTGTATCTGCTGGGGCTGCTACATTGCAGCGGAGAATTTCGTGTGTGGCCGCCGCGCTGAAGGAAATGACTGGCCAACTGCAATTATGAACCGAATCACCGTCGCGTTGTTCCAAACGTTGCCCCTCTTGTTCGGGCTGGCGGCGCGACAGGCGCTCGCGCTGGGCCAGACCCCCTGCGTCCAGACCACGCCCGCTCCCGGCAGCTTTCCCATTTGCGCCAACCACACCGTGGCCGCCATCGTGGTGGACACAAACGATTTTTCGGGCGTTTTGATTGCCGCGAACAATTTGCAAACGGATATTGCCCGCGTCACGGGCCGGCGACCGGAGATAATTCAACTCGGCGAAAATCCCGGCGCCAACGCCATCCTCATCGGCACCCTCGGCCGCAGCGAAATCATTGACCGGCTGATTCGCGAAAAGAAAATTGACGTTGCGCCGGTCGCCGGCCAATGGGAATCGTTTTTCCTCCAGGTCGTGCCCCGGCCGTTGCCGGGAATTGAAAATGCGCTGGTCATCTGCGGCAGCGATCCGCGCGGGACAATTTACGGCATTTATGATTTGTCCGAGCAGATTGGCGTTTCGCCGTGGCATTTCTTCGCCGACGTGCCGCCGAAGCATCACGATCGGCTGTTCGTCAAACCGGGAAAATTCATTCAAGGCCCGCCCGCCGTGAAGTACCGCGGCATTTTCCTCAACGACGAAGCGCCCGACCTCACCGGCTGGGTGCGCGCACGATACGGCACCGTTCCCGGCCGGCCCGGCACGGCCAACTACGGCCACGCCTTCTACACCAACGTTTTTGAACTGTTGCTGCGGCTCAAGGCCAACTACCTCTGGCCGGCCATGTGGGACAATTGCTTCAACGAAGACGACCCGCTCAATCCCCAACTGGCCAGCGAATACGGCATCGTCATGGGCACCTCGCACGTCGAGCCGATGATGCGCGCCGACAAGGAATGGAGTCGCGCCGGCTACACCGCGCGCCAATGGAATTATGCCACGCACCCCACCCTGCTCAGCAATTTCTGGCGCGAAGGCATCGTGCGCAATGATCATTACGAAAGCATCGTCACCGTCGGCATGCGCGGCAAAACCGATTCGCCCATGGCCGGCGTCAGCAACCTGGCCGGCAATATCGCCCTGCTGGAAAAAATCGTCGCCGACCAGCGCCGCATCCTGGCCGATGTGCTGCACACCAATCCGGCTGCCATTCCACAGGACTGGGCCATTTACAAGGAAGTGCAGAATTACTACGACCACGGCGCGCGCGTGCCCGACGACGTGACGCTGCTCTGGAGCGACGACAATTGGGGCGACCTGCGCCGCCTGCCCACGCCCGACGAACGCCAACGCTCCGGCGGCGCGGGTATCTATTATCACTTCGATTACGTTGGCGGCCCCCGCAATTACAAATGGGTCAACACCGTCTCCCTGCCGCGCGTCTGGGAACAGATGAATCTCGCCCACGCTTACGGCGCAAACCGAATTTGGATCGTCAACGTCGGCCACTTGTGCCACGTCCAGTTGCCCACGGAATTCTTCCTGACGCTGGCCTGGAACCCCGACGCCTGGCCCCAGGAACGCCTGGCCGACTTCACCCGCCTCTGGGCACAGCGCGAATTCGGCAGGGAATTCGCGCCGCAAATCGCCCGCATCGTGGACCGGTTCATGCAATTCAACGCCCGATGCAAACCGGAATTGCTCTCGCCCGACACGTTCAGTCTGGTGAATTATCAGGAAGCCGACCGCGTCGCGGCCGACTGGCAGAAAATTGCCGCCGAAGCAGAAGCCATTGACCGAAAACTTCCCCCCGACGAGCGCGACGCCTTCTTCGAGCTGGTGCTCTATCCCGTCCAGGCCTGCGCAAATTTGAACGCCCTTTACCTCGCCGCCGCGAAGAACCGTTTGTATGCCGCGCAGGGCCGCGCCAGCGCCAACGATTACGCCCAGGAAGTGAAACGGCGTTTCCAAA
>DASRCU010000290.1:0-48262 GCA_035652955.1 Verrucomicrobiia bacterium | reverse complement strand
TTGTCAGCCGGATCAGCGATGAATAAATGACTGCCGCCACTGTCCAACGCCACCCCACCGGGACCGCTGAAGTAGGGCAGCACGTCAAACGGCCCCGGCGCCGGCCCGCTCAAACCCGTGTTCTGAAGACCGCGAATGTAGGTTGCTTCGGAATCGTAAACCGTGCCATTGGCACCCACAGCCAACCCTATCGGCGCGCTCATGGACACAAACCGATCATTGCCCGGCACGACCGGATCGCCTGCCCGACCAAACCACACCAAGGAGTTGGTGGAGACCAAAGCGTTCGTGACCGCGCCGGCGCGGTTCATGACCACCAGTCGGTTGTTACCGGTATCGGCAACAAGCGCCAAATTCCCGGCCACACGAATGATTTTGTGCGGGGAATTGAATTTGGCGAAGTTAGTCGTTCCCAAGGTGTTGCCCGACACGCCAATTTGTCCGCTCAATAAACTTACCACTTTGGTGATGGGATTGATCTGCCAAATCACCTGGTTCCCCGCATCGCTCACCGCAATGGTCCCATCGTCAAACAATGCGATCCCTTCCAAATCCACCCCCGCATTGGTCACCCCCGCGATCTGGTTGGAAATCCCCGACCCAAATGCCCACACCTGCCCGTTCCGCCCAGCCACAAAAATGTTCCCATACCCGTCCAGCGTCATGGCCGTCGGCATCGTCAACCCAGTGGCTTTTACTGCCAGCAGATTTTTGAACGGATCGAACTCCAAAATGGAACCATTGCCGCCTGTGCCTTGGTTCAGGACGTAAAGGTTATTACTGGCATCCACCGCGACGTCCACGGGATAGAGAATGCCATCGGCGGCGCCCAGATAAGGGGTTGTTTGATTGTTGCCGAAATTAAGTTCTTCAATCACGTTGTTGGACTTATCCGCGATAAATAGATTGGCGCCGGCACTGTCCAATGCGATGCCATTGGGAGCGTTGAACAACGGCGGCACAGTCGTGCTGACGCCGTTGGTGTTGGACAACCCGGTGGCGGACGCCGCGCGAATGACTCCGTAATACACTTCGGTGTCATACACCGTGCCATTCGGCGCAATCGCCAGGCCGACCGGTTCGCGCGCCTGCACGCTGCCCAGTTCTTCCATCGAATCCACCAGTCCGTCGGACAGACCGGGCATGGCTTGATGGCCGTCTGGGTCCAGAGAACCGGCGCCGCCCCACCACAGGTTGGAGCTGACGCCAAAGAGCCGGCGAACATTGCCCGCCGCATCAATCGTTTTGATTTTGTGATTGTAGCGGTCGGCCACGACCAGCCAGCCGCCGTCGGCGGCGGCGATGTTCTCGGGATGATTGAACGCGACCAGGAAGGGCGGTCCATTGGTGTCGCCCGCGCCATGGAAGCCGGTGAATTTGGATGCCACGGCGTTGTTCGTCGGCGTGAGCAGCCAGATGCCGTTGTTTCCGGCGTCTGAAAGCGCCAACCGCCCATCGCTCCGCAGCGTGATCCCGCGCAGGTTGACTGTGGGTCCATTGGTGCCAAAACTGTTGGTGCCGGAAGCAATAACGCTCGAAACGCCGCCAATGGCAACGCGGACAACCTGATTGCTGTTGCAAACGACATAAAGATTGGTCGAGCCGCCCAGCGCCATCGCGGTGGCATTAGTCAACGGGAAGGTGTTGTTGGTGACAGCCGGCCAGGCCAGCAACGGCCCGTAATCCGGAAAATCGAAGAAATTGGCGTTGTTGGTGAATTCCAGAACGCAACCGTTGGCGCCGTTGCCGCGGTTCAACACATAAACGTTGGTCGCCCCATCCACCACCACCGCCACCGGCCGGCTGATGCCGTTGCCGGCGTTGACAAAGGTATAAACCTGGCTGGCCGAAGGATTGTTCAAATCCGAAAACCAGCGCACGGCGTCGTTGGTGCAATCGGCGATGAACAGCGAATCGCCGGCCGGCGTCAGTGCCAGACCCGCCGGGAAATTGAAGCTGGCCACGTTCGTGGAGCCGTCCACGTAACCGGCGTAGGGTCCACCCAAACCGTGATTGGCCCAGCCGCCAGTCAGAGTAACGACGTTGGTGGGGCCGAGGGCGGCGGGTGCATGAAGGGCGGCCAGCCAGAGCGCCGCTGTAGCCAGGACAGATTGGCAAAGTACCCAGGCGTGGTTCCCGCAGCCGCGAGGTTTTGGAATGCGGCGGGAAACGGAGTCCGCCGCTTTTAGACGGCGCGGACATTCCCCAAGCGCTGTCGCCGTTCCATCCGGATTCCGCAACTTTCGCACAGACGTTTGCCCCGCCATAGCCGTCAAGCGCGATTTAACACTCGTTGCCGCTTTCATAAAAAGACCTGGTTGATGGTTTCTGGAGCATCCAAATTTACGGCATCACGGTGGATTTGGGCTGTTGATCCGGCGGCTCCAGCGGATTGCTCCAGTCGCCGCGTGGTTCGGCGCTGTCCCACCACGAATGAGGATTCATCGGCTCTTTCATCGTCCTCGGCTGGGATTGCAGGAAATCGGTGCTGGCGGTTTGGAAATCGGAATCCTTGAGGATGGTGGGGGTCAGGAAGATCAGGAGATTATCCTTGTTCATGGTCTTGTTTTCGCTGCGGAAGGCCAGACCCAGCACCGGGATGTCGCCCAGGATGGGAACTTTGGTGTATTGCACCGTCGGGTTGTCCTGAACCAGACCGCCCATGACCAGGGTATGCGCGTTGGGAATGAGCACCTGGGTTTCGATGTGGCGGCTGTCGAAGATGTCCGCCTGATAAGTCTGGCCGGCAATGGTTTTGCTGTCGGTCCCGAAGAAGGACGACACATCGGGCACGACTTTGAGCCAGATGTAATCATTGGCGGTGATGCGCGGCGTGACATACAGGACGGTGCCGATGTTGGAATAAGTGATTTGTGAACTGCCGGAGGAAACGCCGGCCGTCGAGGCAGTAACGTTAATGACCGGGAAACCGCGGGTGACGGCGATCGAGGCGGTTTGATTATCCAAAGTCACGATGCGCGGTGTGGAAACCACCTGCGCTTCCTTGGTTTGATTCAAAAAGGAGAGCACGGCTTTCAGACCGTCTGCGCTCAAGAACGCGGTGGCCGGATTCAAACCGTGGGCCGTGTCCACCGCCCAGTTGGCGATGCCGTTGCCGCTTTCGGTGGTGGTCGTGGTGGTGGAATTGATCGTCTGGCTGCTGCTGCCGCCGGTGGTGCTGCCGCCGCCGGGCAACGGCACGGTGGAACTGCCGGGGGTTTGGCTGTTCACCGTGGAGGAGCTGGATTGCGAGAGCACGCCGTTGCCAAAAGTAATGGCCTGCGCACCCAACGTGCCGGACCAGTCAATGCCTTTGCTGGTGCTGGGATTGCTGGACAACTCCACCAGCTTGGTTTCAATGAGCACCTGGCGGGTGGGCTTGTCCAGATTGGTAATCAACGTGTCAATCTCCGCCTGCTCCGAATCCGTGGCGGACACGACCAGTTGGCTGGTGCGTTCATCGGCAATCACCCGGCTGCGCCGGTCGGTCAAAACGCCGTTGACGGCCCCCAGCATGTTGGAGGCGCTGGCGTATTTTAACTGAATGACGCGGGTGACCAGGGGCGGCAGAGCGTTGGGCGGTTTGACGGTGATACGGGCGATGTGCGTCTTCGGATTCGGAACCAGCTCCAATCCATAGTTGTCCAATACCGCCAGCAAGGCTTCTCTGGCGGTGACACGCTCCCAATGAACGGTGAGGATCGGCTCCGGCTTGATTTGTCCGTTAGGACCGGGCTGGCCGTAACCGATGGCCGGATCCAACAAATAATTGATCCCCGCCAGCCGGGCCAGGCTTTCAATGGCGGTGCGAATGGGAACATCCTGAAAACTGATGGGAATTTCCGGTTCCGCCGGGGCATTGGTGCTCGCCTCTGCCGCCACGGCGTTGGTCGCAACGCCGGCGGGGAGATTGGTAACGCCGGCAGCAGCGGTCTCGTTGCTGACACTCAGTGCGCCGGGTTGATTGGTGCCCACGGGCCCAGCCGAAGGATGGGTTACCGCATTGACGGGAGTTTCCAGATTAGTTGAAACGGGTTGCGCTGTGACATTGCCTTCCACCGCCGCCGCCGGCTCCTGGCCGCTGACGGGGCCTGCAGCGGGAACGGACGGTGCATTGGTGAGAGCGCCGCCCGCAGTTTCCGGGCCGGTGGGAGCGGTTTCCACGGACGCTGTTGGAAGCGGATTGGCGCCGGCGCTGTTTGTCGAGGGCGTTTCATCGGCCGCGGTCGCGGCGGGCGCAATGGTCACCGGCGCACTGCCGGCGGAAGTTGGGGGCGCGACATTGTTGGTCGCGGCGGCATTGGTCTTTTCGGCGACGGTTTCGGGTGTGGTGGATAGCCGCAGCACGTTGCTGATCATCTCGGCGGTAAGGCCGGATGCCGGCAAAGAAGCGTTGGTTTGGGACCAGGCCGGCGGTTGGACAAAGAATCCAGTGCACAGCACAACCATCAGCAGGGTTGTCTTTTTCATAATTTGACTCCCATCGGTTAAGGGTGAGCGAGGTATTTTCATGGTGTGGTTTGCAGGTGAAGTTCAAAGTTGCGTCCGCCGGCTTCGACCAGGGCGGTCTGGGTCTGGGGATTGATGGTCAGCAGGCGGATGTGCGTCCGCTGGCCGTCGGAGTCGAGCACATCACCCTCCTCGCCCGGCGCAAAGGTGTGGTTGTTGACAATGGCAAAGATGTTGGTGCCCTCGCCCAGAATGGCCTTCAACGCCAACGACACTGTAATGGCTGGGGCGGGTTTGTTGGTCAACGCGGGATTATTGGCGTAAGGCCGCAGGGAATCCGGGAAAAACGGATCGCGCCCCTCTTCCGGACTGGAAGGATAAATGAAAACGGATTGGGGAGGCGCCGGCGGCATGGCTGACGCGGGCGGAGACGACGAGGGAGCGGCTTGCAGCGACCAGGCACCCGTCCACGCCGCCAGCAGTAATGCCCCTGGCAAAGGCCGAAACTGTTGGAACCACGTTTTCATAGGAACGTTAATTCAAACCTCCACTGGATTTCACCAAAGCAGCCACGTCCATGCGGAAGGTCAGTTTTTCGCTGGAGTTGTTTGTGGAAGCGGTGTTGTCGCCGGCGGCCGGCGCCAGTGTGAGATTCAGCAGACGCACGTGCGGATAAGCATTTTCAAAATCGGCGATGAACCGGCCCAGATCGTGGTAATACGCCGTGCCGGTGACGGTCACTTTGATCTGGCGGTAAGGAAAGTTCGGCAGCAAATCCACGTCGCCGACCACCGACTGGCTCATTTGGACGAGGTCCACATTGTGCCGGTCCTTGAAATTGCGAAGGGTTTCGTAAATCCAGGCATTGGGATCGCCGGTGGCCACATCGCTCTCGGCCTGCACCAGGGCGTTGCTGGCCTGGGTCAATTCGCGCAAGGTGAGGGGTTCCTCCTTGATGGCCTTGTCCTTCTGCCCCAAATCTTTCGTGGCGGCGGCGATTTTGGCCTGGACCCCGGCCAGGCTGTCGTACTCAGGACGCAACAGAAAAAAATAAATGACGGCCAGCAAAATGGCCGTGCCCAGCCCCACCAGCATGAGGCGATCCCGTTTTTCTTTGGGCAGTGAGTTCATCGGACGTGTTCGGCAAAACGACAATTCAAAACAAAGGTCACGTACGGACGGTCGCTATCAGTTTGCACGGCGGAAGGGGGTGCAGCCAATTGAACCGCATTGGTGCGACTCAACATGGCTGCGAAATAACTCTCGTGGGCGATGGCATTCTGGAAGCGGTTGACGCCGTCGCCGGGGTTGGGGCTGGAATCCCTGGCCGTCAGGCGCAGGAGAATGTTTTCGCAAACGTGATTATCGTTGGTGTGGCCGTGAGGGCCTTCGATCAGCGAATACGTTTGTTCCAGTTGCAATTGCGTCAACTGCACGTCGTTGACGGTTGCGTGCTGCAGCGCGTTGAGCAGGTTGCCCTGCAAAAACCGGGCGTCGGCCAGACGAGCCAGCGCCGTCAACCGCCCGCGGGTTCGAATCAGCGCCTGTTGTTCAGCCACCACGCGCTGATAGGCGTTGGTCTTGGTGGCGATGGCGGCCTGTTGACTGGCCAGCGTGGAACGCGCCACCGACACGCTCACGGCCACCACCCCCGCCCAACCCAGGCATGCCAGCACCAGGACGCCGCCCAGAACGGCGCCGCGCTTGACCGGGTCGCGCCGGCGCATTTCCTCGGCGGCGCGGGATTCGGCTAGAAGATTGATGCGAATGGGCATATCCGGTTTGAGGAGTTAAAACGCCGCCAACCCGGCGCCAATGGCCACGTCCAATTGCGGTCCGACGCGTTCCAGTTCCGCCGCCTGGGCCGCCGGTAATGCGGTTTGCAACGATGCTGTCGGATTCCAGGTCTTGCATTCGGCCATCAATTCATTGTGCAGGATCTGCAGGATCAGTTCGGATCGCGCGGCGGCTCCGCTGAGGTAAATTTGGGAAACGGTGGTGTCCCGCTGATGTTCAAAGAAATCCAATGATACGCGCAATTCGCGTCCCAGCGGCAACACGAGGGATTCCACCGCCGGACGATCTTCGGGGCGCAAACCGAGTTTGGCGCTCTCGGCAGCGGCGTAGTTCACGCCCATGGCCTCAGCCAGACCCGCGGTCAACCGATCTCCGCCGATGGCCACGGTGCGGCTCAGGGCCAATTCGCCGCGATCGAGCACGCAGATGGTGGAATGTTTGAAGCCCAAGTCCACCAGCGCGACCGTCTCGTTGGCGAACACCTGCGGCTGAGCCAGCTCAAAGGCATTCACCAGTCCGATCAACCCCGGCACGATGCACTCGGTGGTCAGCCCCGCATTTTTGGCCGCCGCCTGATAATCCGCCACCATCTGCTGTTTGGCGCCCACGGCGAGGGTTTTAACCTTGACGGCGCTGCCGTTTTTAACCGGCTCGGCAGGCGAAGCGCCCGCCGCCGGGAGACGGGGCGGGAAAATGTGACAATCGAAAACGCAGTCAGGCATGTCCTGTTGCATGAAGTTTTTGGAATTCATCTTCAGCAACTGCCGCATTTCACCGACGGGCATCAGCGGCATCTCCACGGTGCGCACCACGGCGTTCTCCGTGTCAATGGCCAACGTCACAAATCGGGGGCCGCCGCCGATGGCCGCCAGGACGGAGCGCAAATGGTCGGCGAGCAGTTCGGCGGAAAACTTCTTTTCATAAATCGGCGCGTCCAGCAACGCGTAACGCGTCAACACCACCGCCTCGCCGTGCCGCTCCACCAGGACCGCCTTGGTGGTGCGGCTGCCCAAATCCACGGCCAGCATCTGGTTCCGTTTCCTTCGGGCCGGAACGCTGTTCAGGAATTGCCAACCCATATCGTTTTTCAGTTCAGGTATTGCGCGGCTTAACGGCGCCCGCAATTTCACGGACAGTGACGGCTGTCATCACCCGTTCAGCAAGCCTCGCGCCAAACCCGTGGAAGTCTCAAAAAAAGCCCGGAAAACCCTTGAAAAACCCGGCAAATTCCCCTGCAATGTCTTCACAACCTCCGCCCTGTCTCCTCCACCGCCAAAAATCAAGACAATCGCCACCCCGGGCTTCAAGCGCCGAAAGACCGGTTACCCAGCATCTTTTGCCCACTCGCCTGGCCCGGCGATAACCGGCAGTCAGTTCGCGCCGGCGATGTGAAAAATTGGTTGACGGTCGAAAGCCGCCGTTCAAAAATGGCGGCATACCCGCGAAAACCCAATGAACTACGGCGACATCCAAAAACTCCATGACGCCGGCCTCATCACCGCCGAGCAACGACAGAAAATCATCGAACAATTCCACCTGAAAGAGGACGGCGGCCGCAAATTCCTGACCATCATCTCCCTCCTTGGCGCGGTGCTCATCACCACGGGCATCATTTTGCTCATTGCCGCGCACTGGAACGAAGTGCCGCGCGGTGTGAAACTCGCCGGCGGCATTTTGCTGATGCTCGGTTTTCACGCCGGCGGCTGGTGGCTGCGCGAAATTCACGGCCGATACCGCAAGACCGGTGAGGCGCTGCACCTGGTCGGGTCCGGCCTGTTTCTGGCGAACATTGCGTTGCTGGGCCAGATTTACAACATCGTCTCGCGTCCGCCGAACGCATTCCTGCTCTGGTGGATCGGCATCGCGGCGCTGCCGTGGCTGTTGCGGTCGAAGGCGCAGCACGTTTTGCTGTTGCTGGCGTTCGGCATCTGGTTCGGCCTCGAAGTCAATGAACAGGACAGTTGGCTTTACGCCGGCGGCGACACGCGTCAACTGTTGCTCTACTCGCTGCTGGGCCTGGTCTATCTCGGTGCGGGATACGGTCTGCGCCGGAGCCAATTTTCTGAATTTTCCGGTGCGACGGAAAAATTGGGTCTGCTGGCGTTTCTGGTTTTCTTTTACCCGCTGACGTGGAAGGAGGTTTTTGACGAGTGGGCCAATCCCGAAACCCAACACTGGCTTCTCCCCGCTTTCGGTCTGGGCGCGCTGGCGTTGCTGGCCACCGGAATCAAGAATCTCCGCGCGCTGACGGCGCAATGGCGCTGGACGTGGTTCGGAGCTCTGTTCGGCATGATGCTGTTCATGGCGACAGTCTGGTTTGGCCTGTGGGGACTTGATCTGTCCGCCGGTGTGCGTTCCTTCTTCTGGAGCGAATCGTGGAGTTATCTGCCGGCCACGATCGCGTTGTTCGTGTTTTGTCTGTTACAAATCCAGATCGGCTTGCAGGAACGCTCGCCGTTCCTGGTCAACCTCGGCATCGTCTTCATCGCGCTGGACATCTTCGCTATTTACTTTGATCTGCTGGGTTCGATGGCGCGGACGGGCGTGATGTTTTTGATTTCGGGGATTTTTCTGATTGTCTTCGGCGTCTATCTCGAGAAGAAACGGCGCAAGCTGTTGCAACAAATCAAAACTGCGACCTGACGGGATTCCATGAAGCTCAAATTCCTCATCCTCGTCCTCGGGCTGCAAACGGCGTGGCTGCTCGGCACGGTCGCCGTGCAGGAACACGCGCTGGCCACCGGCCGGGTCATTCGGCTCGAAACCCAGCCCGTGGACCCGCGCGATTTGTTGAGCGGCGATTACCTGATGCTGCGCTACAAAATCAGCGACGTGCCCGCCAATCTCTTTTCGCCGCCAGTGGAACCCAATTTGCCCTACGGCAGGAAAATCTTTGTCGCTCTGGTGCCAGGCACGAACGGATTTTATACGGTCAGCCGCGCCAGCACCAACGCCTTCGTGCCGGCGGCGAACGAGATTTTGCTGAAGGGCCAGAGTGCCGGCCGCTGGTGGAATGCGACCAATTCTGTCCATGTCGCCTACGGCATCGAGCGCTATTACGTCGCCGAGAACACCGGCAACCCGCCGCACGGCCGCCTCACGGTGCAAGTCGTGGTGCCGGCTTCGGGTCGTGCGCGGCTGCAGCAGGTCTTTCTGGACGGTCAACCGTATGAGCAAGCGCTAAAGGCCGCCGCGCCTTAACCCGCCTACGGAGATTTCCGTATTGCAAAGGGTTTTGACCACTTCCGGTTTGACGGCCGGGCCGGAAAGCGCGAAAAGAAGGCAGGCATGAAACTCAAAGATGCGCTTTTGGGGCTTTGCCTCGCTGCCCTCCTGGTCACGGAGTTTTTACTGTTCTCCGCCAACCAGAAAAAAACCGCAGCGCAGACGGCCTTGCGCGAGGCGCAACACCAAGTCGAAACCTTGCAGGCCGAAAACGACCGGCTCAAGGCCGATAACGCCGCCGCACAAGCTACCGACATCGTCAGCCTGCGCGCCGAAAATAAAAATTTGGCCCGGAAACTCGCCGAGCTGCAAAACGAAAACACCCGGCTGGGCGCCTCGAACCAATGGCTGTTCAAACAATTAACCCTTTTGAGCGACACGGCCCAACAGCAGGAACAGCAGTTGGAAGCATGGGCCGCCGCCAGTCGCCAGGCGCGTGCCGCCGCTCAGGCCATGACCGAAGCCGAACAACGAGCCGCCCGTGACCGCACAATTTGCATCAAAAACCTGCACGACCTCGACGCGGCCAAACAAAAATGGGCGTTGGAAAACAACAAGACCGACGTGGACGTGCCCACCGAGCAGGATTTGCTGCCCTATCTGCCCAATCATCTCTTTCCGGTTTGCCCCGCCGGCGGCACTTATTCCATCAACGCCGTCGGCCTGCCGCCGACTTGTTCCATCCCCGGCCACGCGATCCAGTGAAAATGGGGTTTGCTCCGGAAGGCCGCCCTGCCTGACGGCGCCGCCGGCGCGGAATTCTGCCGGAGAGCTTCGCGCCCGCGAATCAATTTTCCGTCTTGGCATTGGCTTTTGGCCGCGTAGAATGATTGCTCCATGATTGACACCGACATTGAATTGTTGAAGGGCATCGCCAACCAGTTGCGCATCCATTCCATTGCGGCCACCACCGCCGCGGGCAGTGGTCATCCCACCTCGTGCTGCTCGGCTGCCGACGTGGTCGCGGCGCTGTTTTTCGGCCACATGCGCTACGACCCGAAAAATCCACACTTTCACAACAACGACCGTTTTATCCTCTCCAAAGGCCACGCCGCGCCGCTGCTCTACGCGGCGTGGGCTGAGACCGGGTTGTTCCCCGCCGGTGAATTGCTGACGCTTCGCCAATTCACCTCCGACCTGGAAGGTCATCCTACCCCGCGCCTGCCGTTTGTGGATGTTGCCACCGGCTCGCTGGGGCAGGGATTGAGCGTGGGTGTGGGCATGGCGCTGGCGGCGCGGCTCGACAAACTGGATTACAACACCTACGTCCTGCTCGGCGACGGCGAGATTGCCGAAGGCTCCGTATGGGAGGCGGCGAACATCGCCGGCATTTACAAATTGAACAATCTGGTCGCCATTGTGGACGACAACCGGCTGGGTCAGAGCCAGGCCACCGCCTTCGGCCACGACACGGGCGTCTATCAAAGGCGTTTCGAAGCGTTCGGCTGGCGCGTGGAAGTGATTGACGGTCATGACATCGAGGAAATCATCGAAGTCCTCCAGGGTGTCGGTCTGAACGACCAGCCGCTGGCTATCATTGCCAAAACTTACAAAGGCGCCGGCGTTTCCTTTTTGCAGGATAAAGACGGCTGGCACGGCAAACCGCTGAACCAGGAAGAGGCCGCCCGCGCCATCGCCGAACTGCAACCCACCGCCCGAACCGGCATCGGCGTGCCCATTCCCCGCCCCAATCCCCTGCCCGCGCCGAATCTCACCGCGCCGGATCAGTACCCGCCGATCAGCTACAAAATCGGCGATTCCGTCGCCACGCGCGAAGCTTACGGCAACGCCCTGGCCCGTATCGGTGAAGTGGATTCCCGCGTGGTGGCCATGGACGGCGACACGAAAAATTCCACCTACGCCGAAAAATTTTTCAAGAAATTCCCCGAACGCTACACCGAAGGATTTATTGCCGAACAAAACCTCGTCGGCATGGCCACCGGTTTTGGCGCGCGCGGCAAAGTGCCGTTTGCCTCCACCTTTGCCACCTTTTTCAATCGCGCCGCCGACCAGCTTCGCATTGCCGGCATTTCGCACGCCAACCTCAAACTGGCCGGTTCGCATGTGGGCGTGAGCATTGGCGAAGACGGCCCTTCGCAAATGGGTTTGGAAGACCTGGCACTGATGCGCGCCATCGCCGGCAGCACCGTGCTGTATCCCGCCGACGCCGTCAGCACCGAAAAACTGGTTGAACAAATGGCGCGGGGAAAAGGCATTTATTTCCTGCGCACCTCGCGACCCAAAACGCCGGTGATTTACCAGAACGACGAGCCGTTCCCCGTCGGCGGCGCGAAAGTGTTGCGGCAGAATCCCGGCGACAAAGCCACCGTGGTGGCCGCCGGGGTGACGCTGCATGAAGCGCTTAAAGCCGCCGATCTCTTGAAAAACGAAGGCATCGGCATCACGGTTATTGACGCCTACAGCATCAAGCCGCTGGCACGGGACGTGATCCTGGCCGCCGCCCAAAGGACCGGCCACACCGTCATCACCGTCGAAGAGCACTATGCCGAGGGCGGGTTGGGCGATGCCGTGGCCGGTGAATTGAGCGCCGAGGGCGTCAAGGTCCACAAACTGGCCGTGACCAGCCTGCCGCGATCCGGCAAACCGGCCGAATTATTGGCGCACTTTGGCATTGACGCGGCGGGAATCGTCAAAAAGGTCAAGGCCCTGTAACGTCGCTCTCCGCCCACACCTTCGCGTCTGGAGCCGCCCGTTTCGAGCAGGCGGGCGCTGGTTCAGCCGCCCGGTCTCCGAAAAATTCCCGGCTTTACTTGACGAGGCCGTCTTTCATACTGTCGGCGAATGAAATCCGGGCCGGCAAAAGCCGTTTTATGAATTCCTCCACCCCCAACGATTCGCCTGGCCGCGGCCGTTCGATTTGGGGCGGCGCTCTGATGGCGGCGGTGGTCGCTTTTCTGTTGGGCGCGTTTCTGGCGACGGCCTGGTTTGAATACGGCGCGGCGCTGTTGTCGGGGCGCCAGGCGGAATTGCCCGCCGATGTCTTCGAACCATTGCGTCAATTGCAGGCGCCGGTGCAAATCCGGTTTTACTCGGTATTGCCGGCCGGCAATGCTTCTCCGGCACTGCAGGAATTTTCGCGGCGCGTGGAGCATTTGCTGTCCGAATTCCAAAACGCGAACACGGCAAAAATCAAAATCGTTCCGCTCATTTCGCCGGCGCCTACCAATGCGGCGGCTGCGGCGGCCGAGGGCCTTCAGGCCTTTAACCTGAACAAAGGCGAGGGCTGTTTTCTGGGGCTGAGCATCGTCAGCGGGACGCGGAAAGAAACTTTGCCGCGGCTGGACCCGGCATGGGAAGACGCCTTGCCGTTCGATCTGACCCGCGCCATCCTGAGCGTCACCGCTTCGGGAGCGCCGGTCGCGGCCCCGACGACCGTGGCGCTCACCCCGAGCATCACCAATGAAATCCTGCGGCTTATTCCCGATGTCCGGAGCACGTCGGTGGGGGATGCCGACCGGATTTTTCACGGCGAATTTCTGCGGCAATGCGGCGTCGTCGGGGCGGAAATGGAATCTCAAATTAACGCCGCCGCGCAAGCCGTCATCCGGGCGCAAAACGGCGGTTCGCCCGCCGAACTGGAGGCGGCCCGGAAACATTTGGCGGAGGTTCAGATGCAGCAGACCGAAAAGCTCAGGGAGATTGCCGCCCATCTGCAGCTTCAACTGGCGGCCTTTCAGGAAATGAAAGCCGCGGCCACTCACTCGAGGTAACGCCCGGCTCCGCGCCGGTCGTCTTGCCGCGGCCATTCAGGCCAGCGAACGCACCACTTCTTCGATTCGCGCCAGGCCCTCGCCGGCCTCCTGCGGCTTGAGATTCAACGGAGGCAAGAGGCGAATCACCCGCGCCCCTGCCGGAACAACCAGCACCCCGGCTTGATGCATCCGGTCGGTGAATTGAATCGCCGCGGATTTTTCGCCGGCGGCAAACGCCGGGATTTTTTCCGCCAGCTCCAGCCCCAGCATGAAACCCAGACCGCGCGCGTCGTTGATCACCGAGGGATAATCTTTCGCCAGCCGTTTCAATTCAGCGAGCATCCAGTGGCCGAGCTGGCGGACGCGTTCGGCCAGATTTTCCTTCTCGATGATTTCCAGGATTTTCAGCGCCACGGCACAGGCCAGCGGTGTGCCGCCAAAGGTCGTGGCGTGCGCCCCCGGCCCCAACAGGTCGGCCCACGGCGCACGCACCCAGAAGGCGCCGATGGGAAATCCGCCGCCGAGTGATTTGGCCATGGACAGACCGTCCGGCTGGAACTGTTCGCCGCCGGGAACCTTTTCCAGGAGGCGCTGGAAGCTCTGGAATCGTCCCGTGCGGAAATGGCCGTCCTGCACGCCGTCCATCAACAGCAGCAACCTGTTTTCGTCGCACAATTGCCGCAAACCGAGCAGATACTCCGCAGTGGCGGGCGTCACGCCGCCTTCGCCCTGCACGCCTTCAATCAAAATGGCCGCCGTCGCCGGTGAAATCGCGCGGCGCGCAGCGTCCAGGTCGTTGAAAGGAATGTGCCGGAAGCCGGGAGTCATCGGCCCGAATCCCTTTTTGACCTTGTCCTGGCCGGTGGCGGCGATGCCGGCCAGTGTGCGGCCGTGAAACGAATTGACGGCGGTCAGAATTTCAAACCGGCCTTCATCATGGCCGAATCGGCGCGCCAGTTTGAACAGTCCCTCATTGGCCTCGGCGCCGCTGTTGCAAAAAAACACCTTGCCGGGACCGAGGCGCCGGACGATTTCCGCAGCCAGCGTTCCCTGCGGCGCGGTGTAATACAAATTGGAAACGTGAATCAATTTTTTTGCCTGTTCGGTCAGCGCCTCGACCAGAGCCGGATGGGCATGGCCGAGGCAGTTGACGGCGATGCCGCCGCCCAGATCCAAGTACCGCCGGCCGGAAACATCAAAAACATAGCTGCCGTCGCCGTGGCTGAACGCCAGATCAAAGCGCGCGTAGCTGGGCACGACATTCCGGACGAACAACTCGCGGATGGCCTCAAATTGATTCTGAACCAGCGATGGAATGCACTCTTTCATGTTAAAATGAAACCGCCCCGGCCCGGCGACGCGACAGATAAACTTTCATAAAACCATCTCCGTTCCGACGCCGGCGTCGGTGAAAATTTCCAGCAGCACGGCATGCGGCACGCGGCCGTCCACGAACGATACCTTTTCCACGCCGGCCTGGATGGCGGCCACGGCGCTGTCCACTTTCGGGATCATGCCGGCGTCAATCACGCCGGCCCGTTTCAACCCGGGGACGTCGGAGACTCTCAAATGGGAAATAACCGAGCCGGAATTTTTCGGGTCGCGCAACAAACCGGGCACGTCGCTCATGAACACCAGACGCCGGGCGCGGAGCGCAATGGCCGTCTGGGCGGCGGCCACGTCGGCGTTGCAATTGTAGAGGCGCCCGTCCGGCCCCAGCGCCACCGGGCTGATGACCGGCGTGAGGCCACTTTGAATGCATTCGCGCAACGGGCCGGTTTGGACTTCGATAACCTGGCCGACGTAGCCGAGGTCCCATTTTTTGCCGTCCGGGCTTTCGACCAGGAGCTTTTGGCATTTGAAAATGTCCGCGCCGGTAAATCCCCGTGCCCGGCCGCCAAGGGCGTTCAGCGTATTGACGATTTGGGGATTGATCCGGCGGGACAACACTTCGTCCACGATCGCCACCGTCGCCGCGTCGGTGACCCGCTGGCCTTGAACGAATTTCGCCTGCAATCCGGCCTGGTCCATCGCCCGGGTAATGGCCTTGCCGCCGCCGTGGACGATCACCGGGTGTATGCCAGCGGCTTCCAAAAAGACGAGGTCGCGCGCCACCCCGGCGCGGATTTTTTCATCAGGCGCATCCATGAAACTGCCGCCGTATTTGATGACAAAGGTGGCGCCGCGAAATTTCTGGAGGTAAGGCAGGGCTTCCAGCAGCGTTTCAGCTTTGGCGATCCAATCGTGCACGCGCCATTCGTAAAAGAATTGCGGTAAGAATGAAAGCGCAGATTGTCCGACAATTTTTCTTTGACGCGCGCGGAGATTGGCCTAGATTGCCGCCGCCATGCCGGAGATTGCCCGATTCGTCAACAACGCCGCCGCGAGCATCACCCCCGCCATCGCGGAAAAAGTCCTGCGCCAGTTGCCGCAGTGGAAGCTGGAATTCACCCAAATCAACGCCCCGCGCTTTCCGCATCTGGTGGACCAGCTTGAATTCCTGGCCGACGCCGTGGAGGACGTCATCGAAGGCGCCTACAAGGATTTGCCGTACGCGGCGCTGGCGCAAGCGGTGTTTGCGCTCATCTACGCGCATAAAAAACACGGCGTGATTCCCGAAAGCATTCTGGAACTGGGCCGCGCCGATGATTCGAGCGTCGTGCGCGCCGTGCTGATCCAGAACGAAAAGGCCTTTGCCCTTTACGCCGACAAACAAGGCATGGATTGGCGGAAAATCACCAGCCAGCCCTGACGTCCGGCCCTTCCGGGAGGGCGTCTGGCGGTGTCACCTGCCGGACGCGCCTTCAGAGGACATTGCCGGTCCCACCTCTCCCCGGCAATTTCAATCTCCCACACCCGCGTATTTTTCATCCGTGCGCAGGTTCATGCCCAGGAGCACGTAATCGTGCGGGATGGCCTTCATATCCAGCACGTAATTCTCCAGCCGCAACAGGGTTTGGAAACCCAGTTGTTCAAGGGCGCGGATGGCCACCTTGCGTTCGCCGTTCAATTCGGCCTCCAACTGCCGCAACCCCGCCCCGCGGGCCAGCTCCACGATTTCCGCCACCAGGATTCTGGCCACATCGCGGCCGCGGTAATTCGGATGGGTCAGCACGGTCACCAGACCAATGTGTCGTTTCCAGCCGCCCTGGCGCTGATGCAGCGTGGCCTCGCCGATGATCCGGTTTTCGTGCAGCATGATCAGAGGCAGGTTGCGGTCGTAATCCGGATGCCGACACCATTCTTGAAACAGCGCGCGATCAAACACCGGTTGCTTGATGAACAATCGCTCCTCCTCCGGCACCGCCAGAAAGAATTGATGACACCGGGCCGCGTCCCGCCGCCCCAGAGGCCGCACCGTGACGGGCACCCCATCGCGCAACTTCAACGACAAAGGAAATTTTTCCAACAAATGCTCGTTCAACATAACGCGTTTCATGTTCCGCGGCCACTTTATCATAGATTAGATAATTTGAAAAGTTTTAATTTCTCAAAAAGAATTTTTTACGATTAGATTTTATCCCGCCCTCGCCCCGCGCCAGCGGCATTGCCGGCGCGAGGCGAGAAGGCTTGCCAGACGCGCCGGAAAAGGTTACCACACGCTGGTGCAAACCTCCCTGGTGATCACCTTGATCGGCCCGGACCGCACGGGGCTGGTGGAAACGGTAGCGCGTGCCATTGCCGGGCACGGCGGGAACTGGCTCGAAAGCCGTTTGTGCCGACTCGGCGGCGAATTTGCCGGTATTTTGCACGTGGACGTTCCGCCGGAACAAAAGCCGGCGCTGCTCGCCGCGCTCCAGAAAATTCCCGCGCTTCAGGTCACGGTGCGCGCCGATGAAACGAAGCCGGCCCCCCCTCCCGCGGGACAAATCCGATTGGAAATTGTCGGTCACGATCGGCCGGGTATTGTGCGGGAGATCACCGCCGTGCTGGCCCGCGCCGGCGTCAACGTCGAGGAATTCTCCAGCGAAATAGTCAGCGCGCCCATGACCGGCGAAAATCTTTTCCAGGCGCAAGCGCGGTTGCAGTTGCCCCCGCGCGGTGACCTGGCCAGACTCCGAAGCGATCTGGAAAAAATCGCCGCCGATTTGCAGGTGGACGTTTCCCTGGCGGAATGGACGGGTGGTCATCCTGCCGCTCCGGGGCCACTCCCCTGAACCTCCTCCGCTTCCGGCGCGTCGCGGCGATGGGGAAGGCCGTCATTTTTCCGGCAGGTAACTGCACAGGGCGCGAAGATACAGCGCGCGCTCGAAGGCGCTGGGATCGGGGCAGTTTTTCTGGCTCAAGCTGCCCTTGAGTTGCGCCACGGATTCATATTCGTGCTCTTCCAACCACGTCTTCAATTCACGCTCAATAACGGCGATGTGTTTGATGCCGTGGCGGATCAGCGCCGAGCAAAGCATCGTCACATCGGCGCCGGCCATGAGCATTTTGACCACGTCGCTGGCGCGGTGAATGCCGCTGGTAGCGGCCAGGCTGGCACGCAGCCGGCCATGGAGAATGGCAATCCAGCGCAACGGCAGGCGCATGGCCATCGGCGTGCTCAATAAAATGTTCGGTTTGACCTCGAGCGTCTCCAGGTCAATGTCCGGCTGGTAAAAGCGGTTGAAAAGCACCAGGCCGTCCGCGCCGGCCTCGTCCAGCAGCCACGCCGTACGGGCAAAGTTGGCAAAGAACGGCCCCAGTTTGACGGCCACGGGAATGGTGACGCACGCTTTGACGGCGCGCAAAATCTCCAGGTAAGTCTGCTCCACTTCATCCGCCGGCAAATGGATGTTGGTGGGAATATAATAAATGTTCAATTCCAGCGCGTCCGCGCCGGCTTGCTGAATTTGCCTGGCATATTGAGTCCATCCGCCGGGTGAGGAGCCGTTCAGGCTGGCGATGATGGGGATGTGCACGGCGCGTTTGGCGGCGGCGATGTGCTCGAGATACCCCTCCGGGCCGAGATGAAACTCCTGCGGCTCGGGGAAATACGTGAGCGCTTCGGGGAAACTGAACGTGCCGCGCTCCAGGTGATGCGCCAGCTCAGCCCGATCCTGGCGCAACTGTTCCTCGAACAGCGAATACAGCACCACGGCCGACGCGCCGGCGTCTTCCATGCGTTTGATGTTGTCCAGCTCCTCCGACAACGGCGAGGCCGACGGGACGAGTGGTGTGCGGAGTTTCAGACCGAGATAGGTGGTGGAAAGGTCCATAGCTTTGAACGAGGAGAGACAGGCGTGAAACATTCACACCGTCAGATTGCTTTGACTTTCATGCCTGGGCATTTTCACTGGGTTTCAAGGTTGCGGGTGCCGGGGCGGCGGCCGCCCCGGCCACGGCGGTTCTAAAATCGCGTTGTTGCAGAAATTGATACAATCTCCATCGTCGTTCGACGTCCGCCTGAGCCTGGGCAAAAAGTTTCTTCGCTTCTTCCGGTTTGCTTTTGGTGAGCATCTTGAAGCGGTTTTCAGAGAACAAAAATTCCTGCACCGTGGTTTTGGCCGCGGTGGAATCCAGTTGCAGCGGATTTTCGCCGCGTTCGGCGCGGCGCGGATCGAAGCGGTACAGCAGCCATTGACCGGAGTCCACCGCCAGCTTCTGCTGGCGCGCGCCCACGCCGGCATCCAGCGCGATGCCGTGGGCAATGCAATGGCTGTAGGCAATGAGGAGCGACGGTCCCGGATAGGATTCCGCCTCCAGGAACTCGCGCAGGGTCTGCTCATCCCTGGCGCCCAGCGCCACGCTGGCCACGTAAATATGGCCGTAGGTCATGGCGATGAGGCCGAGGTCTTTCTTACTCATCGCCTTGCCGCCGGCGGCAAATTTGGCCACCGCGCCGCGGGGCGTGGATTTGCTCATCTGGCCGCCGGTGTTGGAATAGACTTCCGTGTCGAGCACCAGCACATTGACATCGCGCCCGCTGGCCAACACGTGATCCAAGCCGCCATAGCCGATGTCGTAAGCCCAGCCGTCGCCGCCGACGATCCAGACGGATTTCCTCACCAGGGCGTCGGCCACGGACAGAAGCCGGGCGGCGTCGGGGGAATCGAGTTTCGCCAATTTTTCTTTCAGCGCCGCGACGCGCTGGCGTTGTTCGTAAATCCCTGCTTCATCGGATTGGTCGGCCTGGAGAATCGCAGCCACAAAATCGTCGCCCAGTTGCGGGGCGAGTTTTTGGAGCAGTTCGCCGGCAAATTCTTTTTGCTTGTCCAGCGAAATGCGGAATCCCAAGCCGAACTCGGCATTGTCTTCGAACAAGGAATTGCACCAGGCCGGCCCGCGTCCTTCGTGGTTCTGCGCCCAGGGGGTGGTGGGCAGGTTGCCGCCGTAAATGGAGGAACAGCCGGTGGCGTTGGCAATGATCGCCCGGTCGCCGAACAGTTGGGAAAGCATTTTCAAATACGGCGTCTCGCCGCAGCCGGCGCACGCGCCGCTGAACTCAAAAAGCGGTTGCAGGAGCTGTTGCTGCCGCAGTTGGGTGAGTTTGATCCGGCTCCGATCCACCTCGGGCAGACTCAGGAAGAAATTCCAGTTTTCCCGTTCCGCCTCGCGCAAGGGCGCCTGCGGCTGCATGTTGATGGCCTTGAGTTTGGCCGCCGTTTTGTTGCGTGCCGGACAGACGTCCACGCACAAGGCGCAGCCGGTGCAATCTTCCGGCGCGACTTGCAGGGTGAACTTCATGCCTTTGAACTCGGGCACGCGCGCGTCGGTGCTCTTGAACGTGGCCGGGGCACCGGCCAGCGCGGCGGGGTCATAAACCTTGGCGCGAATGGTCGCATGCGGGCAGATCGCCACGCATTTGAGACATTGAATGCAGATTTTCTCGTCCCACACCGGGATCTCCAACGCCAGATTCCGTTTTTCGTACTGCGCCGTGCCGGTGGGGAAGGTGCCGTCCGGCGGAAAGGCGCTCACCGGCAGTTCGTCGCCGTTGCCGGCCGCCATTTTGCTCAAGACCCTTTGATAATACGCGCCGGGGGAAAAACCGTTCGCGGAAACGGCAAACGACGACGCCTTCGAGCCGTCCGTCTCCACCTCCGAATCCTTCAGCGGCTCGGCAGGAATCGGCACCGGGTGCAGGTGTTCCAGCGTGTGATCCACGGCCTTCAAATTGACCGCCACGACTTCTTCGCCCTTTTTGCCGTAGGTTTTCCGGATAGACTGCTTGATGGCTGCAATGGCCTGCTCCCGCGGCAGCACGCCGGACAAGGCAAAGAAACAGACCTGCATGATGGTGTTAATCCGTCCCCCCATGCCGCTTTCCCGCGCCACCCGGGTCGCGTCAATCACATAAAATTTTGCCTTTTTGGCCACGAGCGACTCGCGAACCGGTCGCGGCAACTGGTCCCAAACTTGGTTCGGCGGATACGGCGTGTTCAGCAAAAACACGCCTCCGGGCACCAGGGATTTAAGCATGTCGAATTTCTCCAGAAACACCGCCTGATGACAGGCGACGAAATTCGCTCGCGAGATCAGATAGGCCGAACGAATCGGCGCCGGCCCGAACCGCAGATGCGACACCGTCACGCTCCCCGATTTCCTGGAGTCATAAACGAAGTAGCCCTGCGCAAAAAAGTCCGTGTTTTCCCCGATGATCTTGATGGAATTTTTATTGGCCCCCACCGTGCCGTCCGAACCCAAGCCATAGAACAGTGCGCGAATGACACTGTCCGGTTCGATGGAAAAATCGGGGTCCACCGGCAGACTGGTGCGCGAAACATCGTCGGTGATGCCCACGGTGAAATGATTTTTCGGCGGTTTCCCTCCAAGATTGTCGAACACGGCCTTGACCATGGCCGGCGTGAATTCCTTGGAGGACAAGCCGTAGCGCCCGCCAACGATTTTCGGCAGCCGCTTCAAATCCCCCCGGCCGTGGCTCAGGCCTTCGAACACCGCCGCCACCACATCCTGAGACAACGGCTCGCCCGCTGCTCCGGGTTCCTTGGTGCGATCCAGCACTCCAATTGCCTTGACGGATGGCGGCAACGCCTCCACAAACCGCCGGGTGTCGAACGGCCGGTACAACCGCACCTTCACCAGACCGACCCTGGCGCCGCGCGCGTTCAGATACTCCACCGTCTCGTGCGCCGTTTCGCAGCCCGAACCCATGAGCACCAACACCGATTCCGCATCCGGCGCGCCCACGTAATCGAACAAATGGTATGCGCGACCGGTCAGCGCAGCGAATTGGTCCATCGCCCGCTGCACGATGTCCGGACAGGCGGCGTAAAACGGATTGCACGCCTCCCGTGCCTGGAAAAAGGCGTCGGGATTTTGCGCCGAGCCGCGCAGGACCGGGCGATCCGGTGACAACGCCCGCGCACGGTGGCCGGCAATCAAGTCGTCGTCCATCATCGCCCGCAAAATCTCGTCGGGCAGCGTGGCAATCTTTTGCACTTCGTGCGAGGTTCGGAAGCCGTCGAAGAAATGAATAAAGGGAACCCGGGCGCGCAACGTGGCCGCTTGCGCAATGAGCGCGAAATCGCTTGCCTCCTGCACCGAGGCTGCGCCCAGCATTGCCCACCCCGTCGAGCGACAGGCCATGATGTCGCTGTGATCGCCGAAAATGGAAAGCGCATGAGTCGCCACCGCGCGGGCGGTCACGTGAAAAACCGTCGGCAACAACTCCCCGGCAATCTTGAACATGTTGGGGATCATCAACAGCAACCCCTGCGAGGCGGTGAACGTGGTCGCCAGCGAGCCGGTCTGCAGCATGCCGTGTACCGCGCCCGCCGCCCCGCCCTCACTCTGCATTTCCACGATGGACGGAACAGTGCCCCAGAGATTTTTTCTGCCTTCCGAGGCCCATTGATCGCACCACTCGGCGATGGGCGAGGAGGGAGTGATGGGATAAATGGCCAAGGTTTCATTCAGCCGATAGGCCACGCGGGCGGCCGCCTCGCAGCCGTCCACCGTCAGAAGCCCGGATTTTTCACTTGCATTCATGCGGAAAAGAATTGAATTCAGCGCCGCTCGAAATCGCGACCGGCGCCGATTCACCATAAACTGTCGTCGCGGGCCGGCCCCCACCGATTTTGTCAAACTCGCAACATTCATTGTCGCTTCGGTATTTCTGAAATGTCTGCCGGACAAGCGCCCGTGGACTTCCTCCACCCGTGCGGTTCCAACCGACGAAAACAGCAGCCGCAAACACCGGCCCACGGAACTTCTGCCTCGGCCAAAAAACGGGAATGCGCCTCGGCTGCCAGGAGCCCAAAAAATGCCTGTTCAGGCCCCTTCGCCGTCAAGGTTTGGGAATGAAGACAGCCGTGATTCCTGCTCGCCTTGCGACCTTCTGTTTGTTTCAATGTTTTCGTTATGGGACGTCAATGGCTCCATGCCAAACGCCTGGCCGTCGGCCTGAAAAAAGGCCGCACCACCAGCAAACTCGTGCGCGAAATTTCCGTCGCCGCCCGAATGGGCGGACCGGACCCGGCGATGAACGCGCGGCTGGCCACCGCCATTGAAAAAGCCAAAAAGGAAAGCGTCAGCAAGGACGTCATCGAACGCGCCATCAAAAAAGGCGCCGGGCTGGGCGACGAAAAACTGGTGATGGAACACGTGGTGTTCGAAGGCAAAGCGCCGCACAACGTGCCGGTCATTGTCGAGGCCTACACCGACAATGTGAACCGCACCGCACCGGAGATCCGCGTGTTGTTCAAAAAAGGTCACCTCGGCGCTGCCGGCAGCAACAAATTCCTCTTTGACCACGTCGGCCTGGTGGAGGCATATCATCCCAACCCGCACGCAGATCGCGAAGCCGCGGCCATCGAAGCCGGCGCCAACGAAGTCGAGCTTCTGACCAACGACCAGAACGACGACATTCCCGAAGGAACCGCGGGCGCGAAATTTATTTGCGACCGCACCGCCGTGGCCGCCGTCTCCCAGTGGCTCACCGCTCACGGCTGGACGGTTGTTACCAGCGAAATCGGCTACGTCGCCAAACAATTCCCCGAATTGACCGAATCCCAGCGGGAGGAAGTCGGGCAATTTCTGCATGAGCTGAGCGAGCACGACGACGTCCACCGCGTCTGGGCCGCGGTGAAATAACCCCCCTCCGCCGACTCCGGCACGCACCGCTCGCCGCGTCAGTGTCGCCGACTGTCCAAAATTCGAAGCTGTCGGGAAAAGCCGCTCGATTGGAAACGCGAAACCCGCCACGCCCACCGAGCCGCGGCCCGCGGCTTCACGCACAGGACCGGCGTCGTTTCTTTTCCCCGGAAACGGGAAGGACTCCATCGGCAATTCAGGCACGCAAAGTGCTGGCAATTGGTGTTCATCCTGCAAAACAGGAAACCAAATTTGCTTTCTAAAACCGGAGATTGATGAAATCAGCCTTGACACAAGCCGCCGAGACGCTGCCGGAGAGGGAATCTCCGGTGAAGTCGCCAGTCTGGAGACAGCGGCTGGCGGCGGCCGGCGCGCGACATCCGGTTTTGACCATTCTCTGCGTTTCCCTGGTGGCGGTCATGGTGAATTGTTACCCGGTCATTTTCTGCGGCAAAAGTTTCGTCGCCCTCCAGGTGGGGCCGACGCACGGCAGCGACGTGGCGGCCATGCTGGTTTGGAGCGTGCCGGCGGGTTTCATTGAATCGCGCAGCATTTGGAACCACGGCGAGCTGCCTTTGTGGGACCGATACGGCCACGCCGGCGCGCCGTTTATCGGGCAAGCGATCACGATGCTGGGCGATCCGCTTCAGTGGATGGTCATCCTGGGCCATGGCTCGGCCTGGGCGTGGGACATGAAATTTCTGACGGCGAAATTTCTTTTCTGCGCCGGGTTCGGATTGTTGATTCGCCGGCTGCTGGGTGGCGTGGGTCTGGCGCTGTTGTATGCGGCGCTGGCGGCGTATTGCGGCGCATTTTTCTACATCAACAATCATCCGGTGTTCTTTGTCTTCTGCGACGCCCCGTGGATTTTGCTTTCCGCGCTGGAGTGGCTGGCCGGGTCGCCCGCCCGCCGCCGGGGCTGGGGACTGGTCTGGTTGTTGGCCAATTTCGCGTGTTTCAATGCCGGACACGTGGAAGTGGCCGTGGTTTTGATCGGCGGATTGAATCTGGCGGCGCTGGCCTGGGCCTTGACCGGATGCCAAACCGGCGGTGAGGCTGCGGCGCGGCTGGCGCGACTGGCGGCCGGCACGCTGCTGTTTCTGGGACTGACCGCGCCGGTGTGGATGTCATTCCTGGTGGCGTTGAAGGGCGCCTATTCCGCGCACGAAAAGGTCGAGGCAGTTCAGCTTCCGTTTCTCAGTCTGCCGGGAGCGGTTGACGATCTGTTTTATTTGCTGATGCGGCCTGATGTCGCCGACGCCCTCGCGCCGGGGACCAGTCTGTTGGTGCTGGCGGGCTGCGTTCTCTCCGCGGCGCAATGGCGATATTGGAGCGGCGACCGGTTTTTTTGGATCAACAGCAGCGCCATTTTCGTGTGGGGTGGATTGATTTTTGGCTGGTTGCCGGGCGCGATCATCAAGGCCGTTCCTTTACTGAACCGGGTGGGCCATACGCAAACGGATTTTTCCTACCTGCTGGCGATCCACCTGACGCTCCAAAGCGCTTACGGTTTCAAAGGCTTGACGGCGGCAAAAAATTTTCGCGGGGCGGCGGCGGGCTGCCTGGGCGCCCTGCTGGTGTTCGCCCTTCTGCTGCTGGGTTTCGATTTCGGGATTTCGCACCGCCCCATTCCCTGGAATTATTTTGTCTGCGCAGCGGCCGGAGCCGCGGGCGCGCCCCTGCTGTTTGCCTTTTTGAAATTTCACTACCCGCGGATGCCGGCCGCGGGATGGGCCGGCGTCGTCATCCTGGGATTCATCCCCCAATTTCGTTTTGGCCTTTACAGCTCCGGCAACGGCCAAATGCTGCTGCTTCCGGGGCCGCGCACCGTCTTGAACCCCGCCAGCCCGGTGATCGAAAAAATCAAAAGCGACCGGGACGGGCCGTTTCGCATCGCGGCACCCATCGAAATTTTCTTTGGAGATTATGCGGCGGTCTATGGCCTGGAAGACATCCGCTCCTGCGCGCCGTTGAGCAACGGCGAATTCATTCGTTTGATCCGCCACAGCCCGGGGCTGAAACTGGAGCGGGACTGGATGATTGATCTGCTCGACCCGCCGGCGGCCCAGCCGCTTTTGAATTTGCTGAATGTCAAATACCTGTTGGCGGATCAGGAAATCGGGCCGCGGACCCGGGCCGCCTTCCCTGTCGTCGAGCAGGGCGGCCTGACCGTTTTGGAAAATCCGCAGTGCTGGCCGCGGGCGTTTTTTTCGGACCGGGTGGTCGCCCTTTCCTCCACCGACGAATTCATCCGTTACCTCCAGGCGCACGGGACGCAACCTTTCATCGCCCTGACACCCGGCGAAATTCAAAACCATCCCGGCCTGCGCGCATTGAAAAACACCGCACCCGGCGACGTCGCCCCGGCGACGAATTATCAACTGCTGCCCAACTCCACCGCCTTCGACATTCACGCGACGTCCGCCGGCGTGGTCTGCCTGACGGAAGGGCAGGCCAGGGATTTTACCGCTACGGCCAATGGCCAGGTCCAGGCGGTGCTCACCGTCAACCGCGCCTTCAAGGGCATTTATCTGGACCGGCCGGGCCGTTACCACATCGTGTTCACGTATCGCCCGCGGTACTGGCGGCTGGCCTGTCTTTTATTTTGGCTGGCCGCGGGAACCGTCGTTGCGCTGACAGTTACCCGCCTGATCCGCGCCCGCCGCAGCATTAACCCCACCCCTTTGCCCCAATGAACGCCTCCGCCTCCGAACGCCCCGCAGTCAAATCCTGCCACGTCTGCGGCAGCGCCAGGATTTATTATCTTTTTTCCGCCGCCGGCTGCCGCGTGGTGCGCTGCGACGATTGCGGGCTGATGTTTCTGAACCCGCAGCCGAGCGACGATGAACTGGCCAGGATTTATGGCGCCAACTATTTTCTGGGGGGCAACAGCCCGTCCGACCAGCAAACCGTCCGCGAACTCAAACGCGCCACTGCCCAACTGTATCTGTCGGAAATCGGCCGTTACCGCGGCGGGTCCGCCGGTCAATTGCTGGAAATCGGATGCGGCGAAGGCGATTTCCTGGCGGTGGCGGAAGGCGCCGGCTGGCGCGTCACTGGCGTCGAATACTCGCCCGCCGCCTGCGAAAAGGCGCGGCGGCAATTGAAAAACGGCGAGGTTTTCTGCGGCGAATTGTCGCAGGCAAAATTCCCGGACGCCCGCTTCGACCTTTGCGTGATTTCCGATGTGCTGGAACACGTCCGCGCGCCGCTGGATTTTCTCCGGGAAATTCATCGCCTGCTCAAGCCCGGCGGCGTGCTGTTTGTGGCCACTCCGTCCCTGGATTCCTGGTCGGCCCGCTTTCTGCGTCAGAAATGGATGGAATTCAAAACCGAGCATCTCACCTATTTCGACCGTCAAACGCTTCAGACCGCGCTGTTCAAAGCCGGTTTTCGCGACCTGATCGTTCAAGCGGGCTGGAAAATTCTCAATTTCGATTACATCCAAAAAAATTTCGCGCGTTTTCCCGTGCCGATCCTCACCCCGATGTTGAACGGGGCCGGGCGCCTCCTGCCCCGCGCCGCGCAGCTTCGACCGCGGCGACTGGTCGCCAGCGGCATCATGGCCTTTGCCCGGAAATCAGAGTGCCGCCCGCAACCGGTGTTGTCCGTCATCGTCCCGGTCTTCAATGAAGCGAAGACCTTCGGCGTGCTGATGGACGCCCTGCTGCGCAAGGAACTGCCCGGCCTCCAAATGGAAATCATCGTCGTGGAAAGCCACTCCACCGACGGCACGCGCGAAATCGCCCGTCAATATCAAAATCATCCCCGCGTGAAGTTGATTCTGGAAGACCGGCCGCGCGGCAAGGGCCGCGCCGTCCGCGCCGGCCTGAAGGCCGCCACCGGCGACTTCGTGTTGATCCAGGACGCCGACCTGGAATACGATCTTGAGGACTACGAGGCGTTGCTGGAGCAACTGCTCGCCGGCCGCAGCGCCTTCGTGCTCGGCTCCCGCCACGGCGGACGTCACGTGATGAAAATGCGACAATTTACCGGACGGCGGCTCTTGAGTGTGTGGTTCAATCTCGGCCACTGGTTTTTCACCGCGCTCATCAACCTGCTGTTCCTCCAGCGCCTGCGCGACCCCTTCACCATGTTCAAAGTCTTCCGCCGGGATTGCCTTTACGGATTGGAATGGGAGTGCGACCGGTTTGATTTTGATTTCGAGCTGCTCATCAAGCTCATTCGCAAAGGTTATCGCCCGGTGGAACTGCCGGTGAATTACCGCTCACGCTCCTTTCAGGAGGGCAAAAAAGTCCGGCTGCTTCGGGACCCGCTCACGTGGTTGAAAGCCCTGCTGCGGCTGCGCTGCGCCAAAATAGACCCCCTGCGCGTCATCGAACAGGAGCGACGGCAGCGCCGGCTCGCCCACGCCCCGGTGGACGGCGGTCAACGGGAGCCCCTCCATGACGCCGCCCCGCAACTGGAGCTTTCCCGGCGCGTCACATGATTTTCAACTTCGGCAGATCCTGCGAGTCCACCAGGCCGACCGGCTCGTGTTTTGCGTTTACCACAATCAAATCGTCCACGTTCCGTTCGTTGAAAATTTTCAAGGCCTCGGCGGCCAGGGCATTTTCGGAAATGCATACCGGATTCCGCGTCATCACTTTTTTAAGCGGTTGGGAGAGCAGGTTCCCGTCAGCCGCCATGCGACGCCGGAAATCGCCGTCGGTGAACACGCCCACCAGTTTGCGGCGCGCGTTGACCACGCTCAGGCTGCCGGAGCGGGCGCGCGTCATCACCAGCAACGCCTCCTTGACGGGCAGATTTTCATGCGCCACAGCGTTGCGTTCGCCCGTGCGCATGATGTCCCCGACCTTGAGCAGCATGGCGCGGCCGATGGCGCCGCCGGGATGCAGCCGCGCGTAATCCTTTTGCCGGAAGCCGCGCGCCTGCAGCACCGCCATGGCCAGCGCGTCGCCCAGCACCAGCATGGCCGTCGTGCTGCTGGTGGGGGCCAGATTGAAGGGACAGGCCTCGCGCGGCACTTTGATGTTCAGCGCCAGGTCGCTGTGCCGCGCCAGCGAGGATTTCAGATTGCCGGTGAAGGAAATGATTTTGACGGAAAAGCGTTTGAGCGCCGGCAGCAGATGGAGCAGTTCCTCCGATTCGCCGGAGTAACTCAAGGCCAGAATCAGGTCGCCGTCGCTGACGATCCCCAGGTCGCCGTGCACGGCATCCACAGGGTCCAACACCACGGCGGTCGAACCGGTGCTGGTGAGCGTGGCGGCAATTTTCCGGCCGATGTTTCCGGACTTGCCGATTCCGACGACGACCAGTTTGCCGCGGCGTTTGAGCGTTTCGACGACGGCTTCGACCGCCAGCGCGAACGACCGGTCCAGTTGCGCGCGCACCTGTTTTAGCGACGCAATTTCCACGTCAAAGACTTCCCGGGCTTTGGCGAGGGGATTCATTCCGCGTTGGGATAGGAACCGAGGATTTTGACGAAGTGGCAGTGCCGGCCCAGCAGTTCGATGGCCCGGGCCACGTCCTTGTCCTGCGCATGGCCGTCGCAATCAATGAAGAAAAAATACTCCCACGCCCGGCGCTTGCTGGGGCGCGACTCGATTTTTGTCAAGTTGATTTTGTAACGGCGGAAGGCCGACAGGGCCTGGTGCAACGCCCCGACCTTGTCCGAAACGGAAATCATCAGGCTGGTGCGGTCGCGGCCAGTGGGCGGACTGCACTGGCGGCCCAGCACCAGAAAGCGGGTGGCGTTGGCGGCGTTGTCCTGGATGTCCGGTTCCAGGATTTGCAAACCGTATTTTTCGGCGGCCAGAAAGCCGGTCACGGCGGCGGCCGTCCGGTCCCGGGCGGCCAGTTCGGCCGAGCGCGCGTTGGAGGAGGCCTCCAGAATTTCCGCCTGCGGCAGGTTGTTCTGAATCCACGAGCGGCACTGTCCGAGCGCCTGCGGATGGACGTAAATCTTCCCGATCCTGGCCCGGGCCGTTTTGGTTTTGGCGGCCAGACAGTATTGAATCGGCAAAACGATTTGCGAAACGATCTTCAAATCGCTGTCCACAAACATGTCCAGCGTGTGCGTGACGATGCCTTCGGTGGAATTTTCCACGGGCACGACGCCGTAATCGGCGCGGCCTTTGCTGACCTCGATGAACACGTCGGTAATGGTCTTCTGCGCGGCGTAGTTCAGGCTGGAACCGAACCGCCGGATGGCTGCCTGATGAGTGAAGGTGGCTTCCGGGCCGAGGTAGGCAATGATCATGGTCTTTTCGAGCGCCAGCGCGGCAGACATGATTTCCCGGTAAACGGCGCGCAATTGCTCATCGGTCATCGGCCCTTGATTCAGCGCCGTCACGCGGTCGAGCACGGCGCGTTCCCGGTGCGGCGCGTAAATCTCCTCGCCGGCCCGGCGTTTGATGTCGCCGATGGCCAGCACATGGCGCGTGCGTGCGTTGAGCAGCCGCACGATCTGCGCGTCCAGCCGGTCAATGGCCTGACGGTGTTCGGGAATATTCACGCCCCGAAGAATGAAACATTCCGAACGAGGAATCAAATCCGTTTCCTCCGCCGCTTTTTCCTTTTCCCGGCCGGGTTTTGCCGACACCTTGGCGCCGTGAAATTATCCGCCGCCGAAATCCGCAAAGCCGTCCGCGCCGCGCTGGCCGAGGATCTTGGCCGGGGCGACGTCACCACCCTGGCGGTGATTCCCGCCGGCGCCACCGCCGTCGCCGTCCTGCGCGCCCGGGAAAATCTGGTCCTGGCCGGCCTGTCTTTTGCGGAGGCGGCCTTTCGGGCTTTGTCGCCGCGCATCCAAATCAAACAGTGCGCCCGCGATGGCCAGCCTGTGGCCGCCGGCGCCGCGCTGCTGAAAATTCACGGCCCGGCCCGCGCCATTTTGAGCGCCGAACGCGTGGCGTTGAATTTCCTGCAGCGGCTCTCCGGCGTGGCGACGTTGACCGCGCAATTCGTCGCCGCGGTTCACGGAACCGGAGCGCAGATTCTCGACACCCGCAAAACCACGCCCGGCTGGCGGCGCTTTGAGAAATACGCCGTCGCCTGCGGCGGCGGGAAAAATCATCGCCTGGGCCTTTTCGACATGATTTTGATCAAGGACAATCACCTGACCGCCTTGCGAAATGAAAAACCCAATGCCGTCGCTGCCGCCGTCGCCCGCGCGCGAAAAAAATTTCCGCAGTTGAAAATTGAAGTGGAAGCCGACACCCTCAGGCAGGTGACGCAGGCCGTGGAAGCCGGCGCCGACATCGTGCTGCTGGACAACATGGATTTGAAGCACCTGCGAGCTGCGGTCCGGCTCGTGAATGGCCGCGCCCGCACCGAAGCCAGCGGCGGCGTGACCCTGAAAACCGTTCGCGCCATCGCCCGGACCGGCGTGGATTTCATTTCCGTCGGCGCCCTCACCCACTCCGCCCGTGCGGTGGACATCGGACTGGATTTTGAGCCATGACTCCCGATGCCAAAATTCTCTCGGCGCTGCGCGCCCATCCCGGCGGCCTGTCCGGCACGCAACTGGCCGAACAACTGGGCATCAGCCGCGCAGCCGTCTGGGCGCACATTGAGGACCTGCGCCGCGTGGGCTTTGACATCCAGGCCGAACCCCATTGGGGTTATCGGCTGGCCGGCGAGCCGGATCGGTTGCTGGCGGACGACCTGCTGGCGCGGCTCGGCCAGACCCGAATCATCGGCCGCGACATCCGCGTGTTCGAGCAGACCACCTCCACCAACGACGTGGTCGAAAAACTGGCGCGGGACGGCGTCCGCGAAGGGATCGTGATCTTTGCCGAATCGCAAACGCGCGGACGCGGCCGGCTGGGCCGCAAATGGCTTTCTCCCGCGCGCAAGGGGCTTTGGTTTTCCATCCTCCTGCGGCCCGATTTGCGCCCGCAGGAAACCACCCAACTGACCGTCACCGCCGCCGCCGCCCTGCGCCGCGCCGTCGTTTCCGAAACCAATCTTCTGCCGGAAATCAAATGGCCGAACGACCTGTTGCTCGGTGGCAAAAAATTCGCCGGCATCCTGACCGAATTAAGCGCTGAACTGGATCGCGTCCGCCATGTCATCCTCGGCATCGGTCTGGACGTGAATGTCGGCGCCCACGAACTGCCGGCCGATTTGAGAAAAACCGCCACCTCGCTGAAAATCGAATCCGGTCGGACAATCTTTCGTCCGGCGCTGGCCGCCGCGGTGCTGCGCGCGCTGGATGACGATTACGCCCGCCTCAGCGCCGGAAAATTCAAGGACATTGCCGCCGAATGGGAATCTCATTGCGCCACCCTCGGCCAGGATGTCGTGGTCCACATCGGCCACCGCAAACTGCGTGGCCGCGCCGAATCCCTGGATGAGACCGGCGCACTGCTCCTGCGCACCGAACACGGTCGCCTGGAGCGCATCACCGGCGGCGATGTGACGCTGGAGAAATGAATTTGCGCCGGATGCAAACGGCTGTGAATTTTTGAAAAACGCCGTCGAATTCGGGATCATTCGCGCCATGGGCGGATTTATGCTTTTGCTTTTGGACCTCGGCAACACGCACACGCACCTCGGCCTGGCGGACGAGCGGCGCGTGCGCCGGTTGATTCATTTTCCCACGCGCGAATGGTTCGACGGCGGCGCATCGGCGCGGGTGAAAAAATTTGTCGGCGCGGAGAAAATCTCCGGCGCGGCGCTGTGCAGCGTCGTCCCGCGCGCCACGCCGCTGGTGCGCCGAATGATTCGCGCGTTTTGGAAACTGGACACGCTGGAGTTGAATTTCCGGACCGTGCGCGGCGTAGGCATTGATTATCCGCGGCCGGAAACCATCGGCGCCGACCGGCTGGCCAACGCCGTGGCAGCCAAACAACATTTCGGCGCGCCGGTGGTCGTGGTGGATTTTGGAACGGCGGTGACGTTTGACGTGGTCAATGCAGCGGGCCGTTACGCCGGCGGCGTCATCGCGCCGGGACTGGCGGCGATGACGGATTATCTGCACGAAAAAACGGCATTGCTGCCGCGCATCCGCATCCGCGAAATCCGCTCGGTGGTGGGCAAAAGCACCGAGCAGGCCATGCTCATTGGCGCCGTGCACGGCTATCGCGGCCTGGTGCGCGAATTGATTGCCGAATTGAAACGCGCCTTGCAGGCGGAGCGCCTGCCGGTCGTGGCCACGGGCGGTTACGCGGAACTGATGGCGGCCAAACTGCCGGAAATTTCCGCCGTCAAACCGGATTTGACTCTGGAAGGTTTGCGGTTGACGTGGTGGGACGTGAAACGTGACGCGTGAACAGAAGCGTTTTCGCCCATCCCTTTCCCCTTTCACGGCTCACGGCCATTTGTAAGCCAACGTCGCGAAAACGCCGTGGGCGGTAAAATTGTTCACGCCGCCGGAGCTTGGCTCGGAATAATCGGAAAACTGGCAGCGCAGGCTGCCGGACAGCCGTTTGGTGATTTGCCGTGTAAGGCCCACGCGCAGTTCATGGCGGGTGAAATCCAGGCCCAACGGCAAGCCGGCCGTGTTGTTTTGCCCGTAAGTGGAGCGCGAAAAGGCATAACCGGCGTTCATCTCCGTTTTCGCGTTCAACGCCCAACCGGCACTCGCACCCGCCGTCCAGGTGTTGCCGAAATACGGCGCGACTTCCGGTGCGGCGGCGCTCTCGGTGGTCGTGCGTGACCAGCCGTAGGTGAACGAGGCGGAAAACCAAAACCGCGCCAGCGGCGTGAACATCAAATTCAGCCCCACGCGATCCGACTCCGTCCGGCCATCGAGCAGCGGGCCGCCGTCAGGAAAATTCGTCGCGCCGGCAGTCACGCTGGAATAACGCGTCACATCCCAATCGTAGGTCAACCGCGCATTCAGCCACACGGCCGGGCGCAGCACGAGCCGGCTCTCGATTTCGTCCAGTGCGATGTCGCGATGGGTGATGAAGCCGGGATAACCGTTGCCCGGTTCGAAGGCGAGGTTGTTGTAGCCGGTGCTGCTCTCGCGGCGCCGATAGTGGCCGCCAAATTCCAGCCACGGCCACGGCGACGACGTAAAGCCGGCGCGGGCGTCGTAAAGGTGATTGAGCGCGTCAGTGTGCTGGCCGATGGAATTGTTCGGCAGAAAATCCATATCCACCGCCGTAATGCCGCCGTTTGCCTGGTCGGATTGCGCGACGCTTTCCTGTTGCAGGCGCGCCTCGGCAAAGAGAACGGTGCGCGGCAGGCGATTGAATTGAGCGCGGAAATTTTCCGAAAATTCGGTCTGATCCTGATTCGCGCTCACGATACCCGGAAAGGTGGGCGTGGGATCGCCGAAATCCAGCGCCACGTTGCCGAAGCCCTGTTCGTGCGTCCATTCGGCCTGTCCGGCGGCCGAAACGCTCAAGCCGTTGACCGGCAACAGCAGGGTGGCCAGGCTGACCACGCGCGAATCGCGCTCCAGCGTCACCCCGTCCGCGCGCCAATAGGTGTTGGGGACGAGCGCCCCAAACGAATCGGCGGCGTTGAGCTGAAAAAATGTCGTGCCATCGAACCGGGAATACAAACTCCCCGCCGAAACGCGCCACCAGTCGGTGATCTGCCGTTCGACGCGGAAAGTGTTTGCGCCCTGCGTGTAGGTCACCTTCTGGTTCCGTTGTTGTTGGCTACCGATGATTGGAAGTGCGGGCATGTCGTCGCGCGATTCGCCGAGCCGGTAAAATTCGCCACGCGCGTGGTCTTCCATCTCCCAGCCGCGCCATTTCTCCGTGATGTCCAGTTTCAAAATGTGCGTGTGCTCGCTTACGCCCTGGACGTTGGGGTAAATGCTCTTGATGCCGGCGCCCGGGGGAACTGCGCCCCAGGCCAGCGAAGCTTCATTGCCCTGCCGGAATCGGTATTCGTAGCCGAGCACGACGTTCGGCCCGCGGCGCGGCGTCCAGCCCAAATCCAGCCAGATGCGCCCGAGGTCCACAAACAAATCCCGGCCCAGTGAATAGCTTGGCGGCGTGAATCCCGGATAATAGCCGCCGGTGTCATCGTAGTATTTCCGCCAGGTTTCCACCCCGCCGTCCACGAATCCAACGCTGTTTTTTTCCAGTTGGAGCGAGAATTTGAGATCGCGTTCAGGAAACAGGGCGTGGCCGGACAGCGTCAAGGTCGAATCGCCGTTGCGCTGCTGACTGTAAAAATCCGCCACGCCGCCGCCGAATCCGGCGGGAAGGCCTTCCAGTTCGCGGAACTTTTTCTCGTCGCCGCTGACGCCGATCCAGCGCAGCGTTGGCGAGACGTCGAATACCAACACCGGCGGTCCGGCGTTCGTGCCCCACGGCGCGCCCTGATCAATCCACGCTTTCAGCGTGGCGACTTGCGCCGGCGTGAGCGGCGGCAACCCGCTGGCCTCCGGCGGCATGCGAATTTCCCTGTCCAATCCGGCCACATAACGGATCAACATGCTCCGGTCGCTGTGGCCGGGGACGATGTCGTTGGTGTTGTCGTCACCGCCCTGGAGCGCCCCGGCGCGGCTGTCAAGCCTAAAATCGCTTTTGGGCTTGACCGGTCCGTGACAGCGGAAACAGCTTTGCTCGAAAATCGGCCGCACGTCGCGATCGAAGGAAACGATATTTGTTTCGGCGGCGAAAAGCGAAACGCCGACAAGTGACAGGAGGCCGGCCAGAGGAAAGGCAGCGAATGAAACATGAAACGCGCAACGTGAAACAGGGCCGGCGGGCGCGCGGCCATCCGTTTGTTTCTTCGATTCACGCATCACGTTTCACGTTTTGCGTTCAATATCGCAGCCGGGGGTCCACGTCCGAGCCGTGCACGGCCGTGTGGCAGGACCAGCACGTGCCCACTGGCAGAAAGGACATGTGATCAATGCTGCCGATGTAAACGGCGCCCGCGGTTCCCTGCGTCTGGGCGTGGCAACGCAGACACAAATTGTCGTCCGCCTGCGTGAGCAACGCGCGATTGATCGAGCCGTGCGGGTTGTGACAGACCGTGCAGCCTTCGCGCAGCGCCGGATGCTCGAACACGAACGGCCGCGTTTGCTCCCGGTGGCATTGCGCGCAGTTTTCGTTCTGCCGCGCCATCGCCAGGCCGCCCGCCGGTTTGTAGATGTCGCCGCCGTGCGGGTCGTGACAGTCGGCGCAACTCATCCGGCCTTCGAGGACCGGATGATGCACGGGCAGTTGAAATTCCGTTCGTGTTGCCAAATGGCAGCGAAGACAGGCCTCCGGCGACCGGCCGGGATTGATGATGAATTGAGCGTCGCCGCCGGCCTCAACGTGTTTGCTGCCCGGCCCGTGGCAGGCTTCGCAACTGGCGCCGCCAGGCAGAGAGAGGTTTGCCGGACTTAACCCGGCGTGCGGGCTGGCCGGAAAGTTGCGGACGATGGACGCGTGGCACTGGGCGCACACCTGGTTGCCCGTGAAATGCGCGCCGGGAATTTCCAGCGGCGCGACGACCGTGCCGGACTTGAACGCCGCACAAGAAAGGAGAAACAGCGACGAACCCAGGCCGGCATTCAGAACAAGAGCGACGGCCCATCGCCGATAATCCCTTGACAAGAAAACGCACCGTTTCGCGGGGCGCAGGGTGGCGGGGAACCAAAGCCTGGGAACGGGCCTTTTCATTGGGAGTTTTCCGGCGGCAGAGGATTCGCTGCCGCGGCGGCTTTGAGCATCTGATCGGCCAGGCTCGCGGAAAAATCGCCGGTAAAGGGAAAAACCATCTGCAATCGTCCGCGGGCGTCAATGATCAGCGTGCGGAAATTATGATTGATCGCGCCGCCGTCGGGCGCGTATTCCACGCCGCAGGCGCGGGCCAGCACCGCGATGGTGGTCGGCGACCCGGTCAGAAAACTCCAGTGTGCCGGGTCGTAATGATAACTTTCGCCGTAAGCCTTGAGCATCGCCGGCGTGTCGAATTGCGGATCGAATGAGACGGAGAGCAAATGCCAGTTGGTCGGCGCACCGGTCATGGCCTCAAGTTTTTTCTCGGCTTCCTGAAAATTTTTCGACAGTCGTGGACAGAAATCCGGCAGCGGACAGCGCGTGTAGAAAAATGTGATTCCCAGCGCCTGACCCTGAAAATCGCCCAGGCGCACGGGCTGGCCCAGTTCGTTGGTAAATTTACAATCGAGCAGCGGGTTTGCCGCCATTGAATTCATCGTCACCGCCGGTTCAACATTTTTGACCGGCAGCGCCACCGTGGTTCCGACTTTCTCGATCCGGTCAACCCAGCTCGTCGTAGCGGTCACGTGCAGTTGAAACGTAATTTCGTCGCCCGGATGCAGATTTGCCAGCGCCGACGGTTGGCGGACCCGGAACGGCATGGTCATGGCGCTCATGTAATTGGAAATCGCCTCATGCTGGATGACGACGATCGGTTCAGGGCGATGGATTTCCCGCACCACGCCGCGCCCGGCAAACGTGCGTGCCGTCGGGTCAACGGCATTGGTCGGCACGGGAGCGCCCCCCAATTTCGCGTGGTGCAAAATCAGCAGGCCGGCGGTCAGCACGGCCCAAGGCCACAAGCGCATGATCCAATTCCTCGCGAGCCATTCATGGATTTGGCAACCGTCCGACGCGGTAGAAGGCCGATGGATTTGTCGCATGGAGATCTGTGAAAATCACCGGATTGCTGGCGGCTACGTTGGTCAAAAGCGGGATCCAGTTCGCTGCCGCGAGGTTGGTCGAAAACTGGACGACGTAGCTCAAGCCCGTATTCGCCGAAAAGCTGAATTGGAAACCGGTTCCCAACGTCGCCGTCGGTCCGGCCAGTGTTACCGCCACCGGCGTAACGACGCTGATGACCACGGAATTGGTGGCGGACAGGCCGGCATCGTCTGTGGCGATGGCCGTGAGCGTGTAGTTGCCGGCGGCCAGGTTGCTGGTCGTCGCCGAATACGGTGCGGCGGTCACGTTGGCCAGCACATTCGGGCCGAGACGGAATTGCACGTTGGTCACCGTGCCGTCGCTGTCTCCGGCGGTGGCGCGCACTGTGATGTTGGCGGGCGCAGCGAACACAGCGCCGTTCGTCGGACTGAAAATGGCGGTCGCCGGCGGCAAATCCACTGCCGCCACCATGACTTCGCCGGTCATCCCAAAGCCTGCATGTGGAGTGCAATAATACGCGAAATTGCCCGCCGCGGTGAAGGTATTGGTGAACCTCGCGCCGGAGGACAGAAAACCGGAATCCCACAACCCGCTGGGCACGCCGTTGTCATCTCCATGCACGCCGTTGGTGCCGCTGGTGGACGTATGACCGGAGCCGGCCCATGTCCAAAGCACGCTGTCGCCCACATTGATATTGACGACAGCGGGTGAAAACCGCAGGGTGCCGTTCGGCGCGACCGTCACGCCCGTTGTGCCGGGTGTTCGCCGCGGAACAGCCACGGCCAGGCTGCCGAACAAACCGTGGTCTTCCAGCGCCCCGCCCGCCGCAATGCCGGCAGTAAAGTAAAGCACGTTGGTGGCGCCGCCATTGCCGCCATTGCCAAATTTCAATCCCCAAAGCCCTTCGATCGCCATCGGCGCGCCGTTGGTATCCTTGAGCGTGCCCACCAGCAAACCGCTTGCCGGATCGAAAGCGTTGATCGTGCCGTCGCCAAAATTGCCGATCAGCAGTTGGTTGGCGAAAATTCCGAAGTTTGCCGGCGCCAGGGCCATGCCCCATGGTGAATCCAAAGCGCCGTTCGAGGCAAACCGCTTTACAAAATTCCCGCGCGTATCGTAAACGTCCACATAGCCGTTGCCCGGGCCGGGCACGTCGTCCTCAGCATTGGCGTCTTGTTTGGCGTAAGTCACAAACACGTTCGTTCCGATGGTCTCAATGCCAAACGGCGCATATCCCGGCGGCAGGTTGGTGTCGGTGAAGGCGCCGGGCCAGACGACGGGATGGAAGGTTCCGTCAAACACGTCCACCCTGCCGTTGTGAAAATCGGTGGCGTAAAGATAGTTGCTGCCGCTGGCGCTGCCGAGGGCCAGGCCCTTGTAAATGGCGCCCGACAGGGAATTGTCCACCTTCAACACGGCGTCAGTTCCACTGGCCCAGGCCGAGAGGGTCCCGTCCTCCGTGGCAAAAATAAATTTGGCCGCATTGGTGGCGACGATGAAGCTGGAGGTGTTGTTGAAAACAATGCCCGTCGGCGCGGCGGGCGGGGTGCCGCCGGCCGGTGGCGGGATGGTGACCACGAGCGATTGCACGGCGCCGGTGCTGTTGTAAACCGTGGACAACCCGCTGTGATTGGCACAGACCCAAAACGGTCCGGATGGGCTGAAGGCGATGCCCCACGGATTCAGGAGATTCGTGTCTGTGTTGTCCGCCAGGCCCGGCAGGTCAGAGACCAGATTATGCTGGACATAAGCGTTTTGCGCATGAACGAAACCGGCCGTGCCCAAGGCTGTCCAGAGCACCAGAAGCCTCCGCGCTGTCCACCGACGATTTTTCGTTTTTACGTGATTTGTTGTTTGCATAAAACTCCGTTCTTGAGGAAACCGAGCCGGCGATGCAGAGCCGGTCCCATTGTTCAACCGGTTTTCCGAGCATTCAGAGGAGCGAATCCCGAAAATGTTCCCGGAAAATTGCGCGCGCTTCGCGCTTGCCAGGAGGCGGCGCCGGGAGGAAAATGGTTTTGCCGCCGACAAAAATTATTGCCGGGAACCCGGAGCGCACCATTTACTCTCAACTTTGACGCCGCCAATGGCCGACAGCGTGGATTTTGAAGGTCTGGTTGCCCGTCATTACGCCGGGTTGTATCAGTTTGCCTTCAGCCTGACGCGCAACGAGTCGGAAGCCTGTGATTTGACGCAACAGACGTTTTGCATCTGGGCGGCCAAGGGCCATCAGTTGCGCGATGTGTCCAAAGTGAAAACCTGGCTGTTCACCACCCTGCACCGCGAATTTCTCGCCTCGCGGCGGCGGCAGACGCGTTTTCCGCAGGTGGAACTGGACGCGGCGGCCACGGAATTGCCGGCGGTTTCGCCCGCCGATGTCAACCGCCTGGACACCGCGCAAGTGCTCGCCGCGCTGGCGCAGCTCGACGAGATTTATCAGGCGCCGGTTGCGCTGTTTTATCTGCAAGATTGTTCCTACAATGAAATGGTTGAAATTCTCGGCGTGCCGCTGGGCACGGTGAAATCGCGCCTGGCGCGCGGCCTTTCCAAATTGCATCAGCTCCTGGCCGATCCCCAGCGCCGTCTTCCCCCGCCATGACCCGCGACGAAGCCAAAAACCTGTTATTGCTCTATCGCAGCGAGGCCGACCTGGCCGATCCGCAAATCGCCGAGGCCGTCACCCTCGCCCAGGCCAGCCCCGATCTGAGGCGCTGGTTTGAAGAGCATTGCGCCCGGCAAAAGGCCCTGCGCGAAAAAATCCGGCAGATTCCCGTTCCCGCCGGCCTCAAGGAACAAATTATTTACGAACAGGCGGCTCAGGCAAAGGCCCGCGCCCAACGCGAAAAAATCACCCTGGTGGCGGCCGTCGCGGCCATCATCGTTGCTCTGGCTGTTCTGGCCGTCTCCGGGCTGCCGCATCGCCGGCCGGCTTTGGCGAATACGCTGGCTCATTTCCAAAGCGCAATGATCAGCTACGCGACCAGCAGCTACGGCATGGATGTGGCGACGAATGATTTGCAGCAAATCCAGAATTACCTGGCCCGGCACGACGCGCCGGCGGATTACCATTTGCCGGCACCGTTGGAACAGATGCCGGCCACCGGCTGCGCCATCAAAGACTGGTTTGGCGCTAAAGTGTCCATGATTTGCTTTCGCACCGGCAAACCGCTGCCGCCCAACACACCTGGCGATCTGTGGCTGTTTGTGGTGGAGCGCACCGCCGTCAAAGACGCGCCGGATTCCGGCCCGCCGCGCATCTCCCGCATCAACAATGTGAGCGTGGCCACGTGGATTCAGAACGGCAAATTGTATTTGCTGGGCACGCCCGGCGATGAAACAGCGATTCGGAAATTTCTCTGACCGGCGCGGCCAACTCCGCCATTGCCCGCTGCCCGATTTTTCCGCAAAATCCGCGGTTCAATGTCGAGTCGCCGCAGACCATATCCGTTTCATCTGATTGAACCCAAATGGCAGCGCTTTTGGGACGAGCAACAGACCTTCCGCGCCTTCAATCCGGGCGAGGACATTCCCGCCTCCCATCCCTTTGCCCGGCGCCACCACCTTGCCGGGCCGGTTTCCGCGGCGCAGTTGCCGCGTAAATTTTACATCCTGGACATGTTTCCCTATCCCAGCGGCGCGGGGTTGCACGTCGGCCATCCGGAAGGTTACACCGCCACGGACATTCTGGCCCGCTACAAACGCGCGCAGGGATTTCACGTGCTCCATCCGATGGGCTGGGACGCCTTTGGTCTGCCCGCCGAGCAATACGCCGTCAAAACCGGCCAGCACCCGCGCCAGACCACCGGGCAAAACATCGCCACGTTCAAGCGCCAGATCCAAAGCCTGGGCTTCAGTTACGACTGGTCGCGCGAGGTCAATACTACGGACCCGGAGTATTTCAAGTGGACGCAGTGGATTTTTCTCCGGCTCTACCATTCCTGGTTCAACCCCAAAACCAACCGTGCCGAACCTCTGGAGACGCTCACTTACCCGCCCGATTGCCAGACTGAGGAACAGAGACGGAACTACCGCGATTCCCGGCGTCTGGCCTACGTCACCGAAGCGCCGGTCTGGTGGTGCGAACAACTCGGCACCGTCCTGGCCAACGAAGAAGTCGTGGAAGGCAAATCCGAAGTCGGCGGCTTTCCCGTCGTGCGCCGGCCCATGCGCCAATGGATGCTGCGCATCACCGCCTACGCCGAACGGTTGCTGGACGACCTGGATTCCATTGACTGGCCTGAATCGCTCAAGGAAATGCAGCGCCACTGGATTGGCCGCAGCGAAGGCGCGGAGGTGGATTTTCGTCTGGACGGCTCGTCTGAAGTCCTCCGCGTGTTCACCACCCGTCCGGACACCCTGTTCGGCGCCACTTATATGGTTCTGGCGCCGGAACACAAGCTGGTGGATCAGATCACGAGGCCCGAACACCGCCACGCCGTCGAACAATACAAGGCCGCTGTCGCCCAAAAGTCCGACCTCGAACGCACCGAACTGGCCAGGGAAAAAACCGGCGTCTTCACCGGCGCCTATGCCGTCAACCCCGTCAACGGCCAAAAAATTCCCATCTGGATTGCCGATTACGTCCTGGCCGGCTACGGCACCGGCGCCATCATGGCGGTGCCGGCGCACGACACGCGCGATTTTGAATTTGCGACGAAATTCAAACTGCCCATCGTCCAGGTCGTTCAGCCGCCGGACCCGAACACCGATTGGCGCGGATTCGTCGGCGACGGCGTGGCCATCAACTCGGCCAACTCCGAAATTTCCCTGGACGGCCTGCCCACTGCCGAAGCCAAAAAGAAAATCACCGCCTGGCTCGAAGCCAAGGGGCTCGGCCAACGCGCCGTCAATTACAAACTTCGCGACTGGCTGTTCAGCCGGCAGCGTTACTGGGGCGAACCGTTCCCCATTGTCTGGAAGCGCGACGCAGCCGGTCATTGGTATCACGAAGCCTTGCCGGAAAGCGCGCTGCCGGTTTTGCCGCCGATCCTGGAGGATTACAAGCCCACGCCCGACGGTCAACCGCCGCTGGCCCGCGCGCGCGATTGGGTTCATCTGCCCGATGGATCCCGGCGCGAGACCAACACCATGCCTCAATGGGCCGGCTCGTGCTGGTATTACTTGCGTTATTTGGACCCGCACAACGCCGCTGCCTTTGTCGGCCGCGAGGCCGAACAATACTGGATGGCGTCCCGGCGCCGGGCCGCCGGCGTGGATTTATACGTGGGTGGCACCGAACACGCCGTCCTGCACCTGCTCTACGCGCGGTTCTGGCACAAAGTGCTGTTCGATCTCGGCTACGTCTCCACACCGGAACCCTTTTTCAAGCTCGTCAATCAAGGCCTCATCCTCGGCGAGGACGGCCAGAAGATGTCCAAGAGCCGCGGCAACGTGGTCAATCCCGACGACATTTTGGCCGAATACGGCGCGGACGCGTTCCGGCTTTACGAAATGTTCATGGGCCCGCTGGAAATGGTCAAACCGTGGAGCACCCGCGGCGTCGAAGGCGTCTCCCGCTTCCTGGGCCGCGTCTGGCGATTGTTTGTGGACGAGAAATCGGAAACGGCCTTTGAACAGGCGGAAACCTTGAGCGCAGAGCCGCAGAGCCGGAAAGACCTTTTGGATTTAATTTTGTTGAACGGCGACATCGCCGAGGTCGCCGCCACACCGGCGCAATTGAAGACGCTCCACGCCTGCATCAAAAAAGTCACCGAGGATTTGGACAACCTGCGGTTCAACACGGCGATTTCGGCGCTGATGGTGTTCGTCAACGAGGCGAACACCTGGCCGACCAGGCCGTGGGCGGTGATGAAAACGTTTTTGCAATTGCTGGCGCCGTTCGCGCCGCACCTGGCGGAGGAACTCTGGGCGCGCCTGCATGCCACCTTCGGAAAAATTCCCCCTTCGCTCACCTACGAACCGTGGCCGCAATTTGATCCGGCGCTGCTGGCCGAGAACGAAATTGAAATTCCGGTCCAGGTGAACGGCAAATTGCGCGACGTCATCAAGATGCCGAGAAACGCCGACCACGCCACGCTCGAAGCCGCGGCGAAGGCCTCGGCAAAAGTTCAAAAGTTCACCGCCGGCAAGACAATCAAGAAAGTCGTCGTCGTGCCGCACAAGCTGGTGAATCTGATCGTCGAATGACGCCGTCGCGCCAGAAAGCCGGCGCAACCAATCAGCTTATTTCAAAGCTTCGATACTGGCCCCGAAGTTAATGTGATACGCCTGCCCCTCCAGAACCAGTGCCGGAACGGATTTCACGCCGGCGCGTTCCGCTTCGGGGATGCGGGATTTTTCGCGGCCGAGATGCACGATTTCCACGTTGAAACGCGCCGGGTCAAGCGCGCTGGCCACATTTTGTTCCGCCGCCACACATACCGGGCAGCCCGCGTGATAGAATACAACTTTGGTTTTCATTTTTTAATCAAGTTCAAACACGTTCCGCGTCCTGCAGAACGGAACCAATTTCACCGGCGAAAACCTTCTCCGCCAGTGGGCACAAAACAGTGGGCGCTTACCAAAAAGTTACCGCCTGACCGCCGGACGCCAAGGGGGTAAGCTGACGGCGTGAAAAACAAGCACTTGTCTCTGGGCGAGCGAGAGGCTTACCGGCGTTTGGAAGACGTGGTCGGCTGCAAATGGTCCGCCGCCGTGCTTGCGGCCATCGAGCGCGACATCACGCGCCCCGGCCAGTTGGAGCGGTTCATTCCCGGCATTTCCACAAAGGTCTTGAACGAGCGGCTGCGCAAGCTGCTGGATTACGGCCTCATCAGCCGCCGGGAAAAACCCGGAAAAATCCGGCAAGTCCATTACGCGCTCACCGATACCGGCAGAAAACTGGCGGAAATCATCCGGCAAATTCGCGACCTCGATGAAGACCACGCCAGCCGGCAGGCGTAATCCGGCGGGAAATGATCATTTTTCCGCTCCCGCCAGAATGGTTTGAAAATGCGGCGGCTGTTCTTCGCGCGCGACGATGCTGATTTCGATTTTTCTGAAGCCGGCATCTTCGAGCCAGCGGTGCAGATCGCATTCGGCAAAACCCAGCCAGCGGTCGCCATACAGTTTCCGCGCCTCGGCAAAGTGATGCTGGAGCAGGTCCAGAATCATGATTTGCCCGCCGGATTTCAAAATCCTGTGCGCCGCGACAATTGCCATCGCCGGGTTTTCCGCGTGGTGCAGCGCCTGACTCAAAATGACCAGGTCCACGCTGGCCGGCGCGATCGGCGGATTTTGCAAATCGCCCAGACGGAATTCCAGATTCTTCAGGCCGTTTTTTTTGGCCTTGGCGCGGCCGAAAGCGACGATTTTTTCGGAATTGTCCACGGCAATGACCTGGTGGCAGCGGCGGGCGAGTAATTCGCTCAACAGGCCTTCGCCGGAGCCGAGGTCGGCCACCACCAGCGGGGGGAGAATCCGCAGCAGCAAATGGCCGAACGCCTGCCAGGAGCGCCCCGGCCCATAAACCCGGTCAAACCGCCCGGCGATTTGATTGAAATAAATCTGCGCCTGTTCCTTGCGGCGGGCCAGCACGCGCTTCAAATTGATCTGGTCGCCGGCATATTCGGGCAGTTCCCGGCCGCCGCGAGCGGCCAGCTCGATGAATTCGCGCGCGGGGGCGCCGGCCTGTTCGTTCAGCTTGTAAAACGTGCGTTTGCCCTCGCGCCGCGCCGTCACCAGTTGGCAATCGGCCAGCAATCCCAAATGGGTGGAAATCCGGGACTGCCCCAGCCGCGTGATCTCCTGCAGCTCGGCAACGGACAATTCATCCCGTTCCAGCAGGGCAACCAGGCGCAGCCGCGTCGGGTCGGCCAGCGCCCGCAGGGATTTCAACGTGGCGGACATGTTTTCCCGGGCGCGTCAAAAAAATTCGCGAAAAACATTTGACACGGTTTTCCTCTTTTATATCATCAAATCCTGATACGTCAATACGTTAAAATGTCATGAGCAAAAATTTCATCTTCTCCTCCGAATCCGTCGGCGAGGGCCATCCGGACAAGGTGTGCGACACGATTTCCGATTACGTGCTGGACGCCTGTCTGGCACAGGATAAATACAGCCGGGTCGCCTGCGAGACCTACGCCAAGTCGAACCTGGTCGTCATTGGCGGCGAAATCACCACCCAGGCGAAGCTGGATTTCAACGCCATCGCGCGGCAGGCCATTCGCGACATCGGCTATGTGCATGAGGACGACGTGTTTCACGCGGACAAGGTGTTGATTGTGAACGCCATCACCGCGCAAAGCCCGGACATTGCGCGAGGCGTGGATGCGCGCAAGGCCGAGGGCAAGGCCACGGCGGAACAGGGCGCAGGCGATCAGGGCCTGATGTTCGGTTACGCCACCAACGAAACCCCGGAACTGATGCCCGCCCCCATCATGTTCGCCCATCAACTCGGCCGCGAACTGACCCGCATCCGCAAAAGCGGCCGGGTCAAATGGCTGCGCCCGGACGCCAAATCCCAGGTCTCCGTTCGTTACGAGAACGATCAACCGGTGGAGATCACCAGCGTGGTCATTTCCACGCAGCACGCGCCGGACGTCAAACACAAAACCATCCGCGAGTTCTGCATCGAAGAAGTCATCAAGAAAACGCTGCCCAAACATTTGCTCACCAGGAAAACGCAGTACCTCATCAATCCCACCGGCCGGTTCGTCGTGGGCGGGCCGCAGGGCGACACCGGATTGACCGGGCGCAAAATCATCTGTGACACCTACGGCGGCATGGGCCGGCACGGCGGCGGCGCCTTCAGCGGCAAAGATCCCAGCAAAGTGGACCGCAGCGCGGCCTACATGGGCCGTTACGTGGCCAAAAACATCGTCGCCGCCGGCATTGCCACCAGTGCGGAAATTCAGTTTGCCTACGCCATCGGCTATCCCAGACCCGTGAGCGTGTGCGTCAACACCTTTGGCACAGCCGTCAACGGCATTACCGACGCCCAAATTGAGAAGGTCATTCAGGAAATTTTCAGCTTCAAGCCGGCGGACATCATCAAACAACTCGACCTGCTCCGGCCGATCTACCGCAAAACCACCAATTACGGTCACTTTGGCAAAAACGACCCGGATATCACCTGGGAACGCACCGACAAAGTCCGGGAGCTGAAACGCGCGTTCAATTTGGATTGAGATTGACGTTATTGAGGTTTCAAACCGCAGGAACACTCCGCCCCAACCCTGAACCGAAACCGGATGGATTTTATGCCTCCCATTAAATTACCCCCCTCCCGCGCTCGAATGACCAAAGCCCCTCGCGCCGAGAAAAAAGATTACTGCGTCCGCGACCTGTCGCTGGCTGATTTGGGCCGGCGCGAAATCGAAGTCGCCGAGCGGGAAATGCCCGGCCTGATGGCCTGCCGCCAAAAATACGGCCCGCTCCAGCCGCTCAAGGGCGTGCGCATTTCCGGTTCGCTGCACATGACCATTGAGACCGCCGTGCTCATCGAGACGCTGGCGGCGCTCGGTGCGTCTGTGCGCTGGGCCAGTTGCAACATTTTCAGCACGCAGGACCACGCCGCCGCCGCCATCGCCCGGGCGGGCATTCCGGTCTTTGCCTTCAAAGGTGAGTCCCTCGAAGAATACTGGCAATTCACCCTGAACGCCCTGACCCACCCCGGCGGACTCGGCCCGCAACTGGTCGTGGACGACGGCGGTGATGCCACGCTGCTGCTCCACAAAGGCTACGAAATGGAGCAGGGCGACAACTGGGTTCATACGCCCAGCGACAGCCACGAAATCGCCGTCATCAAGGACCTTTTGAAACGTTGCCGCAAGGAACGTCCCGGCTGGTTCACCCGGGCCGTCCGGGAATGGAAAGGCGTTTCCGAAGAAACCACTACCGGCGTCCATCGCCTTTATCAAATGCTCGAGGCCGGGAAACTTCTGGTTCCCGCCATCAACGTCAACGACTCGGTCACCAAATCCAAGTTCGACAATCTTTACGGCTGCCGCGAATCGCTGGCCGACGGACTCAAACGCGCCCTCGGCGTGATGATCGCCGGCAAGACCGCCGTCGTCTGCGGCTACGGCGACGTCGGCAAAGGCAGCGCCCATTCCCTCCGCGGCTTCGGTGCGCGCGTCATCGTCACCGAAATTGACCCCATTAACGCCCTGCAGGCAGCGATGGAAGGCTTCGAGGTCACCACCATCGAAGAAACCCTCGGCCGAGCCGACATCTACGTCACCGCCACCGGCAACTGCGACGTCATCACGCTGGAACACATCCTGAAAATGAAAGACCAGGCCATCGTCTGCAACATCGGCCATTTCGACAACGAGATTCAGGTGGACCGGCTCAACACCGCCAAAGGCGTAAAGAAGGTGAACATCAAGCCGCAGGTGGACCGCTACGATCTGCCCAATGGTCGGAGCATCTACCTGCTGGCCGAAGGCCGGCTGGTGAACCTCGGCTGCGCCGAAGGCCATCCCAGCTTCGTCATGTCCAATTCCTTCACCAATCAGGTCCTCGCCCAACTGGACTTGTGGCAGAACCGCCACACCTACAAAATCGGCGTCTATCGCCTGCCGAAAAAGCTGGACGAAGAAGTTGCGCGCCTGCATCTGGAAAAAATCGGCGTGAAACTGACCCGGCTGACAAAGAAACAAGCCGATTACATCGGCGTGCCGGTGGACGGCCCCTACAAGGCGGAGCATTACCGCTACTAAAAACTGCTCGCCCAGCCCGCCTGCGTCTGGCGAAACGGCTGCAAACGACACCGGCTTTTCAAACGTCACTGCGCAACAAACCACCCTGACGTCTGACATCGTGGGATAAATTCCACGGCTACCATCGCCGAGCCACGCGCCGCAATGGAAATGGCCTCAATCGGGCATCTTCGGAGAGGACTTAAAGGAGGAATGCGGCTTGCGCCGTCGCGGGTCCTCCCTCTACATTTCCGAAATCGCCATGCGCATCTTCCTGACAGGCGCCAGCGGCTATCTCGGCAAATAGCCCATCTCGCGGATCAAGATGGGAAGGTAGTTCGCTGGTCAAAACGAAGGCGTCGCATAGCAACGATTTAAATCGGCACGCACGGTTGGGCATTATTCAAATTCCATAGGGTGGATGAAACAGCAAATCTCCCCCGACGAAAGTTTAGTAACGTCCGCCCCGGCATAACTTTCTTCTTTTGGAAAACGGCAAGGGATTTGCTTGCGACACTGTCTCAAATATGGTAGCGCACGGCATAACAGCGCTCGTTTGAGCCGAAAATCAAACTCCAATGAAACCAACGACCATTGCCAAAACCGGATTGTCTTACGCGTGGAAACTCGCTTTCGTTGCACTTTTTAGCAGTGTCACCTTGCCAACTTCAGCGACAGGATTCCGCCTACCGGACCAGGATGCTTTCGCCACCGGGCGGGGCGAGGCCTTCGCCGCCACGGCGGACAATCCGGCGGCGATTTACTACAATCCGGCGGGCATCACGCAATTGACGGGCAACAATCTGCGCGCGGGCATTTACGGAATCTATCTCGACCCCAGCTATAAAAATCCCGCCACTGGCCA
>DASRCU010000289.1:0-1445 GCA_035652955.1 Verrucomicrobiia bacterium | reverse complement strand
CGGCGACCCGGCGTGGGATTTGTCCACCGACACGCCGTATTATGGTTTCTTCCGCGGCGTGAACAGCAACACCGCGCCGGGGAATTTTTACATCACATTTGCCGATACCAACCGCGCAACGGCGCGCGACACGCGGTTGTGGATGACCGCCGATCCGGGCGTTTACAATGTTTATCTCGGCTGGTCGCCAGTGCCGGCGCGCGACAACACCGTGCCGACGAATTTTTTCAACTACCTGAACCTCACGCGCCCGTCGGCCATTATTCGCCACCGTGCAGCGACCGGGCCGTTGCAGGATTTATTCGTGAGCGTGATTGAGCCGATGAACGGCGGCGTCAGCAATATCGTTTCCGTGCAGCGATTGCCGATGAGCGGCGGCAGCCTCGAATCCTGCGGACTGCAAATTATGTTCAAGGACGGTCGCGTGGACACTTACCTCGTCAATCTGCGAAATCCGAAAGTCGCCGGCGCGAACACCGGCTCGGCGACGATTTCCACGTTGGACGGGCAGTATTCGCTGACCGGGCGCGTCGGGCTTTACAGCACCAATGCCAGCGGCGCCACCGCGTGGGTCGTCAACGGCAGCCATTTTCAATTTCCCGGCGGCACGTATTCGCCAACCAATTTGTATTACTCCGGCGGCATCGCCGGTGCGACGCGCCAGGCCGATGGCGCGGCTTATGACGCGTTCACCACCACCACGCCGTTACCGACGGGCATGGCGCTGCGAGGGAAATATCTTTCCCTCACGCACGGCGCCCTGGCCGTCAGCGGCACGACCAACCTCAGCGAGTTGTATCAGATTGACCAGGTGATTCAGAGCAACGGGCTTTACTATATCTGCTTTACCAACGATCCGTTTTTGGAAATCACCGGCGCGACCAGTGTCGAGCAGGTTGCGCCGCTGCGCACATTCACCGGCAGCAACACATTTGAAATCGCCTTGAGCGCCTGGCAGCCAGTTTTCTCCGGCCCGGCGCTCACCAATGATCTGGTGGCGTGGTTGACGTTTGACGACGGGACGGCGAGGGACTCGTCCGGCTACGGCAACAACGGGGTTCTGGCGGGCGGCGCCTCGGTTGTGACCGACGCCCAGCGAGGCAGGGTGTTGTTGCTGGACGGGGCGAGCGGTTACGTGGACCTGGGCAACGCTGCTTCGTTGAATTTGAGCGTCAGCGGTCAGGCGACCATCGCCGCGTGGGTGAAGGTGGCCCTGACGCACAACCACAACACGATTTTGAGCAAGGGCGAATGGAAGGACGCCTACTCGCTGCTGGTCAAAGGCGACACCAGCCCGCCGAATCTGTTGTGGACGGGCAACGACACGTCGGTGTTTTCGGGGGCTGCGGTGCCGCTGAACGAGTGGACGCACGTGGCGGTGACGATCAACGGCAGTCTCACGAGTTTTTATCTGAACGGCCAGTTGAGCGGGGCGTCGAACCAGG
>DASRCU010000288.1:0-1589 GCA_035652955.1 Verrucomicrobiia bacterium | reverse complement strand
CGGCCCTGGCGGATTTTGTGCCATTCGTCATGCCGTTCCCCGGTGGAGAGATGGGAATGCAACACCGCGACCTGCGTTTGGCCGCGGTCCGAACTGAACCGCGCCTTGAAACGTTCGACGGTCTGCGGCGTGAGCGAAATTTCCGGCACCAGCACGATGGCGCCCCGCCCCAGTTCCAGCGCGCGGGCGATGGCTTGCAAATAAATTTCCGTTTTGCCGGAGCCGGTGACGCCGTGCAGCAAAAAGACGGGCGGTTTGATGTTCCGGGTTTGGGCGTCCGAATGGTCCGAACCAGAAAACTCCGGGCGTCGGGCTGTTTCTTCCAGGGCGCCCCGGATTTTCTCGAGGGCCACGGTCTGGGCCGGATTCAACGCCAGCGGCTGCGTGGGCAGGAGATGTTCGCGCGCATACGGATCGCGCTCGGCAACGGCGGCGGTGATTTCCACCAGACCGCGGTCTTCCAGCTTGCGAACGGTGGCAATCGTTGTTTCGGCCAGCTCGAGCAATTCGGTCAGCGGCAGTTCGCGGCGTTCTTCGATGAGGTTCCACACCTCCTGCTGGCGCTTGGAGAGCCTGGGAAAGTCACCGTGAAAATTCAGGGCACGAACGAACCATTGCTTTTTCCAGCCGCTTTCCTTTTTGCGGACGGCCTCCGGCAGAACGGCTTTCAGCGCGATTTCCGGCGCGCAGCAGTAATAATCGGCCATCCAGCGGGCCAGTTTCAGGATGTTGGGTGTGACCAGGCTTTGCGTGCCGACGATTTTGAGGATCGGCTTGAGAGAAACATGCGCCGATTCCTCGGCCAGCGCGGTGACGGTGCCGAAAACATGGCGCGCGCCAAAGGGCACCTGCACGCGCGTGCCCACTTCCACCCGGCCGGCCAGCGCCGGCGGAATGGCGTAATCGAATTCCTTTCGCAAGGCGATTTCCAGACTGACGCGGGCAATCATGGTGTTCGGGGATGGTGGATCCGCTGAACCGTCCGGTGCCCGATGCGGCGGGCGAGCCATCAATCGGGGGTGAGGGCGCGCAATTCCTTTTCCAGTTCGCGCCGCAACTGTTCGCGCTCGGCCTCGCCCGCCTCGCGCGGCACACGAAAAATTTTCCCGACGGCGACGTCGCAACGCGCAAATGGCAGCGGGAGTTGAAACTGATCCCAGCTTTTCAGGCGGATTTTCCAGTTTAAATAATAGGAGACCGGCACGATGGGCAGGCCCGTCAGTTGCCCGGCGGCGATCACGCCGTCCTGGACTTCGTAACGGGGGCCCCGCGGGCCGTCCGGCGTGATGGCCAGATCGCAACCGCGCTCGGCTCGCGTGGTCATTTCATTCAGCGCCTGTGGGCCGCGGCGCGACGACGAGCCCCGCACCGGCTCGATGTCGAAATGCTCCAGAATACACGCCAGCAACCCGCCATCGCGACTGGCGCTAACCAGGCCGGCCAGCCGCCGCCCCGGCGCGAATTTGGAAACGTAACGACGATACAAATGGGCCGAGAGCGCCAGGCGATTGTGCCAGAGAACAAAAATGATCTGTCCCGGCGGCGCGCCGTCGCGGAACAGGCCGGAACGGTCCTCCAGCCGGAATCGA
>DASRCU010000287.1:0-2898 GCA_035652955.1 Verrucomicrobiia bacterium | reverse complement strand
TTCAGCGAAAATGAAAATCGCGCGCGGGTGACGTCCGCCGTGGTTACGGGACTGTTCATTTCGGGCGATGATTTCAGTGACGCCGGCAGCCCTCTCGGCAAGGAACGCGCCAGAAAATTCCTGACCAATCCTTCCGTGGACGCTCTAGTCCGCCTCAAGAAATCCTTCCGCCCCATTGAGGGCAATACTGGTAATCGCGCTGCTTCAATTTTCAGCTCCGTCGTCAAGGGAAATTATTATCTTGCCGCGTTCAACTATTCAAAGCAGCCAACGAATTTTTCAGTAGTTTTCAGCCGGATTGGCCTGAAGACGCAGGAGCCGGTTAAAGTCAACGAGCTTTGGCGTAACATGGTCGGGCAGGCTACCAATGTGCTCACTATCCGCCTCGCTCCGATGGACGCAGCTATTTATGAGCTTGTAACTCGTTAGATCCTCATGACACTTTAGACCATGAACCAAACCGCAATTTTTGAAACGAACCAAAATGCAGGGACAAACCGGCAATCGGCCTGTTTGTCGGAAAACGATTTCAAGTCCACCGGCGCCGTATGGGTACGCAGGGAAGAATTGACGATTCCCACGTATCTGCCGGCGCCGCCGGACAAAAATCCCATGTTTCTCGAAAAACGCGTTTATCAGGGCAGCAGCGGCCGCGTTTATCCCCTGCCCTTCACCGACCGTGTGGCGGAAACCAAAGTCAGCCGGAAGTGGAAGGCGGTCTGGCTCGAAAATGAATTTTTGCGGGTGCTGATCCTGCCGGAAATCGGCGGGCGCATCCATGCCATTCAGGATAAAACGAATGGCTACGATTTGATTTACCACCAGCGCGTTATTAAACCCGCCCTGGTGGGGCTGGCCGGGCCGTGGATTTCCGGCGGCATTGAATTCAACTGGCCGCAGCACCATCGCCCGGCAACGTTTTTGCCGACGGACCTGGCTGTCGAGGAGCATCCCGACGGATCAAAGACCGTCTGGTGCGGCGACCACGATCCGCTGTATCGCCTGAAAGGCATGCACGGCGTTTGTCTCCATCCAGGCAGGGCATTGGTGGAGTTGAAAGTCCGCGTTTGCAATCGCACGCCGTTTGTCCAGACCTTTCTCTGGTGGACCAACATCGCCACCCGCGTACACGAGGCCTACCAAAGTTTTTTTCCGCCGGACGTTTATTACGTCGCCGACCACGCGCGCCGTTCGATGAGCGAGTATCCGCTGGCGCGGGGTTTTTATTACGGCATCAACTACGGCGAGCGCGGACGCAAAGGTATTCCGCAAAATGAAATGCCGCGCCAATTCATTCCGCCCCATTGCCGGAGCCAATCAGAAGTTTCAAATTCCAAATCGCAAATCCCCCCTTACGCGCCGAACGATTTAAGTTTTTACGCGAATATCCCCACGCCGTGCAGTTACATGGCAATGGACAGCCGGGAGGATTTTTTCGGCGGCTACGATTACCGGGCCCAGGCGGGCCTCGTGCACCTCGTCAACCATCACATTGCGCCCGGTAAAAAACAGTGGACTTGGGGTAATCAGGAGTTCGGCTATGCCTGGGATCGCAACCTGACCGATCCGGATGAAAAGGGCGTTTACTGGCCCTACATCGAAATCATGGCCGGCGTTTACACCGACAACCAGCCGGACTTCAGCTTTCTCCAGCCCGGCGAGACAAAAACCTGGAGCCAGTTTTTGTATCCGATTCAAAAGATCGGTCCGGCACAACACGCGAACCTGAAGGCGGCCGTTTCGCTGCGCGTTTTGGAGGACGGTCGCGCGCGGGGCGCGGCCGCGCGTTCCAAGGCGCCGTGGGCGCCACGCTCCGCCGACGAAATCCCCCCTGTCGCGCGCGTGGGTGTTTCGGTCACGCAGGAGTTTCCCGGCGCGATCATTGAAGTTGCCGTCCGCGGCAAAACGGTTTTTTCCACCGCGCGCGACCTGGCACCGGGCCGACCGTTTGTTGAAGAAATCAAGTTGCCGCAGGGCGTGGGGGAGACGGATTTATCCCTCCGGGTTGGCGAAGGTTCCGGCGGCGAGATTATATCCCACCGAATCGCGCCACGGAACAAAGGCCGGATCCCACAGCCGGCCACCGAGCCGCCCCCGCCGGAAAAAATTTCCAGCGCCGATGAACTGTTCCTGACCGGCCTGCACCTGGAACAGTACCGTCACGCCACGCGCTGTCCGACCCTTTACTGGCGCGAGGCGTTGCGGCGCGATCCGCTCGATGCGCGTTGCAACAATGCGCTGGGGCGGTGGCATCTGCGTCGCGGCGAGTTCGCGGAAGCTGAAAAGTTTTTCCGCCGCGCCATCGAGCGCCTCACCCGCCGCAACGCCAATCCCTACGACGGCGAGCCGTTTTACAATCTCGGCTGGTGCCTGCGCTTTCAACTGGACGCCTTGGAAAATCCGTCGCCGGCAGCTTGCCAGGCGATGTTCGACGCCGCCTGCGCCGCCTTTTACAAGGCCACGTGGAATCAGGCCTGGGCCGCCGCCGGCTTTCACGCGCTGGCGGAAATGGATTGCCGCCGCGGCGATTGGGACACGGCGCTGGACCATTTGAATCGCGCGCTGCGTCTGGATGCGGATAATCTTCGCGCCCGCGATTTGAAAGCCGTCGTGCTGCAAAAGTTAAATCGCGCCGCCGAAGCGGAAAATTTATTGCGCGAAACCCTCGCGTTGGATCCGCTGGATTGGTGGGCCAGACACCTGGCCGGTGAGAACATTTCCTGTGATCTGCAAACGCACCTGGACCTGGCGCACGATTTCGCCCGCGCGGGATTTTACGTCGAGGCGATTGATCTGCTGAAACGGAAGGCACCGGAGCATTCCGATTGCCGCTCGGCGTCTCCGGCCTCGGCCCTCTTGCGCGACGAGCAACCCGCTCCCCGGGTGTTGGCAAGATCG
>DASRCU010000286.1:0-14996 GCA_035652955.1 Verrucomicrobiia bacterium | reverse complement strand
TGCCCAGCACGCGCGACATCCGCCGGCGAATCAAGTCGGTCAAAAATACCGCCCAGATCACCAAGGCGATGCAAATGGTGGCGGCGGCCAAGATGCGCAAGGCGCAACAGGCAGCGCTCGTGGGCCGGCCCTACGCGGATTTGTTGAATCAAATGCTGGCCGAGGCGGCGCCGCGCCTGGTCGCCTTTCGCCATCCGCTGATGGAAACCCGCGAAATCAAACGGCACGGCATCGTTCTGGTCAGCACCGATCGCGGTCTGTGCGGCGCGCTCAACAGCAATCTGTTTCGCGAAGCGACCCGCTGGGATCGGCAGCGCACCCTCTTTGTGTGCGCCGGCAAAAAGGGCGCGCAATTCGTCGCGCGCACCAAACGGAATCTCGCCGCCGAATTCACCTACAAGGACACCCCGGGTTTTGCCGAGGCGCGGGCCATTTCCAAATTCGTGCAGGAGCTGTTTTTGAAGGGCGAGGTGGACGCGGTGGACGTGTTATTCACCCAATTTGTCTCCACGCTGGTGCAACAACCGAAGACCATTCCGTTTTTGCCGATTGGCCGGATTCAGCCGGTCCAGGCCGGTTTCCCCGCCTCGCCGGAGCCGGTCGCGATCGCCTCCAGCAGTCCCCGTACGGACCTTTTTGAATTTGAGCCGGACGAGAAAACGGTATTGGGGGCGCTCCTGCCGCACAGCTTGAATTTTCAAATGCACCAGATTTTGCTTGAAGCCCGGGCTTCCGAACACAGCGCGCGCATGGTGGCCATGAAGAACGCCACCGACAACGCCAATCAGCTCGTCAAGGATTTGACGCTGGAATACAACAAGCTGCGCCAGTCAAACATCACCAAGGAATTGTTGGAAATCGCCACGGCGCAAATGGCCGTGGGCTGATGGATTGCAAATTGGAAATTTCAAATCTCAAATTTTCAAGCACATGAACAAAGGCAGAATCGTTCAGATCATCGGGCCGGTGGTGGACGTCGAATTTGCGGGCGAACTCCCGGCTATTTACAACGCGCTCACGGTGGAGTTTGAAGTGCCCGGCGTCGGCAAAACCCGGCAGACGCTGGAGGTGGAGCAACATTTGGGCGACCACTGGGTGCGTTGCGTCTGCATGGGCTCGACCGAGGGCATGAAACGCGGTTACGAAGTGGTGGATACCGGCCGGCCCATTTCCATGCCCGTCGGCGAGGGCGTCATGGGCCGCGTCTTCAACGTCGTCGGCGAGCCGGTGGATGAACAAGGGCCGGTGCGCGCCGAAAAATTCTATCCCATTCACCGCCCGGCGCCGGCGCTGGTGGAGCAATCCACCTCGCCGCAGATTCTCACCACGGGCATCAAGGTTATTGATTTGATCTGCCCGTTCCTGAAAGGCGGCAAGGTCGGCGCCTTCGGCGGCGCCGGCGTCGGCAAGACCGTCGTCATCATGGAACTCATCAACAACATCGCCAAATTGCACGGCGGCATTTCGATGTTTGCCGGCGTGGGCGAGCGCACGCGCGAAGGCAACGACCTCTACAACGAAATGATTGAAGCCGGCGTGATCAAGGTGGAACGGGATGCGCACGGCCATCCGAAGAAAAACGAATTCGGCCTGCCCGTCATCGCGCCCGGCTCGAAGATCGGTCTGGTCTACGGCCAGATGAACGAGCCGCCCGGCGCGCGTTTGCGCGTGGCGCTGTCAGCGCTGGCCGTCACGGAATACTTTCGCGACGAGAAAAACCAGGATGTGCTGCTGTTCATTGACAACATTTTCCGTTTCTCGCAGGCCGGCTCTGAAGTTTCCGCCCTGCTGGGCCGCACCCCCAGCGCCGTCGGTTACCAGCCGACCCTGGCCGCCGAAATGGGCGATTTGCAGGAGCGTATCACTTCCACCCAAAAAGGTTCCATCACCAGTTTCCAGGCCGTCTATGTGCCCGCTGACGACCTGACCGATCCGGCGCCGGCGACGACGTTTGCGCACCTGGACGCCACCATCGTGCTGGAACGCTCCATCGCCGAACTGGGCATTTATCCTGCCGTGGATCCGCTGGCCTCCACTTCGCGCGCGCTCGCGCCGGAGATTGTCGGTCAGGAACATTACGAAGTGGCGCGCGGGGTGCAAAAAGTTTTGCAGCGGTACAAGGATTTGCAGGACATCATCGCCATCCTCGGCATGGATGAACTTTCGCCTGAAGACAAACTCACGGTGTACCGAGCGCGCAAGATTCAGCGTTTCCTGAGCCAGCCATTTTCTGTGGCCGAAGTCTTTACCGGCCGGCCCGGCAAACAGGTGCCGGTGGCCGAAACCGTCCGGGGTTTCAAGGAAATTCTTGAAGGCAAACACGACGACGTGCCCGAAGCCAATTTCTACATGAAGGGCGGCATTGACGAAATCAAAGAAACCTGATCCTTGAAGCGCCAGGCGCTGCAGCGGCCAGTGCCGACGCGGTTCCACACCCCATCCCATGGCCAACACGATCAAACTCGAAATTATCACGCCGGAAGCCAAAGTGTTTTCCGATGCGGTCGAGATGGTGACCCTCACCGGCTCCGAGGGGGAGATGGGCATTTTACCGCAGCACATGCCGTTGATGACCCAGCTCGTGGGCGGAGAAATCACCGTCCGCAAGGAAGGGAAAGACATCTTTCTGGCTGTCGGTGACGGATTCGTACAAGTCACCGGCGAACGCGTTTCCATTCTGACCGACATGGCCATCCGGGCCGAAGACATTGATGAAGCCAGAGCCGAAGAAGCCCGCCGACAGGCTGAGGCACGTCTGGCGCAAAAAATCACCGACGAAGAAGCCGCGTATCTTCAGGCCGCTCTGGCCCACGCCACCACGCAACTCAAAGTCAAGCGGTTGCGAAAGAAATAACCTGCCGCTCAAGCGTCGAATCGTGCTCCCAGGCGCCTGGCGCTTCTTCCCCGCCGCGGCAAAATGCGCCTCGCGAAAATCACGCCGCCGGGCGCTGGCACTCAACTCTCCACCACACCAATTTCCACCGGCTCCACGCTCACGCCCTGTTTCTCGAACCATTTGATGGCGGCGTCCACTTCCTTGCGCGCGCCGTTCAACTCCAGGCAGACAATGCCGATTTCATCCGTCACACTGGCCTGACGGATGTTGGTGACGACCTTGAATTTGTGGCCGACCTCCCAGATGAACGGTTTCTTGATGAGGCGCGGGGGATACATCAGCCACAGGCGCTGCTGCGTCGGCGAAGTCGGCCGGGTGGCAGGAAGTTTTTTCTTGGTGGCCATAAATTTCCTGGAAAACTTCAAAAGAAGGGCGGACCTAGCCTCCGGCAATCGCCGGAATGATGCTGATTTCGTCGCCGTCTTTGAGCGGTGTTTCCTTGTTTTGCAGGAAGCGGATGTCTTCTTCGTTCACGTAAATGTTCACGAAGCGGCGCACTTCGCCGTGATCATCCACCAGACGTTCCTGAATGCCGGGGTAGCGCGACTGCAATTCGGCAATCGCCTCACCAATCGTGGCGGCGTTGATTTCCACCAGCTCCGCGTTGTGAGTCAACTTGCGGAGTGGCGTGGGGATGCGGACTTTTTGTGGCATAACATCATGCGTTGAGTTTTTCGCCTTGCGCCAGCAGCGCCTCAAATTCGCGCAGGCCGGGCTTGATTTCGCGCGGTTTGTTTCAGGCGAGTCCAAGTTGTTTGCGAACTTCGTCCATTGAGTAAGTGCGTTTGCCTTTGTTGCGGACGCGGGCTTCCAACAAATCAAGATAATCATTCAAATCTTCCATCTGCTCGCGCAGCGCGGAGATTTGACTGATTACATTTTTTTGCAAATTTTTCGCGACAGATTTTTCTGTAATTGCATTACTCATAAACATCTTTTCGATTGCCGACTTTTTGAACCAAAATTCTGTCGCCAATCACATCAAATAAAACCCGATAATTGCCCATGCGCAACCGAAATCCAACGTCGGTGTTTTGCAATCGCTTGATGTTGCCGACCAATCCATTTTCCAGCCGTTGAATTTTGCGAAGATTTGGTCGGCTTCGCGTTTCGGAATTGAGCGCAAATCTTCCAAGGCGGAATCTGCAAATTCAATTCTGTAACGTTGCGTTGCCACAATTTTCTAATTCTTTACGCATTCACTTTTTCTTCCTGCGCCAGCAGCGCCTCGAATTCGCGCAGGCTGGGCTTGATTTCGCGGGGCCGGCCGACGTGGCCTTGCACGGCATCGAGCGTCTTCAAGCCGTTGCCGGTAACGCAAACAACGATGGAACCTTCGCGCGGGATTTTGCCGGAGGCAATCAGCTTTTTTGCCACGCCCACGGTCACGCCGCCGGCGGTTTCGGCAAAAATGCCTTCTGTCTCGGCCAGCAGTTTGATGGCGTCGCGAATTTCGTCGTCGGTCACGTCTTCGGCGGCGCCGCCGGTCTCGCGCATGGCTTTGAGCGCATAGAAACCATCGGCCGGTGTGCCAATGGCCAGCGATTTGGCAATGGTATCCGGCTTGACGGGTTTGAAGAAATCCAGTCCGGCCTTTTGAGCGGCGGAAATGGGCGAGCAGCCGGCGGCCTGGGCGCCGTAAATTTTCGGTGACGTGTCGGCGATGAGGCCGACTTTGGCGAGTTCCTGATAGCCTTTGTGGATTTTGGTGAGCAATGAACCGGAGGCCATCGGGATGACGGTGTGTTGCGGGGCGCGCCAGCCGAGCTGTTCGGCGATTTCAAAGGCCATGCTCTTGGAGCCTTCGGCGTAATAGGGCCGCATGTTCACGTTCACAAAGGCCCAGCCGAATTTGCCGGCGATCTCGGCGCAGAGGCGATTGACTTCGTCGTAGTGGCCTTTGATGCCGATGACGTGCGCGCCATAAATGAGCGAGTTCAAAATTTTGCTCTGTTCCAGATCGTGGGGGATGAACACGTAAGCTTTCAATCCGGCGCTGGCGGCCTGCGCGGCGACCGAGTTGGCCAAATTTCCGGTGGAGGCGCAGGCAACGGTCGTAAAGCCGAGTTCCTTGGCGCGACTCAAGGCCACGCTCACAACACGGTCTTTGAACGAGAGCGTCGGATAATTCACCGCGTCATTTTTAATCCACAATTCACGGACGCCCAGTTTTTTGGCCAGCCGGTCGGCTTTAACCAGCGGCGTGAAGCCGGCCTGCAAACCAACGGTTGGCTCCTGCACCACCGGCAGCAACTCGCGGTAGCGCCACATCGAGCGCGGACGGGAGGCGACGAGTTCGCGCGTCAAGGTTTTTTTGATGCGGTCGTAGTCGTAGGCCACCTCGAGCGGGCCGAAGTCGAATTCGCAGACGTGGCTGGCTTCGAGCGGATATTCACGTCCGCATTCGCGGCATTTGAGCGCCTTCATGTAACCGTGTTTGTCACTCATAAATCCATTTTGACTGGGCCGGGCGGCAGCCGCGCCGCCTCGGCAAATAAAAAACCCTTTCCCATGACGAGAAAGGGCGACAAAAATTGCTGGCGCTTCTCATTTTCCCCAGGCCAATGGCGCCTGGGCTGGATTTGGCACCTGCCGTTGAAATCGTGTTCAACCGGTTGCCGTGGTGTCATCGGGCCAGTCCCTCGACCACTCGTCATGAGACCGTTCTATCAACGGATGCGGATAAATTGATTTATCCCGACCCTGCTGTCAACCAATTTTTTCAGGAAAATCGGTTGACGGATGGCCTGGGGCGGCGTATAAGAATGATGATTTGGTCGTCAAAGAGTAATTAAGTTGCCGGCACACGCCAAATCCCGGTTCCTCACCCATTAGTTGTGCCTGCAACGGCGAAAACCGCAAGCTGTTGGGGTTTTCGCTTTACTTGGTTCGCGCCGTCTGATTGTTTGGCGCCGAGCAATCGCTGCGACATCATGTATCTCAAAAATCTGACGGTTTTGGGGTTTAAGTCCTTTGCGGACAAAACCGCGCTGAATTTCCAACCCGGCGTGACCGCCATTGTCGGTCCCAACGGCTGTGGCAAATCCAACGTTTCCGACGCCATCCGCTGGGTGTTGGGCGAGCAATCGGCCAAGGCGCTCCGCGGCGGGGAAATGGCCGACGTGATTTTCAACGGCTCCGGCGCCCGCAAACCGATGGGCATGGCCGAGGTCTCGCTGACGCTCGAAGGGGTGGATGCGGAGCATCTCCGGGCCGCCGGCCTGGAAGTGCCTTACCACGAAATCACCCTCACGCGCCGGATTTTCCGCGACGGGGCCAGCGAGTATTTTCTCAACCGCACCCCGTGCCGGCTCAAGGACATCCAGCAATTGTTCATGGGCACCGGCGTGGGGCGCGCCAGTTACAGCATCCTGGCGCAGGGCCAAATCACCCAAATTCTCTCGACCAAACCGGAAGACCGCCGGCTGATTTTTGAGGAAGCGGCGGGCATCACCAAATTCAAGGCGCAAAAACGCGAGTCGCTGCGCAAGCTCGAAGCCACCGAACAGAATCTGTTGCGCGTGGCCGATCTGATCCGCGAAGTCAAGCGGCAGATCGGCTCGCTCCAGCGTCAGGCCGGCAAGGCGCGCCGCTACAAGCAAATTTCCCTGGAGCTGCAACACCTGGAAACGCAACTGGCCCGGCACCAGTTTGACGTCCTGCAATCGGAAATCGCCGCCCAAACCGCCGCCGCGGAAAATTTGCGCGCGCAAATGGAAACCGTCTCGGCGGAAATCCTGCGTTGCGAGGACGAAATGAAACAACGGCGCGAGCGGCTGGCGGAACTGGAACGTGCCGTTTCCTCGCACCTGCAACGCGGCACCGAGTTGAAAGGCGAAATGGAACGGCACGAGAACCGGATTCAGTTTAACCAGGAGCGCCTGCGTGAACTGGAGTCGCAAAACGCCGGGGCGCTGGCCGACATGGCCCAGGCGGAGGAACGCCGGCGCACGGCCGAGGAGGAACTGGCGGCGCTCCAGCAACTCCTCACGAAATCCGAAGACGCGCTGGCCGCCCATCAGGCAGTGCTGGAACAACGGCAGGGAACGCTGGCGGAGGTGGAAGCGGAGATACGCCGGCGGCAGGAGGCGTTGCGAACGGCGCAATCGGAGGCCTTTGCCGCCGCACAGGAGCTTTCCCGCCTGCGTAACGAAATGACCGCCCTGGATTTGCAGAAGCAGGGCAACGTCGCGCGGCTGGAAAAATTGTCCGCCGAGAAAATCCAACTGGAGGAGGAACGCGCGCGCCTGGAAACATCCCTGCGGGAATTTGCCGCCAGCGTCCAGACGGAAAAACTCCATGTGCAGGCCAGGCGCGGGAGCCTTGAGGAGCGCCAAAACCGCTTACGGGCCGTGCAGGACCAATTGCAGCGCTCGGCGGCCGCGCAGGACGAATTGCTGCAACAGCAGGCCGAAAAACGCTCGCGCCTGGCGGTCATTGAACAACTCGAACAGGCGCGGGAAGGATTCGGCGCCGGCGCGGTGGCGGCACTGCGGCAATCCCGCGCCGTCATCGGGTCGCTGGCCGACCGGATTCGCGTGCCCGAACCGTTTGTCGTCGCCGTGGAAAACGCGCTCGGCCATCATTTGCAACTGGTTTTGACCGAACAGCCGGAATCGGCGCAGGCCATCATTGCCGATCTGAATGCCACCAGGGCAGGCCGCGCCAGCGTCGCGGCGCTGGCCATCCACCGGGCGGCGGACGAAAGTCAACTGGTTTTCGAGGGCGATATGGCGCCGGGCGAGGGCGTGGCGGAGGCGCAGGCCAGATTGAACAACGGCCGGATGATCCCGGCGTTGAGCGTCATCCAATACGATCCGGCGGTGGAAAGACTGTTGAAATCGCTGCTGGGCCGCACGTTCATCACGCCGGACCTGCAAACGGCCACGGCACAGATTCAGAACGGCCACGCCGGCTGCGACTTCGTGACCCTGTCCGGCGAATTGCTCAGCCGGCACGGCATTTACACCGGCGGTTATTTGAACGGCAGCGGCAATCCCAAGGCGCCCACCTCAATCCTCGGCCGCAAAAATCAAATTGCCGAACTGCAGAACGAACTGGCAGCCATTCAAGACCGCATCGCCGAAGCCAGCCGCCGGCGTGGCGCGCTGCTGGCCGAGCAGGCGGAACTGCAGGCCGGCCTGCAGCAGGACCAAACCGAATTGCGCGAACAGGAGGTGGCCATCGCCACGCGCGAAGGCGAGTTTCACGCCCTGCAAAATTCGGCGCGGCTGCTGAACCAGAAGATCGAAACGGTCATTTTTGAAATTCAAAGCCTCGCGGCGCAGGAACGCGAAGGCCTGGAAAAACGAAGCGCGCTGGCGGCGCAATTGAACAAAGGCGAACACCGCGAACAGAGCGCGCAAGAACAGGTCGCCTCGCTGACCGCGGAACTGGAAGCGCTGCGCGCGCAGCGCGAGGCGGCCCAAGCCGCCGTGGCGGAGAGCAAGGTGGCGCTGGCGGCGGAGGAACAGATGCTCGCCTCGTTGCGTCAACAGCAGCACACTCTGGCGCAGCGAATTGCCGAATTGAAACAAATCGTCGAAACCCGGCGCGCCGAAATCGCCGGGGTGGTTTCGCGGCGGGCGCAGGCCGAAACGGAAATCGTCGAATCCCGCGCGCAGATCGAAAAACTCGCGCACGAGCGCGAGCAGATCAGTGCGCAGACGGCTGAATTACTGGCGCAAAAACGCGCGCAGGAAGCGGACGCCGCCGCCTGTGAAGAACATTGGCGCTCGCAACGCGGCCATCTGTCGGAACTGCAAAACCGGCGCGGCGCGCTGGAGGTGGAACTGGCGCAGAAAAATATGTCGGTCCAGAATTTGCGCGAGCGGATCCAGCAGAAATACCACGTCAACCTGGACGACGTGCGCAGCGAGTGCATCACCATCACCTTTGCCGACGAAGGTCCGGCCAAAGTCCAGACGCTCACCCCGGAGGAAATGGCCGCCAGCGGCCTGGCCACGGATTGGAACGCCGTGGCGCAGCAGATTGAAGCGCTGCAAAAACGGCTGGACGAAATCGGCCCGGTGAACCTGGTGGCCATCGAGGAATACGAGGAGACCGAGCAGCGTTATCAATTTCTCACCAAACAGCACGACGACCTGGTTCAGGCCAAAACGCAACTGATCGAAGTCATCAACCGCATCAACACGCAAACCCGGCAGATGTTTCTGGAGACGTTTGAGAAAATCCGCGAAAATTTTCGCAACGTCTTCGTGGAAGTGTTCGGCGGGGGCAAGGCGGACCTGGTTCTGGTGGATGAAAACGACGTGCTGGAGAGCGGCATTGAGATTGTAGCGCGGCCGCAAGGCAAACAGCAGCAAAGCATTTCCCTGCTGTCGGGTGGTGAGCAGACGATGGTGGCGGTGGCGCTGCTGTTTTCCATTTACCAGGTCAAGCCCAGCCCGTTCTGTGTGCTGGACGAGTTGGACGCGGCGCTGGACGAGGCAAACATTGACCGCTTCGTGCGGCTGTTGCGGCGGTTCATTGGCCGGTCACAATTCATCATCATCTCGCACAACAAACGGACCATCGCCATGGCCGACGCGCTTTACGGCGTGACCATGGAGGAAGACGGCGTGAGCAAGATCGTGAGCGTGAAGTTCCACAAAACGGACACCACCGATCGCGCTGCGCTTTCGTCTGAAGAAAACGCCGACGTGGCAATGGCGAAATAACCAGTGACGGATTTCGGTGCCGGACGGGAAATTATCACCACGAATAATGCACCGTGTAGGTCATGGTGCGTTCCTCGTCCGGCGGGACCGGCACGCGGAACTCAATTGTCTGTGAATCCTTCTTCGTGAAATTGTCAGATGAGGCGGTGATTTCCCAATTGCTCCAGCGATAGAGGTGTTCGACGACGCGGATTTCCACCGGCGTATCCTTTTTGCGGTTGCGCAATTTGATTTCAAACGACTCGTCCATCCATTTATCAGCGGTGTCCACGTGGAAATTGGTCTGCTTGCGCTCGCCGACAAGGTCGAAGGCGCTGCCGGTGGTCACGCGGATGGTCTCATCGCGCGGGGTGTGGTCAATCTGATCCTCGCCGACGAATTCCAACTGGCCATCGGCGTCGCGGCGATAGAACCGCAGCTTGCCCGCCGGCAAAGGGATGCCAAGATGGTTCGTCTCGGAGTTTACAAACTCGCGCATGACGGTGACTGTTTTGTTTCCCGCTTCGGCGCCATAGGCGGAATTGTAGTTCAACCCACCATAAAACCGGAAACCGGGTGTGCCGTCGTAAACATAGATCGTTGGCGCGACGACGTTTTCGGCGTGGACGAATTCCACCTGCTTGGTCTCGTGGTCGTGCAGCGTCGTCAGGCGCGCGATGGAATAGAGATGGTATTCGTCAAAGGCTTTTTCGGAGACGGGCGGAGCACCAGCCGTTTCCGCCCCGAGACCGAGAGCGGCCGTTTGAAATCGTTCCACCAGTATTGCCGGCCGGATTCGATTGACGTTGCCAGCCATCAATTTAATTTTGGCGTTCTCGAAGGTCTTGCCGCAATTGTTGTTCATCGTGATCCAGCCGACTAAATTCACGAGGTTGCCTTTCTCCGGCGAGACCAGATTGTAGCTGGCGCTCCAGTTCAAGCCCGCGGTGATGTAGCCGATTTCGGCGTTGAATTTGCCCGGCTTGTCGGATTGAAGCAGCCAGTTGAACGTGGGCTGGAGCACCGTGTCATCGCCCAAATCGGGAAACAGCGGCTGGCCGGGCAGGCTGAACTGGAGTTTGCCGTTCACCTCAATAATCGGTTGCTGCGCCGCGCTGCCCGGGACGTAGCCGCTGCGGATGATTTTGCCGGAAATGAGTTCAGTGGTCTGTGTGTTGTCTTTCAGGCGCATCCGCTCAAAGTCAATCGTCTTGCCTTCAAACAGCGAGAGCAGAAGTCCCTGCGACACCGGATCGTTCCGGTAATTTTGTTCCAAAATCTGAAGCGAATGTCTGCCGCTCGGATCACGGAGGATGACCGAGTCCGGCTCAACTTGCGCGGTTGCGCCGGCATAGCGGACGCTGTTGACGCCGGCGTGCAACTCGAGCGGCACGGTGTCGCGGACCACCGCGAGGTTTTGATTGTAAATGGTGAGGGCCGGTTCGGCGGTCGCAATCACCGGGGCCAGCGCGGTGGCGATCAAAAGCATGGAGAGCAGATTTTTCATGGGCGGTTTGTGGGTTCGGCAGTTGAATGTATTTCTAATCAGACGAGATTTGCCGACAAATACTCCGAGTCCGAAATCGTGACAAGCAACTTCAGGAGCTGCCGCGGCTCACGCGGCCCTCGGCTGGATCAATTTGGCCACCAGGCCGGTCCAGCCGGTTTGATGCGAGGCGCCGACGCCCCGGCCGCTGTCGCCGTGAAAGTATTCGTGGAACAGAAGGTAATCGCGGAAGTGGGGGTCGCTGGAAAGTTTGGGGTGATATTTCAGGACGGGGCGCTGGCCATCGGCGCCTCGGAGAAACAATCGGGTCAAGCGCCGCGTCAGTTCTTCGGCGACATTGAGGATGGTCATGAATTTTCCCGAACCGGTGGGGCATTCGATTTTGAAATCGTCGCCGTAGTAATGATGGAATTTCTGCAGGGACTCGATCAGGAGATAATTGAGCGGCATCCAGACCGGGCCGCGCCAGTTGGAGTTGCCGCCGAACAGGCCGTTCTGCGATTCGGCGGGCCAGTAGCGGACTTCGTGTGTCTGGCCGCCGCAAGTGAGCCGATACGGTTCGCGTTCATGGGCTTTGGACAAGGCCCGCACGCCGTAATCGCTGAGAAACTCGCTTTCGTCCAGCGCGCGGCGCAGCAGGCATTTCATGCGGTGCCCGCGCAGCAGCGAAAGCAGGCGGCGTTCGCCGGCGCCCGACACCTGCCAGCGTGAGACCAAAGCCGCCAGTTCGGGGCGATGATTCAGAAACCAGTCCATGCGGCCGGCAAATTCCGGGAGGTCTCGAAACACCGCCGGCTCCAGCACTTCGACGGCAAACAGCGGGATCAAGCCCACGGCGGAACGAATTTTCAGCGGGAAGCTTTGTCCGTCCGGCAGACACAAACGGTCGTAATAAAATTCGTCTGTGGCGTCCCACAATCCCAGCGCCCCGTCTTCCACGCCGTTGATGGCGGCGGCGATGGCCAGGAAATGCTCGAAGAACTTGGTGGCGATGTCTTCATAGACGTGGTGGTGACGGGCCAGTTCCAGCGCGATGCGCAACAGGTTCAGGCAATACATCGCCATCCAACTGGTGGCGTCGGCCTGGGCGATGTAGCCGCCGGTCGGCAGCGGTTTGCTGCGGTCAAAGACGCCGATGTTGTCCAGACCCAGAAAGCCACCCTGAAAAATGTTCCGGCCTTGCGCGTCCTTGCGGTTGACCCACCAGGTGAAATTCAGCAGCAGCTTGTGATAGACGCGCTCCAGAAATTCCAGGTCGCCCGGGTCCCCGGCATGAAGCCGGCGGCGCTGCTTGCGGTCCATTTGAAAGACACGCCAGGCGGCCCAGGCGTGAACGGGCGGGTTCACGTCGCCGAAGGCCCATTCGTAAGCGGGCAACTGGCCGTTGGGATGCATGAACCATTCGCGCGTGAGCAGGACGAGTTGGCGTTTGGCGAAAGGGGCGTCAATCAACGCCAGGGCCACGCAATGAAACGCCAGGTCCCAGGCGGCAAACCACGGGTATTCCCATTTGTCCGGCATGGAAAAAATGTTTTCGGCGTTGAAATGTTTCCAGTCGGCGTTGCGGCCGTGTTTGCGTTCGGCCGGCGGTGGCGGCTGGGCCGGATCGCCGCGCAACCATTGGGTCACGTCGTAGCTGTAAAATTGCTTTGACCAAATCAGACCGGCGAAGGCCTGGCGCTGCACCCGTCGCGCATCGGCGTCGGCGATATTTTTCTGGAGGTCGGCGTAAAATTCGTCCGCTTCGCGAAGGCGTTCGGCGAAGACCTGGTCGAAATCGGCGAACGGCCGATCCCGCGGGGTTGGGGCGAGCCGCAATCGGATGGGTCTGGATTCGCCGGGAGGAATTTCCAGCCGGTACCGGGCGCCGGCTTTGGTGCCGGTTTGAGCCGGGTTGACCGCCGAACGGTTGCCCTGAATGAGGTATTCGTGAAACGCGTCCTTGAAGAAGCCCCTGGCCTGGCGCTGGCCGAACAGCCGGCGGATGTTGGTTTCGTTGTCACAAAACAAAATTTCCGGTTGGCCTTCGCAATGGAGCCGGTAGATTCCCAACTCGGCCTGCTGCGCCCGAATGATGCCGGGTTTTTCCAGGGACAGTTCCGGGCGGGCAGAGTGGGAATTCCACGACCACGTGTTGCGGAACCACAGTTGCGGCAGCACGTGAATCGTCGCCACCTCCGGCCCGCGATTGTGGACGGTGACGCGCATCAACAAATCGTCCGGCGCGGCTTTGGCGTATTCCACGAAGACGTCGAAATAGCGGTCGTCGTCAAAAATGCCGGTGTCGAGCAATTCAAACTCCGGCTGGTCTTTTCCGCGCCGGCGGTTTTCCTCCACCAACTGCGCGTAGGGAAATTCCCGCTGCGGATACTTGTAGAGCATTTTCAAATACGAATGCGTCGGCGTGGCATCCAGGTAATAATAAATCTCCTTGACATCTTCGCCGTGGTTGCCCTCGGCGTTGGTGAGGCCGAACAGCCGTTCTTTCAAAATCGGGTCCTTGCCGTTCCAGAGCGCCAGGGCCAGACAAAGGCGCTGGCGCGAATCACTGATGCCGCCCAGCCCGTCCTCGCCCCAGCGATAGGCGCGGCTGCGCGCATGGTCGTGCGGGAAATATTCCCACGCCGTGCCGCCGGGCGAATAATCTTCGCGCACGGTGCCCCATTGCCGCTCGGCCAGATACGGTCCCCAAAGCCGCCACGGCACCGCGCCGCTGCATGCTGCCGCCAGACGTTCTGTTTCCGAATTCATGGTCAGTCGTGGAGGCGGATGAGAAACCGCCGGCATTTTGGCACGGGGCATCGCCCCTTGGCGCGCCGATTCCGCCCCGGCCGCGTTTGCCTTTTACCCGCCGGTTTCAAACCCCGGATACAACGTCATGCCGCCGTCCACAAAAATGCTCGCGCCGTGGATGTAGTCCGAATAATCCGACGCCAGCCAGATGGCCGTGTGGCCGATGTCACTCGGTTCGCCGATGCGTTTGTAAGGCACCAGCTTCATTAGTTTGCGGTAGGCTTCCGGCGTGCTCCAGGCGGCAGTGTTGATGGGCGTGCGGATGGCGCCCGGACAAATGGAATTGACGCGAATGCGCCACGGCGCGACTTCCTGCGCGATGCTTTTCATCATCATCATCACTCCGCCTTTGCTGGCGGCGTAATTGACATGCCCGGCCCAGGGAATCACCTCGTGCACACTGCTGATGCAAATGATTTTGCCGGCGGCGCAGGAAACTTCCGGCCGGATGCCGCGCCGTTTGAACTCGCGGATCGCCTCCCGCGCGCACAGAAACTGTCCGGTGAGATTGACGTTGATCACCAGTTGCCAGTCCGCCAGCGTCATCCGGTCAATCGGCGAATCCTTTTGCAGCCCGGCGTTGTTGACCAGGATGTCAATGGTGCCGAATTGCTGGATCATTTTCTGGAACATGGCCTGGACCTGATCTTCGCGGCTCACGTCAGCCGGGTGCGCGTAGGCCTGAACGCCAAATGCCCTGGCTCGTTGGACGACGGCCTCGGCGGCGTCGGGATGGGTCACGTAATTGATCACCACGTCCGCGCCCGCCTCGGCCAGGGCCAGCGCAACAGCTTCGCCAATGCCGGAATTGGCGCCGGTGATCAGCGCTTTCTGGCCTTTGAGAACCTTGTTGATCGGGCAGGACGGCATTACCGCCGGCGGCAGATTTTCTTCGCGCAAGTGTTGCTGCATCAATTCCTGCAATGAGGAGGATGCCGGCGGGGCAGAGGGGGAGTTCGGTTCGGTGGAATTCATAAACAATTCATTTGGTTTGGCTCCGGCGGTCAGGAGTATGACAGAGCAGGCGCCGGGCATGTTCAATCGTCACTTCAGCCGACTCCAACCAGTCTCGGTTTTTTCTGCCGCCGGCTTGACTTTTGGCGGTCAATCGTCATGATACGCCGCCCGGCCCGTCGCCGCT
>DASRCU010000285.1:0-2908 GCA_035652955.1 Verrucomicrobiia bacterium | reverse complement strand
AACGGAGGTTTGGGCGCGGCGAAACCCGGCATGAAACCATTCCTCAACTTGCGGCAACGGCACGTGCGGCGTGTGGCGGTCGTAGAATTCCGTGAAGGGCAAACAAAATTCAGCCCGGAATTCCTCCAGCGACATTTCCGGTTTGCCGGCCCGGGCCAGCACAAAATTCGACGCCTGCCACACGGCGGGCAAATCGTCCACCAACGTGCCCGACCAGTCGAAAATGATGTTGCGAATCACAACCGGATTTTAGCTCCGGCTTTGGCGGACTTCACGGATAAATTTCCGTTTACCGTGCCCTCACGGTTCTGAGCTGCCCGCACGAGACAAAAAAACGAGGCACCCTTGCGGATGCCTCGTTTCGCGGTCTGGAGAATCAACTAGAACCCCGTGCCGTTCGGGAAGTTATACCACGGCAAAGCCGAAGCGCTGTTGGTTGCTTGCAGGAAGGCATCGCGCAAGGCCGATTGCGAGGCCTGTTGAACGCTGCCGTCCGAAAGCGCCAGATTACCGGCACCTTGGTGGATGTCATTCGCCGTCCAACCCAAAAGTCGTCCGTCAACTGTGGTGCCACTGCCCGTGAAGTTAGGTTCTGCATATGCGTTTGCGTTGGCACCGCTCCCGGTACCGAACGCCGCCGCGGGGACAGCGGGGCTGGAGGGATTTCCCGTGCCGACACCTATGTTCCGGTCGCCAAAAAGGATCGCTTGAGGCGACGCATCATTGGCATCGCCCCCGACGAAATAGCTGATATTGCCTACCCAGAAACCCTGCGTATTATTCTTCGCGGGCGGGGTGCCATAAGTGAAAAAATTCGTTGCCGCGGTGTGCCCGGGCGAGCCTGTTACCCCAGTGTCCGATGGACAGTTCAAAATTTTAGGCGTGCTCAACTCATTGGACATTACCTGGTAATACTGGGCCATGGAGTAAGGGAAATTGGGCACGCTCACCGAATTGTTCGCCGAATAAACATACTCCTTCCCACCGCCTTGAGCCGTGGAGACGGCTTGGGGATATTGGTCGTTGTTGTCGCCTTCCCAGATTTTGACGGCAAGGCTGTCCTGCTTGAGGTTATTGACGCAACTGATGCGTTGAGCCTTGCGCTTGGCGGCGGCGAGCGCCGGCAGCAACATGGCCGCCAGAATGGCGATGATGGCGATCACGACAAGCAGCTCGATCAGCGTGAAAGCCCGTTTCGATTTCATGATGTTCTTCATACTGCAGTTTCTCGTTGGTTGTTGTTTTGTTGTTCGTCCGGGAGACAATGCACGCAGCTTACCAACCTCATGCTCATTGTCAACCCAAAACTTCTGAAAATTTTCAAGCAATGCTGATGCCACGCGCTTCAGAAGCGTAAAAAGGCCGGAAAAGGCAAAAAAAATCGGCTGCCGCGCCTGCGAGGCGTGAAAATTTCACACCCGGCGCGTGAACTTCACGCGGTCAAGATCTCCAAACGAAAGAATCGGCACCGCCGCCTGGGAGGCGAGGAGCAGGCTTGATTTTTCTTTCCAGGCCGGTGGAAACCTGTTTTGCTCGCCCTGTGACGCGGCTGAAGTTTTGGGGCGTACGCGGCTCCATTCCAACGCCCGGCCCGGGCACGGTGCGCTACGGCGGCAACACCTCCTGCGTGGAAGTGCGCCACGGGGAGGACATCATCATTCTGGACGCCGGCACGGGGTTGCGGGCGCTGGGGCGCGCGTTGCTGGCCGAATTCGGCAGCCGGCCGCTGCATCTGACGCTGCTGCTGACGCACACTCACTGGGACCATATTCACGGGCTGCCATTTTTTGCGCCGATTTATCAGCCACACTGCCGGCTGCGCATCCTCGGCTGCGAAGGCGCACGCGAGGGGCTGGTTGCGGCCCTGACCGCCCAGATGGAAAGCAGTTATTTCCCGGTGCCATTTGCCCGGGTGCCCGGCAACATCGAAATCGAGGAATTCAGGGAATTGAATTTCAACGTGGGCTCGGTGAGCATCCGCGCCTTGCGCGCCCATCATCCGGGTTTTTGCGTCGGTTACCGGCTCTTCGCGCCCGACGCCCTGATCGCCTTTTTTCCCGATGCCGAGCCGCGCGCCGGCGGCCAGGATCGGGAAATGATTGACTTCGTTCGCGACGCCGACTTGTTGGTGTTGGATGCGCAATACGATCGGGCCGAATACCAGCAACACGTGGGCTGGGGGCATGGGTGCGTGGAGGACGCGGTGGCGCTGGCGCTCCAGGCGCGCGTTCGGCGTTTGTGCCTCTTTCATCATGATCCGGATCACGATGATCGAACTCTGGACGCTTTCGTGCGTCAGGCGCGGCGGCAGGTTGCCCGGGGCAAATTCCCGTTGAAAGTGGATGCCGCTCGCGAAGGCGCCGTCATCCGGTTCGACGGGGACGATTGACGCCTCTGCGCGGCGCTTTCCCCGGTTTGCGGCTTTCCGGCGGCGCGACTTTCGGTTGCCAGGCGCCGCCACCGGCGTTTCAATAAGGGCGATGATAACCAGACGAGTTATTCCCTGCCTGGACGTGCACGCCGGTCAGGTCACGCGCGGCGTCCGGTTTGGAAAGGCCGAAGCCGGCGAATTGAAAAACGTCGGCGATCCGGTGGAACTGGCGCTCCGTTACAACGAGCAGGGCGCCGACGAAATGGTGTTCTTCGACATCACCGCCACCGCGCATGGCCGCGCCACCATGGTGGCGGTGATTGAACGCACCGCCGACCAGTGTTTCATGCCGTTGACCGTCGGCGGCGGCATCAGGTCCGTGGACGACATGTTCACCCTGCTGCGCGCCGGCGCGGATAAAATCAGCATCAACTCCAGCGCGCTGGCCCGACCCGAACTCATCCGCGAAGGGGCCGAGAAATTCGGCAGCCAGTGCATCGTCGTCTCCATTGACGCCAAAAAGGTCGGGCCGGACAA
>DASRCU010000284.1:0-25689 GCA_035652955.1 Verrucomicrobiia bacterium | reverse complement strand
GGTGTCCCGGCCGGCGGCGGTTTCCTGGCGGCGGGCGGCTTCAATTTGACTGTGGAGAAGCGGTTGCAGTCGCCGGCGAACGCTCTGGCAATCGGCCACCAGCGTCCAGTGGCCGGCACGGATGGCTTCGCCCTCCGCCTCGACCAGGCGGCGCCATTCCTGGCACGTGCGACGCCAATCACCGGGAGCATTCATGGTCTTGCCACTCGGAAGTTCGCCGTTTGAAATGCGGAATCGGGAGTTTGAAACGGCGCACTTTGCGCTCCGCCTTCCGCGCCGGCACGGGTGAGCATGACGGCCCAGGCATCGCGCAACACGGTCAGGTGTTGAATGATTTCCCGGGCTCCTTCGGGGCGTTTGCGGACGTTGCTTTCGTTGATTTTCCGCTCGAAATAGTCGTACAGGCGGCGGAGGTTGGCGGCGCATTCGCCTCCTTGTTCCAAATTCAATGCGCGCCTCAGCTCCCGGATAATATCCACCGCACGCTGGAAATTGTTGTGGATGGTCATGTTCGCCTCAGCCGGATCGGCACAATCGAAGCCCTTCAGACCGCTTTGCAAAAAACGCAACGCGCCGTCAAAAAGCATCAGCACCAATTGCCCCGGCGGCGCGGTTTGCAGAGCTGTTTGGCGGTAGATGTTCCAGGGGTTAACGGCGGGCATGCGTCAATCAACTTTGCTGGATGTTCTGGGCCAGCAACGCGGCGATGGCCTTCATCATGGCTTCCGGTGGAAAATTGGTATCGGCCACCGCGGCGCGGGCGGCGGCCACTTTTTCCGCGCGCACCGGCAAAGCCTCGTTGAGGGCCGATTGCAACGCGCCGGTGTGCTCCAGAGCGGCTTGGTCGCCCAGCGGCGCCGGAGCAGCCGTCCGGCCCTTCACGGTCGGCAGGGCGGACGAAAAGGGGCCGATGCGGCCGGGATCGAATTCAATTTGCATATGCCATCCGGGTTTTGAGGTACACCCAATTCCACCGCTTTTTTATCGGATGCCGGACGGCGCGCTTTAATTTTTTTTGCGCCTTCCACGCGAACACTTCCAGGCGCGCGGCTTTCCAGCCGTGACGCAACACGAGTTTTCTGTTCCAGCGGATTTCGAATGTCCGCCGATGAGATGCCTTCGGTTAACGAACCGGCAGGGTGTCCAACAGCGTTGCCAGAGAATACGCGCCGAATTGGGACGGTGAATGGGCGGCCAGCCAGTCTGCTGTTTCCCGGTCGGCGGCTGTCATCCAGAGCGAGTGCGGTTGAAAACGCCGCGCCGCGGCGGCTACGGCCGGTTGGCGGGCGTCGAAGACCTCATCGCCGGCCCACAGGATCTCGCGCCGGCGGACATCCACCAATTTGAGCCGCCAGCCGACGGCCAGAGGCGGATAGGCGCGAAAGGCCGTCAACTCGTCAAACAATACTGCGTCGCAGCCGTATTCGCTCCGCAGCAGGTCGAAAAAATCGCTGGGCAAAACTTCTTCGCCCGTCCATTCCGTCCGGCCCGTCAGCCGTCGGAGCGCACCCGGCGGCACTTCGACCACTTCGAATCTTTTGCTCTGAATCAAGGTCTCGGTCAGCACGGCCGTCAGGGCATCGCAGCCCGCCTCCAGATCGGCGCGGGGCGCGGCGCAAGCCAGCGGCAGCACGGCCACGCGTTTGATATCGTCCGCCAACCACGGCGCGGCCCGATAAACGTTGTCCGGCGGGCACGGCGGATGCGCCGTCGTGATGGCGGGCCGGGAAGTCGCACAGCCGACCAGGAGGAGGGGCCAGACCAGAAGGCCAACTGTCCATCGCCCGCGCCGGAAAATCCGCGGCCGTCCGGAACCGTCCTTTTCCACGCCTGGCCCTGGAAGTTCGCGCTCCATTTTACAACGAACCGTTGCTGACCTGTTCGGAGAGATACGTCAATTCCTGATTGACCTGCGCCTGGGCCTGTTCCATGGCTTGAAATTCCGCGGTCCATTGCTGGATATCGGAATTGATTTTGGCTTCCAGATTGTTGATCTGCGTGGTCAGGTCGTTGCTCTGCGAGGTCAGATCGCTTTGATGCAGCGTCACCGTGCCGTTGTCGCCGATGGTGGCATTCAGGTAATTGTTCCACTGGGCGGCCAGACCATTGGCAGGATCGGTGAAAAGGGATTGAACGGCATTCAAATTGTTCTGCAACACCTGGGCCAGTTGACTGGTGTCCAGCGTCACCGTGTTGTTCTGTCCGTTGGACTGAACACCCAGATTGGCGAGGTTGATCAAAGGATTGCCGGAGACGGGAGAAAAGAGCAAGGCGCGCAGGCCGGAGACGATGCCGTTGGTGGTCAGGTCGCCGGTGAGCGTTCCCGGCGTGACGGTGCCGTCCGAGCCGGTGCTGACGATGGTCTGGCTGGAAATGTAGGATTGAACGGCGTTGTAATCGTTGACGAATTGCTGGATGGCGGAGGAGATTTTGCCGGTATCGCTGGCTACCGTAACCGTCACCTGGCCGGTTTGTGCGGCGGTGACCGACAGGCCGGTGATGCCGGAGCTGTCGGCGCTGATGGTATTCGAAAGGCTGGTCAACTGCTGCGAACCGCCGTTTAACGTGTAAAGAAGATTTTGGCCGCGCACCAATGTGCCGGCGGCCAGGCCGGTGGCGGTCAGAAAATTCCCTGTCACGTCCTGCACCGAGATGCCCACGTCGCCGGTGCTGTTGTTGGTGAGCACGAAACGGTTGTTCTGGACATCAAAGGAGGCGGTCACGCCGGCGCCGGAGCTGTTGATGCGGTCCAACACGTCCTGAATGCTGTCGGTGCTGGCGTTGTAATTGATGGTCACGCCGTTGATGGTGAAGGCGCCCTGACCGCTGCCTCCATCGGTGATGGCCGTTTTCAGGTCGGCGTCGCTCATCGCCGCCGTCAGGCGCACGCTGCCGAGGGCCGAAGTGCTGGTGACCACGCTGCCGCCGTTGTTGTAAAGCCGCGCGACCTGCAGAAAATTGCTGGTGTCGGCGGCGCTGCCGAGAATCAATTCGTTGCCGTTGTTGTCGGTCAGCGTGATTTCGTCGGTGCCGGTGTTGTAACTGGCGGTCACTTCGCCGCCGGTGGCGCTGGCGATGTTGTCGAAAACCTGTTGCAGGGAATCGGTCGTGGCGATGGTGATTTGTTTCCCGTTGATGGTGAACGTGCCGGCGGTGACCGGCGTGGCGAAGTTGGCCGTGCCAATCGTCACGTTGCTCAAATTGCCGTCGGCGCTCAACGGCGCGTTGACGCCGCCGGTGCCGAGAATCTTCGCGGCGGTGGCCAATTGCAAAATGTCAAAGGAATAACTGCCGACGTTGGCGCCCGGATCGGCGGACGCCGTCGCCACCGAGGGATTGGAGGAGGACGCGGTGCGGCTGCTGTACAGGCTGGGGTCTTGCAAGGTTTTCAAATCCGTCTGGAGCGTGGTCAGATCGTTTTTGATGGTGGTGAACGCGGTGTTCTGAGTGTTGAGCGTGGTTTGCTGCTGTTTCCACAGCGTTTCCGGAGCGCGCTCGGCGTTGGCCAATTCCTGCACAATGTTTTGCCAATTCATCCCCGAGGCCAGACCGGAAACGGCCAGCGATGAAGCCAGGGGGGAGGTGGACGAATTGGGGAGCAAGCCAATGGAAGTGAGGGTGCTGGCCATAATTTGACTTTTTTCTCAGTGTTCCGTTTTCTGTTCGAGGCTCTCAAAAAACCGCCGGGGTCGCTTGAATTTTGAACCGCCGGCTGACCGGCTGGTTCCCGGACGGCGCGCGGCGCCGTCCGGGAATTTTACCTGTCAGCTCAATCGAGCCGCGGCTCTTTAGCCCAAGAGCTTGAGCGCGATTTGCGGCAGGGCGTTGGCCTGGGCGAGCATCGCCGTGCCGGTTTGCACGAGGATGTTTTCGCGGGCGTAGTTGGTGCTTTCCTGCGCCACGTCCACGTCCATGATCTGGCTGTTGGCCGCCGACAAGTTGTTGTTCAACGTCTGGAGCTGATTGCTGTAAGCCGTCAGCGTTTCGATGTTGGAACCGATGTTCGCGCGGTCCGAAGCCAGTTGGGTAATGGCTTTTTTGACGTCCGCCAACGCCGTGGCGGCGCCGCTGATGGTGCCGACGGAGTCGCTGGCCAGCGTCGAGTAGGTGGTGGCACCCAGATTGACGCCGATGTTGGCAAAAGTGCCGCCATCGCTGTCCACCGTCACGTTCAACGTGCTGCCATTGAAAAGGCTCACGCCGTTGAAGTCCTTGGTGGCCACATTGTTGATGTAGGTGGCCAACGTGTTGAACTCCTGTTGATACAACGCACGGTCGCTGTCGGACTTGGTGACGTCCTGCGCCTGCACCGCCAGTTCGCTCATGCGATTCAGAGCATTGGCCACCTGCTGGAGGTAGCCGTCCTGCGTCTGGTTGAACGAGATGGCGTTGTTGACGTTGTTGTTCGCCGCCGTGTTCCGTCCCATTTGAGCCGTGAGGTTCATGGAGACGGCCAGACCCGCGCTGTCGTCCGCCGGCGAAACAATTTTCGATCCGGAAGACAACCGGGCGAGGGACTGGCTCAACCGGGCACTGGACTGGCTGAGCAACTGCGCCGTGGTTTGTGCCGATATGTTGGTGTTGATGACCATACTGCTGACTCCTTCCTTGAGTCACCCCGCTGGTGGGAACGCAAATTTTTAAAATTCACGCCGGACTTCGCCGCCCGCCAGGAGACCCGACGGACCCGCGTCGCCCGAAACGAGCGGGGATTGGGTTGTTCACGGCATCCCTGCCGTGAGGCGGACCATTCAAAAGGCGTCCGCCGGTTTTTCCTTCCGGCTGTTTGCGGCCGCCGGCCGCCGTGTTCCGACAACTCTTTATCGGCGGCAAACACCGCGACTTGAGTGCGGAAAGTGTGCGCCGTCCGGTCCGGTTCCAAACGGCTGGAGAGGAAAAAATCGCGAACGAAGAATCTCCCACCGGTTCCGGAAGTCTCGCGCGGCAACGCCGGCGTGTAACCAGGAGATTCGTCGGATGTTTCATAGATTCGTTCCTCTCGTCGGGGCGGTGGTGAACCCGGACGACCACCGGCCGTCCGGGTCTGTCCACCGGCCGCGTCCCTCATTAACTGAGCAGCTTCAGCACTGATTGCGGCAGAGCGTTGGCCTGGGCGAGCATCGCCGTGCCGGTCTGGACAAGGATGTTGTATTTGGCGTAACGCGTGCTCTCCTCCGCCACGTCCACATCCATGATCTGGCTGTTGGCCGCCGACAAGTTGTTGTTCAACGTGGAAAGCTGGTTGCTGTAAGCCGTCAGCGTTTCGATGTTGGAACCAATGTTCGCGCGGTCCGAAGCCAGTTGGGTAATGGCTTTTTTGACGTCCGCCAACGCCGTGGCGGCGCCACTGATGGTGCCGATGGAATCACTGGCCAGCACGGTAAAGGTGGCGCCGGTCAGGTCCACGCCTTTCATGGCAAAGGTGTTGCCGTCGCTGTCAATCGTCACGTTCAGCGTGCCGCCACTGAACAGGCTCACGCCGTTGAAATCCTTGGTGGACACCGTGCTGATGTAGCTGGCCAGCGTTTGGAACTCCTGTTGATAAAGCGCGCGGTCGCTGTCGGACTTGGTGATGTCCTGCGCCTGGATGGCCAGTTCGCTCATGCGGTTCAGGGCGTTGGCCACCTGCTGGAGATAGCCGTCCTGCGTCTGGTTGAGGGAAATAGCGTTGCCAATATTGGCATTGGCGGCCGTGTTGCGACCCATCTCCGAGGTAAGCCCCATGGAGACGGCCAGACCCGCGCTGTCATCTGCCGGCGAAACAATTTTCGATCCGGAAGACAACCGGGCGAGGGATTGACTTAACTGGGTTTGGGATTGCATCAGCAGCCGGGCGCTGCTTTCTGCCGACAGGTTGGTGTTGATGACCATAACTCTTTCCGTGAGTCGCCCCGGGAGGGGCCTTGATTTAGCGCGGCGTCCGTGCCGCGGGCGAACCGTTGTTTCGGGCGGCCCGCCGTTGGCCCGTCCAACTCTTGATGGCGGCTGGCAGCCAGTCTTGCGACGCCTTGTTATCGGCATCGCGCGCCCGGACTTTAGCTCAAAACCTTTTGAAAATTCCCCCCCCCAGGCCTTCAATCAATTGCCCGCACCGCCGCTCCGTGCGCAGCCGCCGCCAGCGCATGATTGAACCCGGCGCCGTTTGACCCGGCGCGCGCGAACGTGCGTGTCCTTCAACGGCAGAAAATCTCCGCCGCACAAAATGCAACCGGAAAGAATCAGCAAATCAGCCAGACAAAATGGCCGCACGACAGGAGAGAATCACCGTGGCCGGCGCCCGCGTCTGCGGCCTGACGCCAGATGACGTCGAGGGGAAATATGACGTCCAGCGATGAACTGAAAATGACGGGAAATGGCGGCCGTGCGTGGCCCGGCACGGGACCGGGCAGGCCGCGCAGTTCGTTTCCACGAGCCCGCTCGGGATTAAAAATAATCCGGTTCGTTACCGGCCTTCCACTTGATGTTGCAGCCGATGCTCGGCTTTTGATCCGGCGGGACCGGTCGGCCGGCCAGAACGGCCTCCAGCGCCGCGCGCACATCTTTTCCCGTCACGGGAATGCCGTTGCCCGGCCGGCTGTCGTCGAACTGGCCGCGATAAACCAGCTTGCGATTTTTGTCGAAGAGATAAATGTCCGGCGTGCAAGCGGCGCGGTAGGCTTTGGCCACCGCCTGCGACTCGTCGTAAAGATACGGGAAAATATAGCCGGCCGCCTGGACTTCCTCCTTCATGCGCGCCGGGCTGTCTTCGGGATAGCTTGCCGCGTCGTTGGAATTGATGCCCACGATGCCCACGCCGCGCGGGAGATAGTCGCGCGCCAGTTGCGCCAGGCCGGCGCGGATGTGTTTGACGTAAGGACAATGATTGCAGATAAACATCACCAGCAGCGCCGCGCGATCCTGAAAATCCGCCAGCGAGACTATTTTTCCGTTGGTGTCCGGCAGTTTGAAATCGGGCGCCGCCGTGCCGAGCGGCAGCATGGTCGAAGGAGTCAATGCCATGCGGAAAAGATAGCCACCTCTCCGAACCGGCTCAAACTTTTTGAATGGAGCCTGTCCGCGACCGGTGCTACAAATCAGTTTTGCCGTGCCTCAAAACATCGTCTATTTCGACCTGGAAACACAGAAATCCGCCGAGGAGGTCGGCGGCTGGAACCACATCGCTCAAATGCGCCTGAGTGTTGGGGTGACCTTCAGCACCGCGCGCGGCGATTACCGGATTTACAGCGAGAAACAGGTGAACGATCTCCTGGCCGATTTGCAACGCGCCGATCTGGTTGTGGGATTCAACATTTTGCGGTTCGATTACGAAGTGCTGCACGGCTACACGCCGCTGGATTTGCGCCAGTTGCCCACGCTGGACCTGATGGTGGACCTGCAAAATAAATTGCAACACCGGCTCTCGCTGGACGCCATCGCCTCGGCGACCTTCGGCCTGGAAAAAACCGCCGAGGGACTCCAGGCCATCCGGTGGTTCAAGGACGGCAAGCTGGCGGAAATCGCCGAGTATTGCTGTTACGACGTGAAACTGACCCGCTGGGTCCACGAATACGGCCGGCGCCACCGTCAAGTGCATTACCACAACCGCTTCGGAAAAAAAATGACCGTGCCTGTCAACTGGTGAACCGCCCGCTGTCACCGCCGCCCCGTCCACCGGCCCAGAAATTTCTCGGCATATTTGCCGAGCAGATCGGCTTCCAGGTTCACCGCATCGCCCACCCGTCTCGCGCGCAAATTGGTCACCGCCAAGGTGTGGGGAATAATCCAGACGCGAAAGCCTGTCTTCCCCGCCTCCGCGATCGTCAGGCTGATGCCATCCACGGCAATCGAACCTTTTTCAATCACATAACGCATCACCTCCGGCGGCGCGGCGATGTCCAGCACATGATCGGCACCCGCTTTTTCCCAACGCCGAATCTTTCCCACGCCGTCCACATGACCGGTCACAAAATGACCGCCGAATTCGGCGCCGGCGCGCAGCGGTCGTTCCAGGTTCACCAGCGAGCCGATTTTCAAAAATTGAAAATTGGTCCGGCGCCACGTCTCTTCGAGCAGATCGAAGCGGATGAGTTTGGAACCGCCGCTGGAGAAAATTTTCACCGCCGTCAGACAACAGCCGTTCACGGCCAGGCTGCCGCCGTTTTTCAAACCGCGCGCCGTTTTCTTTGCCCGAACGGTCAGCGCCGTGGAAGCTTCCCCGCGCGCAATGTTTTGAACCACGCCGGTTTCCTGGATAAGGCCCGTGAACATGTCAAAAAGGTTGCCCCCGGTCGGCGGCGCGTCACAAGTCAAAAACCCGCCGCGCCGGCCTCCACCCTCGCCGTCAACAGCAAATCGTCGCCGATTTTTCTCCATTCCACGTTTCGCAGACGAACGGCGTCCGCCAACTTCAAAACACCTTCGCCGGCGACGGCCTTGCGCGCCTGGCGGCCGCCCGGGATTTTGGGGGCGTAAAAGAACGCCACGCGCTGCGCCCAGCCGCCCAGCAGAAACGACGCGTTCACCTCCCCGCCGCCTTCCACCAGGAGGCTGGTGACCTGTTCCGCCCCGAGCCGGTTCAGCAGCCAGCGCAAGTCCAACCGCGGGTGGCGCGGATCGGATTTGGGGACGATGGGCGCAACCAGGATTTCGACCCGTCTGGCCAGCGCCGCCACGCGATGTTTCGGCGCGTGCCGGCTCACCACCAGGGTGGTCAGCGCCGCAAATTCATCGCTCACCACTCTGGCTGACGGCGGTGTGCGCGCCAGCGAGTCCAAAACAATTCTCCGGATCGCTTTGGCCGTCCGCCCTTCGCCCTCCGCCCTCTTTGTCCGCGCTGTCAGGCTCGGATCGTCCGCCAAAATCGTGTTCACCCCCACGAGAACGGCGTCCGCCCCCTGCCGCAATTTCATGCCGAAGGCGCGGGCTTTTTCACCGGTAATCCATTTCGATTCACCGCGCGCGGTGGCAATCTTCCCGTCCAGCGTCATGGCCGCTTTCACGGTCACGAACGGCGTGCGGTGGACAATCCAATGGTTGAAGGCTTCGTTCAACCTGGCGCAGTCCGCGGCCAGGATTCCCTGAACCACTTCCATCCCCGCGCTTCGCAAAATGGCAAAGGCGCGGCCGGAATGGTTCGGATTGGGGTCCGTTGCGCCCACCACCACTTTTTTGATGCCGGCGGCGATAAGGGCGGCAGTGCAGGGCGGCGTGCGACCATGCGTGCAGCATGGTTCCAATGTCACATAAAGCGTCGCGCCTTTTGGATTGTGGCCGTGTTTTTGCGCGTCGTGCAGCGCTTCGATTTCCGCGTGCGGCAGGCCGGCCCGGCGATGCCAGCCGCGTCCGATGATTCTTCCATCCTTCACCAGCACGGCGCCGACCATCGGATTGGGCGAGGTTGCGCCGTAACCGCGTTTGGCCAGAGCAATCGCCTGGCGCAAAAAAGAAACGTCCGCCGCCGCGTCAGAATCATCGCAAAGCGGCAACCGGTTGGAAGCGTTCATTCCTCGAACAAGGCGGCGGCAAATTGTTTGGCGTCGAAGGGCTGCAAATCATCGGCCTGCTCGCCCAGGCCGACGAATTTGACGGGCAAGCCCAGTTCTTTTTGGATGGCCACCACCATGCCGCCTTTGCTGGTGCCGTCCAGCTTGGTCACCACCAGGCCTGTGAGCGGGACGGTCTTGTGGAATTCCCGCGCCTGGTTCAGGGCGTTCCGACCGGTGGTAGCGTCCAGCACCAGCAGCACTTCGTGCGGTGCGCCGGGCTGTTGTTTGCCGATGACGCGGTGCAATTTCTGCAATTCCTGCATCAGGTTGTGTTTGGTATGCAGCCGGCCGGCGGTGTCCACGAGCAGGTAAGCGGCCTTGCGAGCCTGTGCCGCCTGGACGGCATCATGCGCCACGGCGGCCGCATCCGATCCGTACGCGCCGGCAATGACGGCGACATTCAATTTCTGCCCCCACAATTTTAATTGCTCGATGGCGGCGGCGCGAAAGGTATCGCACGCCGCCAGCATCACCGTTTGGCCTTGTGATTGCAGCAGACGCGCGAGCTTGGCGCAGGTGGTGGTTTTGCCCGTGCCGTTGACCCCGACGAGGGACACGACGCACAGGCCGCCCGGAATTTGTTTTAACGGCGCCGACGCGGTGCCCAGGTTCTTTTCAATTTCCGCGCGGGCGATGGTCAAAACATCCCGTCCGGCTCCGCCCTGAGTTTCATAATTTTTCCTGACGGCGGCCAGGATCTGTTCGGTCATCGCCATTCCCAGATCGGCGCCCAGGAGCGCCGCTTCCAGTTCGTCCAGCGACTCCGCCGTGAGCCGGGGCGAGCGCGTCACGATGCGCTGGATTTCGTGAATGAGACGGGCGTGCGTTTTGGCCAGACCGGTTTTGAATTTGGCGAATAAACTCATGGGTGCGTGATGGATGGGCGGCCGCTGAATAGGGCGGGAGATTAACGGTCGAACGATGCCGCGCCCCGGCGCGCCTTCAATTTTTCCACGTGCGCGTAAGGCAGCCGGACGGTGCCAATCAGCGGTTTGCCCTTGCTGAAACCGTGGCAATCGCTGCCGCCGGTCACGAGCAAGCCGTATCTGTCGGCCAGTTCCAGATAACGTTCGGCCATGGCGGTGGAATGTTTGGTGTGAAAACATTCGATGCCGTCCAAGCCCGCGTCCACCAAGGCGGGGATGACGTCGTCGCTGCGGTTCAATCCCGGATGCGCCATGACCGCCAAGCCGCCGGCCTGATGGATCAGTTCAATGGCCTCCAGGGCGGAAATTTTCGATTTGGGCACCCAGGCCGGACGCCCTTTTTTTAGAAAACGCTCGAAGGCTTCGTCCAGCGTCCTGACCAGGCCGGCCTGGACCAGGGCACGGGCCACATGGGGTCGGCCCGGCGATTTGCACTGCGCCAGCGTGAACACGCGGTCGGCCTCCAGCGGCACGCCCAATTGGTTGATGCGCGCGACCATTTCACGAATACGCTCCTGCCGCACCGCTTGGAAGCGGGCGATTTCCGTCAGCAGCGTCGGATTCGCCGTATCCACAAAATAACCCAGCACGTGCAGCTCGGTGTGGCGATGCTCGGCAGTCAATTCCGTGCCGGGAATAAAATCCATGCCCGCCGTCGCACAAGCCGCCGCTGTGGCCGCGCAGCCTTCCACCGTGTCATGATCGGTGAGGGCGATGCAGGCCAGCCCGCTTTTTTGCGCCTGCTCCACCAGCTCCGCCGGTGAAAAGGTTCCATCGGAAAAACAGGTGTGCAGATGTAAATCGGCGAATTTCACAGGGGAGACGGTGATTTCGGGGCGGATTTTGCCGGCCGCAAAATCTCGCCGCGGATTTTGTCCAGAATCCCATTGACAAACTTTCCGCTGTCCTGCGTGGAAAATTTTTTGGCAATGTCCACAGCCTCGTTGATGCTGACCACCGGCGGAATATCCTCCCGGAACAACATTTCGTAAATCGCCAGCCGCATCACGTTCCGGTCCACGGTGGCCATGCGATGAAGCTCCCAGTTTTTTGCGTGGCTTTTGATTTTTTCGTCAATCGTTTCCCGATGCGCCAGGACGCCGCGGATAAGCGGTTCGGCAAACAGTCGAACCTCCAGTTCCTCGGCCGTGGGCGGCGGCAGTTCGGGCGGCCGCCCCCAGGTGGCCGGTCCTTTTTCCTCGGCAATGGCCGCCGCGCGCTGGCTTTCCCAAAATTCCTCCAGCGCCCGTTCCAGGTCCTCCGGCGGATTCAGATCGTATTGAAATAAAAACTGCACGGCGCGTTCACGCGCCTCGCGGCGTTTGCCCATGCGACCAGTCTAACGTTTGTCTCCCAAACGCCAAAGCCCAAAATCGGACCGCCGTCGAACGTTCCCTCCGAACCTTTTCAAACACTCTCCGGCAAACCGAAGATTTTCATCCAATCGCCCTGTCCCAGCACGACACCGGTCACGATCAGCGCCATCGCCGTCCAGAATGTCGGCGTGATCGGCTCGCCCAAAAACCCGTGCGCCCAGAGCATGGTGCTCAACGGAATGAGGTTGTTGAACAACAGCACCCGGCTGGCTGGCCAGCGCTGGAGGGCGCTGTTCCAAATGGCGTAAGGCGCCACCGCGCCGAACACGATGCAATACGCCTGCACGCCGATTTGCGCCGGATGCACCGTCAGACCACGAAAAATAATTTCGACCACGGCCAATGGCAACAGCCACACGCCCGCCATCCACATGGTGTGCGCGGCGGTTTGCGCGCCGCTCAGGTTGGCGCCCAGGCGGCGAATCTGCCGGCTGAACGCCGCCCACAGGAGGCTTGAAACCAAACCGAGGCCGTCGCCGAGCAAGGTCCATTTCCCCGCCGCCGGCGCGCGGACGGAGGTCAACGCCGGCCAGAACAACACCGCCACGCCGGCGGCGGCCAGTAACGCCGCGCCGTAACGCCGCGCGCTCGCCGGCGTCCATCGCGGTTGCTCCTCCCACAACAAGGCCCAGACCGGGGCGGCGCCCAGGCACAACGCCACGTGCGAGGCCGCCGTGAATTGCAGCGCCGAGTTAAAGGCGATCATGTAAGCGGCCAAGGTCAATCCGCCGCGCAGCCAGAGCTGCCGTTTGCATTCCGGCGTAAGGGGGCGCGAGGAAGCCGTCCAACTGCCGGATTGCAACAGTCCCCACAACAACGGACCGGCGCAGAGCAACCGCACGCTGCCGGTCCAGATCGGCGGCCACGACATCACGAGCCATTTGGTGCCGGCATTGCTGCCGCCCCAGAGAGCCACGGCCAACAGCAAACCGGCGGCAATCAGAACGTTTTGTTTCGGCGACGACACGCCGCGAGTAAACCGGCGAACGGCCCGGATGCCAATGAAATTTGCGACCGTTGAAAATCCGCTATCCATCTCCCGGCGCAGCCGCCGGACCCAATTTTCACTGAAAAATTTGCGCCCGGCGCGCGCCGGCGCGGAAGGCCCGGCGCGGTTCAGGTTGTGGCGGAGCGGCAAGGCCGCCGGCTTTCAATACAGCCAGTTCCGAATTTCGCCGCGTTCACCGAGCGTCACGCCCTGGCGCCGATACGCCCAGCACATGTAGCTGACGCTGACAAAATAGGATGCCGGCAGCCGGTTGACGGCGCAAATTTTGACCCCCAGCAGAGTGGTTCTGCCGCCGAAGCCCATCGGACCAATGCCCAGCTCGTTGGCCGTTTTCAAAATGTCCTGCTCCAGCGCGTCCAGTTTCGGTTCGGGATTGCGGTCATCGAGCCGGCGCAAAAATTGTCGCTTGGAAAATTCGTAGCCGGTGGCGCGATCGCCGCCGATGCACACGCCCAGGATGCCCGGCCCGCAGCCCTTGCCCTGCGCCTGCAACACCGCGTCCAGAATCGCCTTGCGGCAGCCGTCCAGGTCGCGATTGGCCTGGAGCGTTTCATCCGGCAAGGAGTACTGCGCGCCGACGTTTTCACAACCGCCGCCTTTCAAAATCAGCCGCACGGAAATCTCCGGGGAACGATGCTGATGAAAGTGAATCGTCGGCGAGCCGGGGCCGACGTTGGTGCCATCGTTCCGGCCGGTGAGCGAATCCACCGAATTTTGGCGGAGAAATCCCTTCCGAGTGGCTTGTTTCACGGCTTCCCGGGCGGTCTCTTCAAACGCGATCTGGTCGTAGCCGACCGGGCAATCCACGTAAAACAAAATGCTGCCGGTGTCCTGGCAAATGGGCTGCGATTTCTGCCGGGCCAACGCAATGTTGCGGTCAATGATCTTCAAAGTGTTCTCAGCGATGGTGCCTTTTTTCTCATTTTCCAGCGCCGAGAGAATGGCCCGGTTCACGTCGTCGGGCATCTCCGCCGAAGTGCGACGGATCAATTCCAGCAGAGAATCTTGCAGTTCGTTCATAACCTGAACCAGCCTAAGCAGGGAACGCCGCTGCGTCAATGAATGCCGCCGGACTTGACGGGCGGCGCCAATCGGCTTCCATTGATTCATGCGCGCGATGATTTTGGAAAAACCCGGTCAGCCGCTCCGCCTCGCCGACCTGCCCCAACCGCGGCCGGGCGCAAACGAAATTTTGATTCGGGTGCGCGCCTGCGCCGTCTGCCGGACGGATCTGCACGTGGTGGACGGCGAACTGCCGGACCCCAAACTGCCGCTGGTGCCCGGCCATGAAATTGTCGGCGTTGTCGCCGTCCGCGGCCCCAGGGCGCGACGTTTCAAAATCGGCCAGCGCGTGGGTGTGCCCTGGCTGGGTCGCACCTGCGGCCGCTGTCGTTTCTGCCGGCGCGGCTCCGAAAACCTCTGCGACCACGCGCAATTTACCGGCTACACGCGCGACGGCGGCTACGCCGAATTCACCGTGGCCGACGAGCGGTTTTGTTTTCCCATCCCGAAAAATTATTCCGATGCCGAGGCCGCTCCCCTGCTCTGCGCCGGCTTGATCGGCTTCCGCTCGCTCCAAAAATGCGGCGCCGCCCGGCGCATCGGCATTTACGGCTTCGGCGCCGCCGCGCACCTCGTCACCCAGGTGGCCCGCTTTCAAGGCCGTGAAATTTTCGCCTTTACACGGCCGGGCGATGCAGCGGCGCAACAGTTCGCCCGCTCGCTGGGCGCCGCTTGGGCCGGCGATTCCACCACCTTGCCGCCGGTGAAACTGGACGCGGCCATCCTCTTCGCGCCGGCAGGCGATTTGCTCCCCCGGGCACTTCAAGCCGTGGACAAAGGCGGCATCGTGGTTTGCGGCGGTATTCACATGAGCCGCATTCCTGCGTTTGATTACTCCTTGCTTTGGGGCGAGCGTTCCGTTTGCTCGGTCGCCAATTTGACGCGCCGGGACGGCAAAGACTTTTTCCAAACCGCGCCGCGCGTGCCCGTGCACACCACCGTAGAAACCTTCCCGCTCGCCCGGGCCAACGAAGCGCTGGACAAATTGCGAAGCGGGAAACTCAACGGCGCGGCGGTGCTGATCGTTTGATTGGCATCGGCGCAAAACAGCCTGCCGCCGGCGCCGGGCCGCCATCGCCGCCGGCCGCGGCGGAAGAGCAACGGGAACAGCGAACCGACGGCCGCCCCAACACCCGTCTCGAAGAGACCAAAGATGAAAATGCCAGTCGTCGTCGCGCAACCGCCGTCGAAACCGCTGCTGGTGTTTGACGGCGATTGCCATTTTTGCTCGCGCTGGATTCGCCGCTGGCGGCAAATCACCGGCGACGCCGTGGATTTCCTGCCCTTCCAGGACGGGCAAATCGCTGCCCGTTTCCCCGAAATTCCGCCCCAGCAGTTTGAAAAATCCATTCAGCTCCTGGCGCCCGACGGCGCAGTTTTTTCCGGCGCGGAGGCTGTTTTTCGCGCCCTGGCCCAAAATCCTAAACGAAAATGGCCGCTGCGGCTTTATGAAATCTCGCCGCCATTCGCCCGATTCGCCGAACACGCCTACGAATTTGTCGCCGCCCACCGCGTCGGCTTTTCGCGCCTGACGCGTTGGCTCTGGGGCCGGCACGTCGAAGCGCCGGATTATTTTCTGACGCGCTGGGTCTTTCTGCGCGCGCTGGCCGTCATCTACCTGGTCGCTTTTCTTTCACTCGGCACGCAAATTATCGGGCTTGTGGGGCACCGCGGCATCCTGCCCGCCGACCAGTTTCTGGCCGCCGCCAAACAGCAATGCGAGGCACAGGGCATCGGCTGGGAACGGTTTTATCTGCTGCCCACACTGTGCTGGCTGGACCCGTCCGATGGCTTTCTGAAATTTCAATGCGTCTGTGGAATTTTCCTGGCCGGCCTGTTGCTCTGCGGCGTGGCGCCGCCACTGTGCCTGGCGCTGCTCTGGCTGGTTTACCTTTCGCTGGTCACCATCGGCCGGGATTTTCTGGGGTTTCAATGGGACAACCTGCTGCTGGAGACCGGGTTCCTGGCCATTTTCTTTGCGCCGCGCCAGTGGCTGCCTGAATTTCGCCGCGCCGCGCCGCCGTCAAAACTTGTTCTCTGGCTGCTGCGGTTGCTGCTGTTCAAGCTCATGTTTTCCTCCGGCTGCGTGAAACTGGCCAGCGGCGACCCGAACTGGCGGAATCTGACCGCGCTGACCTTTCACTACTACACGCAGCCGTTGCCGACGCCGCTGGCGTGGTACGCCAACCAGTTGCCGGTGTGGTTTCAGAAATGTTCCTGCGCGGCGATGTTTGCCATTGAACTGGGCGCGCCGTGGTTGATCTTTTTCCCCCGACGCCTCCGCTTTTGGGGCGGTGCCGCCATAGCCTGGCTGCAATTTCTCATCCTGCTCACCGGCAACTACACGTTTTTCAACTGGCTGACGTTGACGCTGTGCCTGCTGCTGCTGGACGATTTCGTTCTCGGCAACATCCTGCCGGCATCGTGGCGCATCCGCAGCAACGCCCCGGCGCCTCAACGTCTGGTGAAAAACTATTGGCCTCGGGCCCTGGCGCTGCTGCCGGCGACCGTTTTCATCGGGCTTTCCCTTTTTCAAATCGCCGCCATCCGGGGCCCGGCGTCAAGGTGGTTTTATCCAGCGGCCAAGGTGAACGAATGGCTGGCCCCGTTCCGCACCGTCAACCCGTACGGCCTGTTCGCCGTGATGACCACCGCGCGCCGCGAAATCATCGTCCAGGGCAGCAACGACGGTACGAACTGGCTCACCTACGAATTCAAATACAAGCCCGGCGACGTGCACCGGCGGCCGCCCTGGGTGGCGCCCTTTCAGCCGCGGCTGGACTGGCAAATGTGGTTTGCGGCGCTGGGTGACTGGCGACAAAACCCGTGGTTCGTGGCGTTTTGCGAACAACTGCTGCGCGGTTCGCCTGCCGTTCTGGCATTGTTGAAAAACAATCCGTTTCCCGACGGACCGCCTCGATTCATCCGCGCCGAATTTTATGATTACCGCTTCACAAATTTCGCCGCTCGCCGCGCCACAGGCGCCTGGTGGCAACGCCAGTTCCTGGGCGAATATTTGCCGCCAATCTCGCTCCACCCCTGAACAACCTTCGGTTCCGCGCGGCCGTGAAGTTGAACCGCTGCCGACCGGTGGCCCGCTGACCATAAAAAAACCGGCCGCAAAATCTGTCCTTTGCGGCCGGAAATTGGTTGCGGGGGTGAGATTTGAACTCACGACCTTCAGGTTATGAGCCTGACGAGCTACCGGGCTGCTCCACCCCGCGTTCAGAATTTTTATGCTATCACAAAAAATGACCTGCGCAAGACTTTTCAAAATGGACAAACGCCGTAGCAGAGCCAGTAACCCAGCAGTTTGGGATACTCCAGATAAACCCGGCGCGCCACTTCCGGCCGCCGCCAGACCGCGCCGGCATACGCGAAATAGGACGGACGGGAATAAAACCGAATGTCCGGCGCAGCATGCTCGAAACAATGCAACGCCCGGCGCGAGTGATACCAGGAGGTGACCAGAATCACGCGGCGGACATTTTCGGCGCGCAACAACTTGACGGTAAAGGCGGCGTTTTCGCGCGTGGTCCGCGACTTGGATTCCAGCTCAATCGCCCGGGCCGGCACACCGGCCTTCAGCAAAATTCGCCGGTTGATGCCGTCGTCCCCTTCTCCACTGACGATAATGCGCGGTGCAGCGTGATTTCTGAAAAGTTCCGCCGCGCGGTCGGAGCGTTCGGCGGCGTCGCCGCCCAGAACCACTATGACGTCGGCCTGCACCGGCCCGCTGTCCACACACAGGATCTTTTGCGGAAAAAACACCGCCAGCGCGACTGCAGCCAGCAAAACGATGCCCAGTATCCCCGCCCATCGTAAAATCCGTCTGCGTTTCCGAATCACCGCGCTGAAACTGACAGTTTATGGCCTGCTTGTCATGTTCAATTCAACGCGGGCTGCTGTCGGAGGCTGGGAATGCCGGCGCCGTTTCCGATCAGGTGGCCGGTGTCTCCGCCGGTTTGGCCTCGGCGGCAGGCGCGGCCACGGAAGTGTCCGGGGCTGCCGGCGTGAAATCCACCCATTCCAGGATGGCGCGTTGGGCGGCATCGCCGACGCGCTGGTTCAGCCGGATGATGCGCGTGTAACCGCCGTTGCGGCCTTGAAATGCGGGTGCGATTTCCTTGAAAAGAATTTTGACGGCGTCTTCCTGATGCAATCGGGCAGCGGCCAGGCGGCGATGATGCAGCGTGCCTTTCTTGCCGAGGGTCACCATTTTTTCGGCCACGGAACGGGCGGCCTTGGCCTTGGCCAGCGTGGTGGTCACCCGCCGGTGCTTGATCAGACTGCAAACCAAGTTGGCGAGCATCGCGTTGCGGTGCTCGGATTTGCGGCCCAGTTTGGCCGTGCGCTTCAAGTGTCTCATGGCTGAATTTTTGTTTCGCCGCTCATGCCGCCGGGCGCCAATCCGGATCCTTCGCGGAACGGTCGTGCCGGGGCGGGGCAATTTCTCTCGGCCAATTTATGCGGCCTTCGCCTCCTCTTTGGGGGTGTCAATCAGCCCCGGCTCAAAATTCATGCCCAGGGACAAGCCCAGCGAGGCGAGTTTTTCCTTGATTTCGTTCAACGATTTCTTGCCGAAATTGCGATACTTGAGCATTTCCTGCTCGGTTTTCATGGCCAGTTGACCGACGGTGGTGATGTTGGCGTTGTTGAGGCAGTTGGCCGCCCGGACGCTCAACTCGATTTCGTTGACGCTCATGTTCAACAGCTTCTTGAGCTTCATCTTTTCCTCGTCCTGTTTGTCGGCGGCTTCCTCAAACTGGACGGCGTTTTTGTCGTAACCCACAAACACGTCGAGGTGATGCGCCAGAATGGCCGAGGCCTGGGTGAGCGCATCGTCAGGCGTGATGCGGCCGTCGGTCCAGATTTCCAGAATCAACCGGTCGTAATCGGTCCGGTTGCCGACGCGCGCGGCTTCCACATTGTAACGAACCCTGGTGACGGGCGAGAAGAGGGAGTCAATGGCAATCACGCCGATGGGCTGACCGGGTTTTTTGTTTTCATCGCCGGGGCAAAAACCGCGGCCGATCTTGACCGTCAATTCCATCTCGAATTTTTTCTTGCGGTCCAGGGTGCAAATGAGCTGGTCGGGATTGACCAGCTCGACATTTTGATTGAGCTGGATATCGGCGGCGGTCACCGGACCTTCCTTGTTGACCGAGAGCAAAAGGGTCTGCTCATCGCGCGTATGCGCCTTGAATTTGATCTTTTTCAAATTCAAGACGATGTCGGTCACGTCCTCCACCACGCCGTCAATAGTGGTGAATTCGTGCATGGCGCCGTCAATTTTGACCGAGGTGATGGCCGCCCCTTCCAGCGAAGAGAGCAACACGCGGCGCAAGGAATTGCCGATGGTGTGGCCGTAACCCGTTTCGAAGGGGTCGGCAATGAATTTGGCATAGGTGTCCGTCGCGGTGGCTTCTTCCTTTTGCAACCGCTTGGGCATTTCAAAACGTCCTAATCGAACTGGCATATTTTCCTTTCCACAATTTTAATCTGATTGCGCCGCCCTGTTTTATTCCCGCCGGCGGCACAACCCGTATAACTGTGTTTCTGTTCTGGTGACCTTGACGGGTTCCATTTTCCAATCGTTCCGCCGACAGTGCCGGAACGGGAGTTGGAAAATCGAACCTTCATCATCGGGAATAAAATTCAACCACCGCCTGCTCGTTGGCAATCGGCTGGATTTCCTCGCGCGTCGGAATGCGCAGGACGGTGCCTTTGAGATTTTCCTTGTCCAAAAGCAGCCACTCCGGCACCGGCCGGCTGGTGGCCAGTTCCAAACTCTTCGCGGCCATCTGGCGCGACACGTTGTGGTGCCGAACCTCGACGACATGATGAACCTTCAACGCAAACGACGGGATGTTCACCTTCCGGCCATTAACCAGGATGTGGCCGTGGGTGACCATTTGCCGCGCGGCGGCCCGGGTGTTGGCAAAGCCCAGGTGATACACCACGTTGTCCAGGCGCGTCTCCAGGATTTGCAACATCTGTTCGCCGGTCACCCCGCGGCGTTTGAGCGCCTTCTCATACACCCCGCGAAACTGACGCTCCAGGAGGCCATAATAAGCCTTGAGCTTCTGTTTTTCAATCAGGCCGAGGCCATAGTCGGTCACTTTGCGGCGCGACTTGGGGCCGTGCACGCCGGGACCGTAATTGCGACGTTCCAAATACTTTGTCGGACCAAAAATCGGCGTGCCGAACCGGCGGCTGATCCGAACGCGAGGACCTGTGTAACGAGCCATAGTTTTATGATTTCAAATTCGAGGTTCTCATTTCACCGGCATCAGACGCGGCGTTTCTTGCGCGGACGGCAGCCGTTGTGGGGCACGGGCGTGACGTCCTTGATGGCGTTGATTTCCAGTCCTACGGCCTGCAAGGCGCGAATGGCCGACTCCCGCCCGGAACCGGGCCCCTTCACGCGAATTTCCACTTCCTTCATGCCATGCGCCATCGCCTGCCGGGCGGCATCCTGGGCCACCAACTGGGCGGCGTAGGCCGTGCTCTTGCGCGAGCCTTTGAATCCCACACGGCCGGCGCTGGACCAACCGACGACATTGCCATGCATGTCGGTGATGCTCACCAGCGTATTGTTAAAGGTCGCCAGGATATTGGCCACGCCCACGGCAATGTTTTTGGCGTGCTTGGCCTTGATAATTTTTTTGGCGGCAACCTCCTCGCCCAGCAGCTCGGCCGCCGTCAATGCGGCCGGGGCCGATGTCTCAGTCGGTTTGGCGCCCTCTGCCGGAGAGGGCGCGCCGGAGGAAGCCGCCGGTTTGGCCGCGGGTTTTTTGGCGGCTTTGTCTTCCGCCGGTTTGGCCGCGGGTTTCTCCGGCGCTTCCTTCGCGGCGGCTTTCTCCGCCGCGGGCCGGGCTTCTTTTTTTACTGGCGTTTGTTTTTTGTTTTCGTCAGCCATAACAAATCGTCCCTCGCAAATCCGAATCCACAGCGGTTCAGTGGATGCCCGCCTTGGCGTGGGGGTTGCGCACCACACCGACGGTCTTGCGCGGCCCTTTGCGCGTGCGGGCGTTGGTCTGGGTGCGTTGACCGCGCACAGGCAGGTTGCGCAGGTGCCGAATCCCCCGGTAACATTTGATCGTCTGCAGCCGTTTGAGGTCCATGCTGATTTGACGGCGCAGGTCGCCTTCAATGACGTATTTGCCTTCCTGGATGGCATGGACAATCTGCGCCAGTTGCTGTTCGGTCAGGTCTTTGGCGCGGATGCTCGGATCAATGTTGGCGCGTTCAAGAATTTCCTTCGAGTTGACCGGGCCGATGCCGTAAATATAGCGCAGCGCAATGTCAATGCGCTTGTTCGGCGGAACTTCTACTCCAATGATGCGTGGCATAATTTTTCAAATGATTTCCGAGGGGAGCTTCACCGTTTCGGGAGGGCGCCCCGCCCTTCCCGAACTGTGAAACGTTCCCTCGTCAACCCTGTCTCTGTTTGTGCCGTTTGTTGGTGCAAATGACACGGACGACTCCGCGCCGCCGGACCACCCGGCAATGTTCGCACAGTTTTTTGACGGACGCTCGGACTTTCATTGGTTTGAATGATGAACAGCCGGAGGAACGGACGAACGGGTCGGCTTTTGCCTCACCGCCGGAAATCCATTCACCGCCCGGCCGCGGATTTCAACTCGTTTTTGTTTCCACAATCACCCGCCCAACGCTCAAATCATAGGGCGTCAACTGCAACTTCACTTTGTCGCCGGGCTGTAACCCGGCAAAATTCCTCTTTCTCCGCCCGGCCACAAACGCCGTCAATTGATGGCCGTTGGCCAATTGAACGCGATAGGTACCGTTGGCCCGCGCTTCCAGCACGCGACCCTCTACCTGGAAAGCGTCGTCGCCGGGCATGTCAAAATCTCCGGCTCGCCGCCGGTGATCAGCACCGTATGCTCAAAATGAGCGGATAGTGAACCATCTTGAGTGACCACTGTCCAGCCATCTTTTAAGATTTTCACCTCCGGCCGGCCGGCATTGACCATCGGCTCAATGGCGATCGTCATGCCCGGGCGCAACTTTGCGTCCATCTTCCGGTCCACAAAATTCGGCACCTGGGGTTCCTCGTGCACTGCGCGTCCCACGCCATGGCCGACAAACTCGCGCACCACGCTGAAGCCGTTGGCTTCAACAAAATCCTGAATGGCCCGGGAGATGTCCGTCACCCGGTTTTCCGGCCGGGCCGCCGCGATGCCCAGATACAACGCCTGCTCGGTCACGTCCAGCAACCGTTGCGCCAGGACTCCGCAGCCGCCCACGGGAAACGTCCGGGCGGTATCGCCGACGAATCCCTGGTACAACACGCCCACGTCCACGCTCACAATGTCGCCAAAATGCAGCTCGCGTTCGCCGCCCAGGCCGTGAACCACCTCTTCGTTCACCGAAATGCACACGTGACGTGGAAACTTGCGGTAGCCCAAAAAGGCGCTTTTGGCTCCGCGCGCCTTCATCTGCCGCGCCGCGAATTCATCCACCTGACGCGTCGTCACGCCCGGCTGGATGAACGCGCCGACTTCTTCCAAAACCTCGGCGGCCACCGCGCAAGCGGCGCGCATCAGTTTCAACTCGGCTTCGCTCTTGATTCGTATTTCACTCACAATCCGCCACGCTCTCCTCGGCCTGGCCAGGTCGCGCCGGCGGCATTCGGGAAACCGCTCCGGCGGGTGACCCGGCAATTAAAATCGTCCCTTAAAACCGTCCGCGCAACCGGCCCTTCTTCAAAAAACCGTCATAATGGCGCATCAACAGATGCGACTCGACCTGCCGCATCGTGTCCAGCAAAACGCCGACGGTGATTAGAATGCTCGTGCCGCCGAAAAAATTGGCCACATTCTGGTCCACATTCATCTGCCGATAAAGGAAGATGGGGATGATGGCAATCAGCGTCAGAAAAATGCCGCCCGCCAGCGTGATGCGGCTCATCGCCCGATGCAGATAATCGCTGGTCTGCTGGCCGGGCCGCACGCCGGGAATGTAGCCGCCGGTTTTCTTCAAATCATCCGCAATCTGGATTTCGTTGAACTGCGTCGCCACCCAGAAGTAGGAGAAGAACAGGATCATCAGCGCGTAGCTGAGCATGTACAGCCCCGATCCATAACCGAAATGCATGGCCAGCCATTGAAATTGATTGTGAAAATAGATCACCTTCGGACTGGTCGCCAACCAGGCAAATATCTGCCCCGGAAACATCAGAATGGACTGCGCGAAAATGATCGGCATCACCCCCGAATAATTGACCCGCAACGGCATGAACGAGGTGCCGCCGGAGTAAAGTTTGCGTCCCACCGCCCGTTGGGCATATTGCACCGGGATTTTCCGCTGGGCTTGAGTCACCGCAATGACCCCGGCGATCACCCCCAGCAACAGCAGCACCAGCACCACGCCGTGGCCGGCGTTGAACTGACTGCCCTGATGAAAAAACATGTCCTCAACTCCCTGCCAGGCGTTGGGCAGCCGCGCCACAATCCCAATGGTGATCACCAGCGAGACCCCGTTGCCCACGCCGCGTTCGCTGATCTGCTCGCCCAGCCACATCAGCAACATCGTGCCGGTGGTCATGATGAGGACGGTGGTGATCAAATACAGCACATGGCTTTGAATCAAGACCAGTTGGCCTTCGAAACCCGGAAATTGCCGGGTGGGGTTCAGCCAGCCCCGCGCGAAATATGCCCCCTGGCACAGACACAACAGCACCGTCAGATACCGGCTGTACTGAATGATTTTGACCCGCCCGCCTTCCTCACGCGCCAGCTTGCTCAACTGCGGAACAACCGCCGTCATCAATTGCAGGATGATCTGCGCGGTGATGTACGGCATGATGCCCAGCGCACCGATCGCGCAATTTTCGTAGGCGCCGCCGGCAAAGGTGTTGTACATGCCCAGCAGCCCGCCAAATCCCTGCATGTGGGTGTCAAAATATTGCGCCAGGGCCGCCCCGTTGAGCCCCGGAATCACCACGTGCGCCGTCAGCCGCACCACCGCCAACACGCCAATGGTGAACAAAATCCGCGATTTCAGCTCCGGGATTTTGAAGCAGTTGGCAAAAGTGTTGAAAATGTTGCGGAACATGGATGAGCCGCGTCAGGTTCGGGCCGGTTCGGCGGCTTGAGGCGCGGATTTGCGGGCGATGACCTCGCACACACCGCCCCGAGCTTCAATTTTTGCCTTAGCCGACGCGCTGAAGGCGTGCGCCACCACCGTCAGTTTCTTTGAAAGTTCGCCGTCACCCAGGATTTTGATCCCGTCGGCGCGGCCCTTGGCCAGACCGGCCGCACGCAACGCCGCTTCATCCACCCGCGCCCCCTCTTCAAAGCGGTTTAAATCGCCGACGTTCACCGGCAGGTAAACGGTGGCAAAGCGCGCGTTGTTGAAGCCGCGCTTGGGAATGCGACGGATGAGCGGCATCTGACCGCCTTCAAAACCCACTCGAATGCTGCTGCCGGACCGGGCAGTCTGACCCTTGCCGCCGCGACCGGAGGTTTTGCCGTGGCCGCTGGATTCACCCTGGCCCAACCGCTTGCGGCGGTGTTTGGCGCCTGGACGCGGTTTCAAATCGTGTAGTCGCATAAATTCCAGCCAGTTAAAATTGATCAAACAGCGGACGGCTCAGGGAGCGGCCGGAACCGTTTCCAGCGCCGGAGCCGTTTCGGTCTTCTTTGATTCCAGACCGCGTGATTTATAAATTTCCTCGCGGGTGCGCAGGCTCAACAGCGCATGGAGCGTGGCCTTGACCACGTTGGCCGCATTTTTTGAGCCGAGGGACTTGCTCAAAACGTCCTTGACTCCGGCTGATTCCAAGACCGCGCGAACGGTTTTGCCGGCAATGATCCCCGTGCCGGGGGAAGCCGGACGCAGCAATACCTTCGCTCCGTCGTATTCGCTGTACACTTCGTGCGGGATCGTCGCCTCCTTGAGCGAGACCGAAACCATCCGGGTGCGCGCCAGTTCGCCGCCACGTTTGATGGCATCGGCCACTTCGCCGGCCTTGCCCAGCGCATAACCGACCCGGCCTTTTTTGTCGCCGACCACAACCAGGGCGCTGAAATGGAATCGCCGCCCGCCCTTGACCACTTTGGCGGAGCGGTTGATATAGACCACCTTTTCGGACAATTCCTCCGAAGCGCCGGTCTCAAACGTCAGTTCCGGCGCTTCGGCCACAGCCTTGCCGCGGCGGCCGCGACCGCGCCCACCGCGCAGTTGCTGTTCGTCGCCTTCTTCGATTTTGGTAATTTCTGCCATTTTTTTTAACTGGTTCAACCGTCGCTCCGTTCGATCGCGAACCGGCCCAACGGCTTGGGGATTGGCGCATCAAAATTTCAATCCGGCCTCGCGAGCCGCTTCGGCCAGTGTGGCCAGCTTGCCGAGTCTTTTGACGGGTTTGCCATCGGCGTCCCGACCCTCGGACCAGTGGTATCGCGCGCCGCCGCGGTCAAAAACCACTTCCTTGATGCCTTTGGCCAGCGCGGCTTCGGCCGCGAGTTTGCCGATGATTCTGGCGCTGGCCACGTTCGCCGCCAGCTTCTCCCGGTCGGGAACGCTTTTGCTGGTCGTCGAAACCGCCACCAGCGTCCGGCCGGCTGTGTCGTCAATAAATTGCACGTGGATGTTCTTGTTCGTAAAACAAACGCTCATGCGCGGGCGTGCTGGCGTACCGAAGATTTTTTTGCGCACGCGCCAGTGACGGAGCTGTTTTAACCGATGTTTCTTTTCCGTTCGCATCTTGTCTTCCTCACGGAATTTGCCGTGAATGGTTCAAATTCATCCTGCGTATCCGGCTTTCT
>DASRCU010000283.1:0-4352 GCA_035652955.1 Verrucomicrobiia bacterium | reverse complement strand
TGCGTCTATGCGCACAACGACGACGGCGCGCACGGCGCGTATCTGGCCGCCAAAGCCGCCGGGCGCGAAAAACAAATGCTCTTCGTGGGCATTGACGCCCTGCCCCAGGAAGGGATCGCCTACGTCAAACAGGGCATCCTGGACGCCACGTTCCAATACCCCACCGGCGGCGCCGAGGCGATTGACGTGGCGGAGAAAATTTTGCACGGCCAGGTGGTGCCCAGGGAAATCACACTCGGCACGCGACTGTTCACCCGGGACAACGTCGCCCAGGGCGGCGTGGCGCTGCCCTGAAGCTTCAGTCCGCACGGGGGCGGATCGTTTTTGCCTGATGGAGCCGTCGGAAACGACGCCGCCAATTTTTATGGCGAGTTTATTTTTCTGAAATCGGCGCCAGGTCGGCGCCCATGGCGCGTTCCAGACGCGCGCGGGCCACGTCGTAATCGTGCAGTGCCTGGGTCTGCGTCGTGCGCGCCTGCGTCAGCGCGGTCTCGGCATCCAGCACATCCAGTTGGGTGCCGGTGCCGGCCTCGGCGCGGGCGCGGGCTTCGCGCAGGGCTTCCTCGGCTTCCTCCTGCACTTTTTGCTGTGAATCCAACACCTCTTTGGCCTCGACAAATTGCGAATAGGCGGTACGGACCTGCAGTTCAATCTGGCGTGCCTCATCGGCCAGATCCGTCCGGGATTTGTCGTAAAGCGCCTGGGCCTGGACAACCCTGCCGTGCGTAAGCAGGCCGTCGAAAATGTCCCAGCTCAATTGCGCCCCGGCGTTCCAGCCGTGAAAATAGTAGCCCTGGTCGTTGGGGGCGACGAATTGCGAGTTGTACCAGTTGTAGCCGGCAAAGAGCTGAACGGCGGGCTTGTAACCGGATTTTGCGTTGACAATGTCCAGTTGACGCAACGCTTCCGCCCGGCGCAAGGCCGTCAGTTCCGTGCGGCGGGCCAGGGCCTGCCCGATGGCGTCGGGCAAATTCACCTCGAAGGGCGCTGCATCCAGCGTGTCGCTCAGATTCATCGGGATGTCTTCCCAGACTTCGTGCGGCAGATTCCAGCCCAACAGGTTGGAGAGATTGTTTTTGGCGATGCGGTAATTGTTGCGCGCCTGGATGAGTGCCGGGCGTTCATTGGCGAGAGCCACTTCGGCGCGGAGCACGTTAAAATGCGGCACGGTACCGGCCCGGTAACGGCGCTGCTGATCTTCGAGTTCCCGTTGCAACAGGTTCACCGAGGCCTGGTGAACGGTGATTTGCTGTGCGGCCAGCAACACGTCGTAATACGCCACGCGCACTGCCAACAGCGTGTCGGCCAGAACCGTCTGATATTGCGCCAGGGCCTGTTCCCGGGTCAGGCGGGCGGCGCGCAGGGCGGCGGTCAATTTGCCACCGTTGTAAATGGTTTGCACAATCTGCACGCCGGCCGTCCAGTTCTGGTGCGCCGGTGTGAAGGGGCCGATGCTCTCGATGGCGCTGGGTTCGGTGTCCTTGTACTGCCCGGCGGCCTGCACGTGCGGCAACGCCACCGCGCGCGTCTGCACCACCAGGCCGTAGGCTGCCTGCAGATCGTCGCGGGCCTTGAGAATGGTCGCGTTCCGCTGCAGAGCCGTGTTCAGCGCATCCACCAGCGAGAGCGGTCGCAACAGCTCCTGCGGCAATGGGCCGTTTGTGCTTTGCGCTCGCATGCTCCCGTCAGCCGCCAGGAACACGACAATCCCGAGCGCCAGCATTTTCACTGTTTTCATCGGTTCGGAAATTTCAGAGTTTCGCCGTCCCCCGGCGGCGGGTATTTTGTGCAAACAAATAAAACATCTGTGGGTCGGGTCAACCCAATTCATGTTTTGGGGGCGGAACGAAAGGCGCCCGGACGGCGAAGGGTGGTAAAACGCCCGTTCGATACGCTTTGCAGCGACTCCGCCGCTCACAATTGGCCGGGCGGAACACCGCACGGCTCCGTTTGACCACACGTCACGGGAACCGATGATGAACAGGCAAGGGTTTCTATTGCTGGGTGTGCTGACCTTGGCGATGTTGGCGGTCGGCTGCGCGCGCCAATCCGTCAACCGCTTTCAAGGCTACATCGAGGGTGAATACGTTTACATTGCCTCGCCCCTGGGCGGCGCGCTGACCGATCTGGCCGTGGCGCGCGGCCAATCCGTCACCAACGGCCAGTTGCTGTTCATCCTGGAACGCGGTTCGGAAGCGGCGGCATTGGCAGCCGCCAAAGAAAATCTGGCGCAGGCTCAGGCGGACCTCCGATTGGCGGAAGCCGAGCTGGCCCGGCGCGAACAATTGCGCGCCGATCGAGGTGTCATTTCCGCCGAGGAACTGGACCAGGCACGGGCACGACGCGACGCCGCCGCCGCACAGGTCAAATCGCTCCAGGCCGCGTTGGACAAGGCACAATGGTCCTTCGACCAAAAGGAGCAGTTCGCACCGACCAACGCCTTCGTGCAGGACACGCTTTATCGGCCGGGCGAATGGGTCGCGGCGGGCCGGCCTGTTGTCGTCCTGTTGCCACCCGCGAATCTCAAAGTGCGGTTTTTTGTGCCGGAGACAGAACTGGCCCGAATCCAGACCGGCGAAACCGTACGTGTAACGTTGGATGGCGCACCGCATCCGTATTCGGCGACGGTGAATTACCTCTCCACGCAGGCCGAGTTCACGCCGCCGGTTTTGTACAATCGCGAGAACCGGGCGAAGTTGGTTTACATGATTGAAGCCGGGTTTGCCCCCGCAGACGCAGCGGCCTTGCGCCCGGGGCAACCGGTGGAAGTGACCCTCCCGTGAGTCATGAATTCCGCCGACTGGGTCATTGACGTTCGCGACGTCACCAAAAAATTCGGCGCCCGCACCGTCGTCAACCGGATTGCCCTGCAGGTGCGGCGCGGCGAGATTTACGGTTTTCTTGGCCCGAACGGCAGCGGCAAGACGACCTTTCTGCGGATGCTCTGCGGTCTGCTCCGGCCCGACGGCGGCGAGGGGACCTGTCTGGGTCTGGATTTTCGCCGCCAATCGCAGGAAATCAAAAAACGCGTCGGTTACATGACGCAGCGGTTCAGTTTTTACGAGGACTTGACCGTCGCGGAAAACCTGGAATTTGTCGCGCAAATCTACGGCGTGCCCAACCGCCGGTCGGCCGTGGAAAAAAGCCTCGAACGCCTTGGCCTGACCGACCGGCGCCGACAGCTTGCGGGCGAACTGTCCGGCGGCTGGAAACAGCGGCTGGCGCTGGCCGCGTGTTTGATTCACCAGCCGCAACTGCTCCTGCTCGACGAACCGACGGCGGGCGTGGACCCAAAGGCGCGGCGCGAGTTTTGGGAGGAAATTCATCAGTTGGCCGCCGAGGGGCTGACGGCGCTGGTGACGACGCACTACATGGACGAGGCCGAGCGCTGCCACCGGCTGGCCTATATCGCCTGCGGCAATCTGCTGGCCCGCGGCACGGCGCGCGAAGTCGTGCAAGCCGCCGGCCTGACCACCTGGGAAGTGAGCGGCGAAAACCTCCCCGCGCTGGCTGAAAAAATCCGCCCTCTGCCGGGCGTGGAACAGATAGTCCCCTTCGGCACCAGGTTGCACGTGAGCGGGCGCGACGCCGAAAAGTTGCGCGCCAGTCTGGCGCCGTGGATGACGGGCGCCTATCGCTGGAAACCAATCGAATCGGGTCTGGAAGACGTATTCATCAGCCTGATGGAAACCGCGAAGGACAAGTTCTCATGAAACGCTTTTCGTTCAACTGGCGGCGGTTTGGCGCCATGGTAAAGAAGGAGTTCATCCAGATGCGACGCGACCGCCTCACCTTCGGCATGATGATCGGTATCCCGCTGGTGCAGCTCGTCCTGTTCGGCTACGCCATCAATTCCGACCCCAAACACCTGCCCACGGCGATTTACTCCGCCGATTCCAGCGTTTTTTCCCGCACCCTGGTCTGGGGATTGCGCAACAGCGGTTACTTCGATTTCATCCGCCAAGCGCGGGATGAAGCAGACATCCAGCGAATGCTCCGCTTGGGCCAGGTGCAATTCGCCGTGGAGATTCCCGTGGATTTTTCGCGCAAATTACTGCGTGGCGAAAATCCCGATTTGCTCATCGAAGCCGACGCCACCGACCCGATGGCCACCGGCTATGCCCTGTCCGCCGTCCATTCGCTGGTCCTGACTGTTTTGAACCGCGACTTGACCGGGCCGCTGGCCGTATTGCGCGGTTCGTCACCGCCGTTCCATCTGGTGGTGCACTCGCATTACAATCCCGAGGCCATCACGCAATACAACATCGTTCCGGGTCTGATGGGGGTGATTCTGACCATGACCATGGTGGTGGTCACCGGGCTGGCGATGACCCGCGAACGCGAGAGCGGTA
>DASRCU010000282.1:0-7971 GCA_035652955.1 Verrucomicrobiia bacterium | reverse complement strand
ATGGATTTTTCATTTTTGGGCGGTTCGATGGGATCGGTGGTGGGCGAGAAATTGACGCGCCTGATTGAGCGCGCCACCGAAAAGGAACTTCCCCTGATCATCATCTCCACCAGCGGCGGCGCGCGGATGTATGAAGGGATGTTCAGCCTGATGCAAATGGCCAAGACCAGCGCCGCGCTGGCGTATCATGCCCGGCGTCGCCTGCCTTACATCAGTGTGCTGACGCATCCGACCACCGCGGGCGTAATGGCCAGTTATGCCAGCCTGGGCGATTTGATTTTGGCCGAGCCCAAGGCGATGATCGGGTTCGCCGGCCCGCGCGTCATCAAGGATACCACGCAGGCGGAATTGCCGCCCGGATTCCAGACCGCCGAATTTTTGCTCGATCACGGGCTGATTGACAGCATTGTGCCGCGCCGGGAAATGAAGGCGCAATTGATTCAATTTTTGGACTATTTGACCGCCGGCCGAAAAATAGCCGCCTGACCCCACGCGCCGCTTCATCGGAAGGCTGGAAGACACGGCGCCTCTCGAACCCTTGAGAAAGCGACAACTCTCCGTTTTGGAATTTTCAAACGTTTGCCGGGGAATTTTGTCGGCGGCGTGAAGTTCGGTTTTGTTTGGTCGGAACAGCGTGGTTGGAGACGCACCTCGCGGCCTTGGTTTTCAGAGTTTGCATTCGATCGTGCGACGGAATTACTTCTCCCGGTCAAAGACCAGCGTTTCGCTTCCGAATTTCATCGTCAACCGGTCGGCGGTGATCGTGGCGGTGCCGGATTTATTTCCGTTCGCAGCGCTGGAAGTGAGGGAGAGGACATATTGAGGGTCGCCGCCGCTCCATTGACCGCGCCAGGAGGCGGTTTCCACGGTGGGGGGCTGGTTGGGTTGCGTGTTGAAATGCGGCAGGTTGTCCAAAAAAGCCTGACCATCCAGGCCGGCCACAAAAACGGTGTTTGAATAAGCCGGCGTCCACAAAGCTTGCATGGCCAGCATGTCACTGGTGGAAAAATTAGGCTGCGTCTGCCCCAGGGCGATCAGAGAGGCAAACACGTTGAAATCCCAGCGGCCCACAATGGTGTCGGCCGGAAATTTCTCGCTCCGGCCGGTTTGCAGGTAGTTGGTCAAATCTTCGTAATTTGTCCGCACCAGGTTCCAGAGGGCTGTGGCCTTGGCCGGATCACGCCAGAGCGGTTGGGCTTTGGGATTATCCAGCAACTGGCCGATGGGCGCGCGAGACTTCCAGGCATTTTGAAAATCGGCATCCTGGCCGAGCTGCTGGAAATCGCTGCTCTGAGCCAGCGAAAGAAACGGCGGGTAGGCCGCCAGCCGGTCGCTCAATTGGGGGTTTTGGTAGAGCAGTCCCGCCAGGTCCGCCGCCTGGAAATAAAATGGAGGTAACGGATTCAGCGCCCGGGCCAACTTGATCAGACCGGTGCTCTCCAGGTCGCGCCCCATGCGGTTCAGGAGCCGCACAGGCCATCGTTCCTCATCGGAACTGGCAATTTGCACCGTCCAGTAACTCAACCCGTAAATAACCGTCGTCACCAGCGCGAGATACGCCAGACCGTTCAACAATCCTACGCCCAGGCCAAGCCGCTTGTTCAGCCACATCCAGCGGATCAACGACGCATCATCCGTGCGGTATTTGTAAAACACCTCTGCCTTGTGATGCGCCCACTGGCCCAGCGACTTGAAGATGGCCAGCAAAACCACAAACACCAATACCGGCGAAAACAGCCATACCGCCGCGGGACTGTGCACACCCAGATGCGGCAACACAGACCGGAACACGCCAGCCAGCGGGCACGCCAGCAGGCCGGAAATAATAATGCCCAGGAACGAAATCGCCGCGCGAATTGCCCCCTGACGCATGCCCATGCCCGCTCCCGACGCCAGCAGCAACAACGCAAGAATCCAAATGGTCATGCCGCCAGTAAAAACGCATCGGAGCCGAAACGCACGTCTAAAATGCGCCCCGCGACAACTTGTTTGGTGTCTTTTGGAGGTTGAGCGGTTAATTTGGGCGGGTGAAAATTTCCATCATCGTCCCGGCGTTCAACGAGGAAAAGCTGCTGGGCGCGTCGCTGGTCCACATCCAATCCGCCGCGACGGCGTTCGCCGGCCGGGGTTGGCAAACTGAATTGATTGTTTGCGACAACAATTCCACCGATCGCACGGCGGAGATTGCGCGGGCGGCGGGAGCCGCCGTGGTTTTCGAACCGGTCAATCAGATTGCCCGTGCTCGAAATGCCGGCGCGGCGGCGGCGACCGGCGACTGGCTGGTGTTTGTGGACGCCGATTCGCATCCCTCCGCGGCTTTGTTCGCCGACGCGGCGGAACAGATGCTCTCCGGCCGTTGTCTGGCCGGCGGCTCCACCCTCCGCATGGAGGGGGCTGGCCTTTTCGGCGGCGGGCTGGTGCGGCTGTGGAATCTGGCCAGTCGCTGGCGGAAGCTGCTGGCCGGCTCGTTTATTTTCATCCAGGCGGCAGCATTTCGCAAAGTCGGCGGCTTCAGCCACGAATTGTTCGTCGGCGAAGAACTGGATTTAACCCTGCGCCTGCGAAAATTGGCAAAGGCTCAGGGAAAATCCATCGTCATTCTGCACCGTCATCCGCTGACGACTTCCGCCCGCAAGCTCAAACTTTACTCGGCGCGGGAACATCTGCGGTTCCTGGCGCGAGCCACATTCAACGCGCGCCGCGCCTTGACCAGTCGCGAGACGGCCCACTTGTGGTATGACGGGCGGAGATGAATTGGCCCGCGCGGCGGAGCGGTGGCGGCAATTTTCATCCCGCCGAATCGAATAGAGCGGTTGGCCCATTGCCGGGACGCAGAGTGGCCTCCTCAGCCGGTTCACGCGCTCCGGACGCGAGTTTTTCCCGGAAATCCAACTGCGCCCGCTTCGTTTACCCAACTGATTGGCCGCTGCCGGGCACGCAGGAATTACCCGAAAGAGTAATCAAAAAACATTGGCGCGAAGCGACTGAATTTGTAAAAGGTGGGCCAGGCAAAATGTTATGAACACCTATCGGGAAATGCTTCGCTCCATCCTCTCGCTCAATTTCTTTTCGGTGACCGTGGCCATCGGCTGTCTGCTGGGCACAGCGGGGGTCGCCGCCGGTACTTCGCCGCGCGAACGAATTTCACTGGATGCCCAGTGGCGGTTCATTAAAGGCGACCCCGACGGCATCAGCAATCAACTGGCCTACGCGAACATCAAGCCGTGGGTGGAAGCCACCGGCAAGGAGTTCACCACCAACGCCGCACTTCAAGCCATCACCCGGCCGCCCGGCAATCCCGGAGGCGGCGCCGATATTGCCTATGCCCGGGCGGATTTTGATGACCGTTCGTGGCGGCTGCTCAATCTGCCTCACGACTGGGGCATTGAAGGGCCGTTCAAACAGGAATACCCCGGCGACACCGGCAAGCTCCCGTGGTGGGGCGTCGCCTGGTATCGCAAACACCTTGACGTGCCGGCGTCCGACGCGGGCAAAAAAATCTTTCTGGACGTGGACGGCGCGATGGCCTACGCGACGGTCTGGTGCAACGGCCAGTTCGTCGGCGGCTGGCCCTACGGTTACGCCTCCTGGCGCGTCGAACTGACGCCGTATTTGAAGTTCGGCGGTCCCAACGTCATCGCCATCCGCCTGGACAATCCGCCGGACTCCTCGCGCTGGTATCCCGGCGGCGGCATTTACCGCAACGTCTGGCTGGTCAAAACCGCTCCCATCCACGTGGCGCATTGGGGCAGTTACATCACCACGCCGCTGGTCGGTGCGGATGCCGCCCGCGTGCGGGCGAAAACGCGGGTGGAAAATCAAACCGCTCAAAACGCCGCCTTGACCGTGGAAACGAAGGTGTATCCGCTTGACAACCGCGGCGAAAAAATTGGCGACGCGGTGGCCGAAAATTCAACGACGCTGGACCTCCCCGCCAACACCGACGGCGTTTGCCAGGTGGACCTGACGGTGCCGGACCCGAAACTTTGGAGCCTGGAACATCCGTACCTTTACGCTGCCGTCACCACCGTCAGTCAAAACGGCGAAATCCTGGACCAGGTGGAAAAACCGTTCGGCATCCGCACGATTGAATTCACCGCCACGGACGGCTTTTTGCTCAATGGCCGGCGGGTGCCGATCAACGGCGTTTGCGATCACCACGACCTGGGCGCGCTCGGCGCGGCCATCAACCTGCGGGCGTTGCAACGACAGATTGAAATTCTGAAGGCCATGGGCTGCAACGCCATCCGCACCAGCCACAATCCGCCGGCGCCCGAATTGCTGGATTTGTGCGACCGCCTGGGCATGTTGGTGATGGACGAATCCTTCGATTGCTGGGAGCGCGGCAAGACGAAAAACGATTATCACCTGCTGTTTGACGACTGGCATGAAAAGGACTGGCGCGCCGAATTGCGTCGCGACCGCAACCATCCCTCCATCATCCTCTGGAGCATCGGCAACGAAATTCCCGAACAGGTGGAGCGGTCCAAATTCTGGATCGCCCGCGAGTTGACGGCCATCGCGCACGAGGAAGACCCCACGCGGCCCGTAACCGCCGCCTGCAATCATACCGAGGCCGGCTACAACGGATTCCAAAACATCGTGGACGTGTTTGGTTACAATTACAAACCGTGGGAATACGGAAAATTCCGCCAAGCCAATCCGACCAAACCGTTGTTTGGCAGCGAAACCGCCTCGTGCATCAGCTCCCGCGGCGAATACTTCTTCCCCGTCACCACCAACAAAGCCGGTGGCGAGGCGGATTTTCAGATGAGCTCCTACGATCTCTACGCCCCGCCGTGGGCCACGCCGCCGGACTGGGAATTTGCAGGCGAGGATAGAAATCCGTTCGTCGCCGGCGAATTTGTCTGGACCGGCTTTGATTATCTGGGCGAGCCGACGCCTTACAATCACGACAGCCGCCGGATGCTCCCCTTCACCAACCCCGAACTCAAAGCCCGCGCGCAAAAGCAACTGGAAGAATTCGGCAAAATCCTGGTCCCCTCGCGCAGCTCGTATTTCGGCATCGTGGACCTGGCGGGTTTTCCCAAGGACCGCTACTATCTCTATCAGGCGCGCTGGCGGCCGGACTTCCCCATGGCGCACCTGGTGCCGCAATGCTGGAACTGGCCCGATCGCGTGGGCCAGACCACGCCGGTTTTCGTGTACACCTCCGGCGACTCCGCGGAATTGTTTCTGAACGGCAAATCCCTCGGCAAAAAAACCAAGGGACCGTTTGAATACCGGCTGGAATGGAACGACGTGAAATACGAACCCGGCACCCTCCAGGTCGTCGCCTACAAAAACGGCCGACGCTGGGCGACCGACACGGTCAAAACCACCGGACCGGCGGCGGAATTGCTGCTCAAACCCGATCGCGACGACATCGCCGCCGACGGACAGGATTTGTCCTTTGTCACCGTCACCGTGGCGGACGCGCAGGGCTGGCAGGTGCCGCACGCAGACAATCTCATCCACTTTGCCGTCACCGGCCCCGGCGAAATTGTCGCCACCGACAACGGCGACGCCACCAGTTTTGAATCCTTCCAGGCGCCGGAACACAAGGCCTTCAACGGCCTGGCGCTGGTGATTGTGCGGGCCAAAGCCGGCGAGCCGGGAATCATCACGCTCACTGCCACCTCGGACGGTCTCCGCACCGGCACGGTGCAAATCCGGAGTCATTGAGTGCGCCGGCGCGGCTGCCTGCCGAAGGGCGGTTTACGTTTCCCGGCGGGCCTCGCCGGTGAATCAGAGCGTCACCCGGCACCCAGCGCAAACGAGGCCAGCACCGTGTGGCGGGCGCCGTCCGGAGCCAGTTCGCTGCGCACTAATTCCACCGCGCCGGCCGTCCAGGAGCCGAAATCGCGCTCCCGCAGGGCCTCGACGCGGCGCAAAAAATTTTCCATCTCCCGGCGGGGAAATTTTTTGAAGCGTCCCAACGTTGCGTGGCCGGAAAAACTCGCTGTCTCTGAGGTGACGCCGAACATTCGTGTGGCAGCATCCACTTGGGCATGCAATTCGGCGAGCTTTCCGGCGTCGTCGCCAATCCCGGCCCAAATCACCCGTGGCAGGCGGGCGTTGGGGAAAAACCCCAGTCCGTACGCCCGCAAGGCCAGGGCTGGCCTGGCAGCGCAAACGGATCCCACCGCCTGCTGCAATGCCTTTACCTCCTCCACCGAAACGTCGCCGAGAAATTTCAACGTGAGATGGAACTGCTCCGGCTTCACCCAGCGAACGGTGTGGGCCGGCGCCAGCCGCTTCAATTCGTCCTGCACCGGCGCAATCTCGTTTCGCACCGCTTCGGGAATCGGAATGGCCACGAACAGGCGCAGGCGCGGGTTTGGATTTTCAACCGTCATCGCCCCTATTCAACACTTGAAACCGGAAACGGGAAACGGGAAAATTCGCGGATGGCATGGCCCGCCGATTATCACCTGCACACGCCGCTCTGCCGCCACGCGTCCGGCGAGCCGGAAGCCTACGCCCGGCGCGCACAGGAAATCGGTCTGACGGAAATCGGTTTTTCCGATCACGCGCCGATGCGCCAGGACAATTTTGACCAGTGGCGGATGAATTTTTCGCAACTGGACGAATACGTCGCCAAAATCCGCGCGGCGCAAAAACAGTTTCCCCAACTGACCATCCGTCTGGCGCTGGAAGTGGATTATTTACCGGGCCAGGAGGATTGGATTCGTGAACTGGCCGCGCGGCATCCGTGGGATTACTTCATCGGCTCGGTCCACTACGTTGCCGAGGGTTGGGCGGTGGACGATCCGCATCAATTGTCCGAATGGAAACGCCGCGATGTCCTGGAGGTGTGGCAGATTTATTTCGAACGCCTGACCCGGGCGGCGGAATCCGGGTTGTTTGAAATTATCGGCCACGCCGATTTGCCGAAAAAATTTGGGCATCGGCCGGACGACGGCTGCGTGCCGCTTTACGAAAAATTTCTCGCCGCGGCCAAAAAATCCGGCTGCGCGATGGAATTGAACACCGCCGGTCTGCGGAAGGATTGCCGGGAGATTTATCCCGGCCGGCAGCTCCTGGAGCTGGCGTTTCAATATGGCGTACCGATTACTTTCGGTTCGGACGCCCATGCGCCGGAGGAAGTGGGGATGGATTTTGATCAGGCGGTGCATTTGGCGCGGCAGGCGGGGTATCGGGAAAGCTGCCGGTTCGTCCGGCGGCAACGTCGCTCGGTGCCATTCTAACGCTGGACTTTCGCCGGCCTTTGGAAAACACTTTCCGCCGCGTGAGACAGTCCCTTGTCACCCTGGATTTGGAAGGTGTGCTGGTTCCGGAAATTTGGATCGCCGTGGCCGAGCGAACGGGCATTCCGGAATTGCGCCGCACGACGCGCGACGAACCGGATTACGACCGGCTCATGCGCGGGCGGCTGGCCATTCTGGATCGGCACGGTATCACCTTGCCGGACATCCAGAACGTCATTGCTTCCCTGCGCCCGCTGCCCGGCGCAAAGGAATTTCTGGACGAGCTGCGTTCGCTGGTGCAGGTGATCATCCTGTCCGATACGTTCGAGCAATTCGCCGCGCCGCTGCTCCGCCAGTTGAATTATCCCACGCTGCTCTGCCACCGCCTGGTGGTGGAGAACGACCGCATTGTGGATTACGCGCTGCGCCTTCGCGACCAGAAACGCGAGGCGGTGGCGGCCTTCCGACGCCTGAATTACCATGTCATCGCCGCCGGGGATTCCTACAACGACACCGCAATGCTCCAGGAGGCCCACGTCGGTTTTCTGATTCACGCCCCGGAAAACGTCAAGCGGGAATTCCCGCAGTTCCCGGCCGTGGAAACGCACGCGGAGTTGTTGCAACTCATCAAGGAGGCGCTCTAAATGCCCACGCGCAGCGGTTCACTCCGGTTGTTCAAACTGGCCGGCATCACCGTCTATCTGCACTGGACGTGGTTTCTGGTGGCCGTCTATGCCGTTCAATTCCGAACCGGCGTTTA
>DASRCU010000281.1:0-9054 GCA_035652955.1 Verrucomicrobiia bacterium | reverse complement strand
CCGTCCACCGTGATGCGATTGAAACTTTGCGCCACCGCTGCCTGGAGGGCCGATTGCAGCACAGGCGGATCCACTGCCGCATCAGTGGTGAGAAAACACAGCATGGTGGCGTGCAGAACAGACCTGCCGGGATGGGATGGGGAGAGAGGCAGGGCGGCGGGGCGCTTTCCATTGGCGCTCATCGCCGGTTGAATCATGCCGGCGCCTTTGCTGATACCGCCCAGTCGCACGGTTTTGCCGTCCAGTGTGAATTCAACCGCCATTTGTTTGGGGCGCGTGTCGCTGGTCATGATCGCTTCGGCGGCGTGGCCGGCATGCGCCGGAGAGCGGCCCAGAAGTTTTGCCGCCGCGGCGATGCCGCCTTTGACGTTTTCCATCGGCAGCGTCACGCCAATGCGTCCGGTGGAGGCGACCAGCGCTGAACCGCGCGGCAGATGGAGCGTGCGTTCGGTGAAGGAAACCATTTCCCGGGCATCGGCCAGACCTTGTCTGCCGGTGCAGGCGTTGGCGTTGCCGGAATTGGCCACGATGGCCTGGGCGCGGCCACTGGCCACGCGCTCAAGGCAAACCTTCACCGGCGCGGCGCAGACCTGATTGGTCGTGAACATCCCGGCGACCGTCGCCGGCGCCTCGGAAACGAGAAGCGCCAGGTCGCGTTTTTGCCCCTTGTCCGAGCCTTTGCCGGTGCCCAGCCGTTTGATGTCGCAAAACACGCCGGCGGCGCGAAAACCTCTCGGCGCCACGACGGAACCGGGAATTTCCTCGAATGACATTTTCATTTCGGTTTTTTATCGAACCACTCACCAGCCGCCAAGTCACGAAAACACAGGATTGAGCGCGGGCTTGCCACAAGACTTGCCAACCCTTCGTGTCCCGGCGGTCACCTTTTCACCGCGTCAATCTCCAGGCGCACCATGCGGACATGGACCAGGCCTGCGGCGTCGGGCGGATGCCCGGCAAGGTAACGCCGCGTGACGGCGGCGATGAACTCCTCGCGGAGATTTTCCGGAACACGCTGGACGTACGGCAGCCAGGTGGTGCGCAGCCAGGCGGCCAAACCGCCGGCGCCCAGGTAGGTGGCGTCTTTGGGCACCAGCCGAAGGACGCGGATTTCAAATCCGCATTGCGGCAGCCATTTTTCGTAATCGGCCGGCGAATAAAAAAAATACGGCGTGGGCATGCGGCGGAAAAAAGGCCGCCAGCGTTTAAGGCGCATTTCCGGTCGGAGCGCGGCAAAAACGTCCTGCGCGTTGCCGCGTCCGCCGCAGGAAACCATCAGTCGCCCGCCGGATTTCAAAACGGAAGCGGCGCCGCGCAAAAAACGTTCATGGTTGCTCACCCAATGCAGCGCGGCGTTGGAAAAAACGACGTCAAACTTCTGCCGAAATTTTTCGGGGGCAATCCCCTGAGCGTCGCCAAGTTGAAATGTCAGATGGGGGATGCGGGACGGCGGAAACGTTTCCGCCGCGAAGGCCACCATCTCCGGCGAGGCATCAATGCCCACCACCAGGCCGCGGGGCACGGCGCGCGCGATTTCAGCCGTCACCTTGCCGTCGCCGCAACCCACGTCCAGGATGGTTTCATCGCCGCGGAGGCTCAGTCTGCCGATCAATTCCCGCGCCCAGTTTTGCTGGACGGCCGAATGCGCGGCATAGGCGGCGGCATTCCAGCGGACGAGGGAAGCGGATTTTATTTCGGGGGCGGGTCGAGGCATTTTTTACAGAAGCCACTTGCCGAGGTTGAAATAAAAGAACAGGGTAAAAATATCTGCCACCGCCAGGGTGACCGGCCCGGCGGCAATTTTGGGGTCCAGGCGGAAGGCATGCAGCAGCGTGGGTACGCTCAGGCCGGTCACACAGGCGGTCAACAGGCAAAAGGTCACGCTGCAGCCGATGACCAGCGCGGCGGCGGACTGGCGCTGCCAAATCATCACCACCAGGGCCACGGTCAAGCCGCAGGCCAGACCGAGCAGCAAGGCGGTGAACGCTTCGCGGCGCAGCGATTTCAAATACCAGCGCAGCGTCGGCTCACTGATGCGCAGCGACTGGATGGTAACGGTCATGGACTGGATGCTCACGCTCTCGCCCAAACCCAGAATCAGCGTCAAAAAAAACGCCAGAACCAGGCTTTTCTCCAGCGTCAAATGATAGGCGCCGGCCAGAAACGCGCAAAACGTGCCGCTGACAAGGGTCGTCAACAGCCAGGGAAAGCGGATGCGGAAGGCGCGCCAGGGGGACGCATCGCGCACCTGCGCCACGTGAAAACCGAGCGTCTCGAACACCTCCATCATCTGCTCGCGTTCGGCAATGTCGAACACTTCCTCGGTGAACAGCCCCACGTCCACCAGCCCGACCACGCGGCGTTGTTCGTCCACCACCGGAAAGGCAAAAAATTTGTGCAGCACAAAAAATTCGCACGCCTCCAGCATGGTGGCCGTCCGGGGAATGGCAATGACGTTGCGAATCATCAAGTCGGCCAACCGCTGCTCCAGCGGCGCCATGAGCAACCGGCGGGTGGGCACGACGCCGACCAGCCGCTCCTGGTCGTCCACCACGTAGAAATAAACGATTTTCTCGCCCACACCGCGCTGGCGGATGAAGGCCAGCGCCTGTTCGACGGTGAAATTCCAGTTCAGCGTGGCAAAATCCTTGCGGGCGAACTGGATCACCGGCTCGTTCAAATGTTCGACGGGCGCTTTGAGATGCATCGGCTAAATCAATCCGGCGGTTTCCGGCCAGCCGCAGATCAGATTCAGGCTCTGCACCGCCTGCCCGCTGGCGCCTTTGAGCAAATTATCTTCCGCGCTCATCACCACCAGCCGGCCGGTGCGCCGGTCCAGCCGCCAGGCGATCTCGCAGACGTTCGTGCCAACGATGTTTTTGGTGTCCGGCAGCGCCGGGCCGTCGAGCAGCCGAACGAACGGTTCCTTGCCATACGCCCGTGCATAAACGGCGGCAATTTCCTCGCCGAGCGATTTCATTTCCGCTTCGGTCGAAAAATGTTTTTCCGGCGCCAGATACAGCGTCGTCAAAATCCCGCGATGAATGGGAATCAGATGAGGCGTGAATTGGATCACCACCGGCCCGCCGGCGGCAAAGGACAGTTGCTCCTCGATTTCCGACAAATGCCGGTGTTTGGGCACGCCGTAAGGCCGCGCGCTGTCATGGCATTCGCAAAAAAGATAATCCGGTTCCACTTTGCGTCCGGCGCCGCTGACACCGCTGAGCGCATTGGCGATGATGCCGGTGGCTTTGACCAGCCCCGCCTTGAGCAGCGGAATCAGCGGCAGCAAAATGCCGGTGGGGTAACAGCCGGGCGAAGCCACCAGCAGCGCTTTTTTAATCTGTTCGCGGTAAATCTCCGGCAGGCCATACACGGCCTTCTTCAAAAGTTCCGGCGCCGGATGGTCGTGCGCGTAGAATTCCCGGTATCGTTCCGCGCTCTTGAGGCGGAAATCGGCGCTCAAATCTATCACCACACAGCCGGCCTCGAGCAGCGGCACGGCATATTCGGCTGCGACGCCGTGCGGCAGCGCCAGGAACACCACGTCGGCCTGCCGGGCCAGCACCTCGGTTTTCGGCTCGGAAAAGCGAAGCGTGCGGGACAGCGGATGACCGGCAAATTTCGGGAAAACCTGCGCCAGCGTCTGGCCGGTGTATTGACGCGACGTTACCGCCGTCAGTTCCGCATGCGGATGACGCAGCAGCAACCCGACCAACTCCTCGCCGGAGTATCCCGACGCACCGATGACGGCTACTCGTTTGGATTTCATTTGCTTTGGCATTGAACAGGAAAACGGCCGGTGAACAAAGGTTTTTCCGCGCCGGCGCCTTGGGCATCCCATGGGGAAAATGAAAAAACCCGCTGACCTTGGCCAGCGGGTTTGAGCGGGACGGCGCGTTCAACGTTTTGAGTATTGGAATCGTTTGCGCGCGCCCGGCTGGCCGTATTTCTTGCGCTCTTTCATGCGCGGGTCGCGGGTGAGCAAACCTTCGGCCTTCAATTGCGGCCGAAGGGTCGCGTCAAAACGCAGCAGGGCGCGGGCCAGGCCGTGCCGCACCGCGCCGGCCTGACCGCTCGGTCCACCGCCGGTGACGTTCACCCGCACGTCCCATTTTTCAGCCGTGCCGGTCAGCGTGAGGGGTTGCATCGCCAAAACGCGCAGCGTTTCGAGGGGAAAATAATTTTCAAACGGGCGCCCGTTGATGAGGATTTTGCCGGAACCGGGCGCCAGGCGCACGCGCGCCACGGCGGTCTTGCGCCGGCCCGTGCCGATAAATTCGTTGGTCTTGGTCTCTGCCATAGAGGTGAACTCAGAAAGAAAATCACGCCGTCAACTTGAGCGGTTCAGGTTTTTGCGCCGCGTGAGGGTGGTTCGGACCGCGAAAGACTTTCAGCTTGGTGAGCAGTTGCCGGCCCAGACGATTTTTGGGAATCATGCCTTTGACGGCGTGGATGATCAGCCGTTCCGGGTGCCGGGCGCGAATCTGCGCCACCGTGCGGTATTTCTCACCGCCCTTCCAGCCCGAATAAGTCATGTATTCCTTGTCGGTTTCCTTCTTGCCGGTCAGGCGGACTTTTTCGGCATTGATGACAACGACGAAATCGCCGGTGTCCAGGTGAGGCGTGTAAATGGGTTTGTTTTTGCCGCGCAACAGGTCGGCCACCTGCGTCGCCAGGCGGCCCAGCACGGCGCCGTCGGCGTCAATCACGCGCCACGGGCGCTCGTTCGAATTTACTTTCGGCAAATACGTTTTCATCTTTCCAAAAAAGAGGAATGACTTTATCAGACGCGCCCGAAAAGTCAACAGATATTTATGCCTCAAACATGTTCGGACCGCGGCCGCCCGCCTGAAAAAAACGCGTCGCCTCTCCGGAGACCGGCAGCGCCGACTGGTCAGGAATGATCTTCGCCCCGTTTATTTTTACTTTTCGGGGGCGGCAGGCGGAGGATTGGATTGTTCCTCTTCGCCGGCCAGGGCCAGCTTGAGGGATGGATCGAGGATTTCCACGTGGGCATCCTGATTCAACTTTTTGAAATAGGCCGGGGCAAGTTTGGCCAGTTGTTGCTGCTCCAGGTAATTTTTGATTTCCTCGGCCACGGTCATGTCGGAGGACGGCAGTTTGTCTGTCAACGCCAGGGTATGGGCGGGTGTTTTGCCGAGCGACTGGATGATGTGGTAACCAAATTGCGTGGTGACGATGTCGCTGATCTGGTGGTTGGTCAGCGAGAATGCCGCGGCGGTGAAAATCGGGTCCATGCGGCCGCCGGCAAAGAGGCCGTTGGAGTCAAAGGGCGGCAGGTCGCCGCCGTCGTCCCTGGTGGCCTCGTCTTCAGAGTATTTTTGGGCCAGTTTGGCGAAGTCTTCGCCGGCGCGCGCGCGCTGGAGGAGGTCTTCAATCTGTTTGCGTTTGGCCTGCTGCTGGTCCTGGGGCAACGGCTGGCGGGTGACCGGGTCAATGGTCATGAGCAGAAGGTGGCGAACGTGGACCTGCTCGGGCACTTGGAATTTGTCGGTGTTGGTGCGGTAAAAGGCCTGAATTTCCGCGTCGGTGGCGGCAATGTGCAGTCCGCGTTTCAGCACGGCCAGTGCTGTGGTCTGGTCGGTGCTTTGTTTTTCCCACTGGGCTTTGGTCAGGCCGAGCAACAGTAACTGAGCGTTGAGCTTCTGGTTGAATTGTTCGTCAGTCAGTTTTCCGGCGGTTTTCAATTCCTTTTCGAGCTTTTCAAATTCGGCCCGGCCCTCGGCGCGGTCGGCGGCAGTCGCCTGGTCCAGCAACAGTTGCTGGTTGATAAGGTTGTTGAGCACACGGGGTTTGAGGTTGGCGATGTCGTCGGGCGTCAGGGTGGTGCCGCGCGCAGCCATGGTGGTTTTGAGACGCTGAATTTCGGCGTCCAACTGGCTGCGTGTGATTTCCACGCCCTGGCCCCTGGCGATGACCGCGTCGCCAAACAATTGGGCGATTTGGTCGGGTGAAGACGAGTTGGTGGCGGGGGCAGGCGCCAGATTGGCGGGCGCGTTATCAGTGGCCGCCCAAGCGGTCAGGACGCCGCACAACGGGGCGGCCAGCGCGACGCAAAAAATTCGTTTCAGTTTCATTTTCATGTTGGATTGGAGCGCCGGTGGCGCGGGGGGTTCAATTTTGGTTCGGTTCATTTCGCGGTTCGTCCCGCCGGGAACTCGCTGTTGTCCGCCACCGCCGTGGGGCGGGTGGAACGGCTGGCACCGGTTGGTTGACCAACGAATTTACAATTTTACCACTTTGACGTTGCGGATGTCACTGTCTTTCTCGAGTTCTTTCAACACCGCTTCCGGCGGTGGGCTGTCGAGGTTCAGGACCGTCAGGGCGCGGCCGCCGGCAGTGTCGCGCGAGAGGCTCATGCTGGCGATGTTGACGTTGTGCCGGGCCAGGAGAGTGCCCAGATAGCCGACAATGCCCGGCCGGTCCTTGTTGTTGAGCAGAAGCAGCGTGCCGGAAACGGGGATTTCCACCGGCGTGCTGAACAGCCGGACGATCCGCGGATTGTTTGGCGAACCGAAAAACGTGCCGCCGGCGGAGATCAATTTCTTTCCGCCCCCAAACACCTGCACGTGGACCCATTCGTTGAAAGTCACCGGTTCGTCGGATTTCTTTTCTTCAACCGTCAGACCCAGGTTTTGAGCGACGGCGCGGACGTTGACGTTGTTGACGTCCTTGACGTTGCCGGCGGCCAGAAAGCCGCGCAGCACGGCGCGGGTGACCGGGTCCACGTTCGGCAACTTCTGCGCCTGGCCGCCGTAGGTGATGTAAAGCCGGTCGGCGCCCGGCGGCGACAGTTGCGCCAGCAATTTGCCCAGCGCTTCGCCCAGCGGCAGATACGGCTTGATTTGCTCATAGGTCTGGGCGTCCAGGTAGGGAAGATTGACGGCGTTGCGCACTTCGCCGGCCAGGAGATAAGCGGTGATGACCTCGGCCACTTCAATCCCGCATTTTTCCTGCGCCTCGTGCGTGCTGGCGCCCAGGTGCGGCGTCAAGATCATGTTCGGATGTTTGCGGAAGGGATGGTCAGCCGGCAGCGGTTCGACGGCAAAAACATCCAGCGCCGCGCCAGCCACCTTGCCGGATTCGAGCGCGGCCAGCAAATCTCCCTCCACGATAATTTCGCCGCGGGCGCAATTGACCAGCCGCACGCCGGGTTTCATTTTGGCAAAGGCGGCGGCGTTGATCATGTGCCGCGTCTCCGGCGTGACAGGCAGGTGAACGGTAATGAAATCCGCCGAGAAATACACCTGATCCACACTCTCGGCAAAACTTGCGCCCACGGCCCGCGCGCGTTCCTCCGTCAAATACGGGTCGTAGGCCAGGACATTCATTCCGAAGGCAACGGCGCGTTTGGCGACTTCGGTGCCGATGCGGCCCAGCCCGAGAATGCCGAGGGTTTTGCCGGCCAGCTCGGTGCCTTGAAACAGTTTGCGATCCCATTTGCCGGCCGCCATCGAGGCGTGCGCCTGCGGCACTTTGCGGGCCAGCGCCAGCAACAGGGCAAAACTCAACTCCGCCGTCGTCACCGAATTGCCCCCGGGCGTATTCATAACCACGATGCCCCGCTGCGTGGCGGCTTCCACATCCACATTGTCCACTCCCACACCGGCGCGCCCCACCACGCGCAGAGACCGGGCGGCTTCGATGACATTGCGGGTGACCTTGGTTTCGGAGCGGACGATCATTGCCGTGGCGTCGGCCACCACCGGCAACAGCTCGGCTTCCGTCAGCCGTTTGGGTAACACCACCACCTGGAACTCGGGCCGCTCCTGTAGCAGCGCAATCCCCTTGGGCGAAATCGGGTCACAAACGACAATTTTCATTTCTCAAAAAACCCAGTGTAACCAGTGGCCAAAGCCAGGTCAATCAGCGAATGAACCCGCCGTTGCCGGGCATCCACATCTCGTCCCGGCGGCCGAAGACCAATCGTCGGCCCCACCCGCCCTCGGCCGTTTTACCATGAAAACAATGCCCGCGGCGCGACGCAGCGCCGCCCTACCAAAAAACGGCAGCGTCGCTCCGCGCGAAAAAACGGTCGCCTCCGCCGGCAAGCAACGTTACTTGTCCGAAACCACGCGGCGGGGGGCCGCGGCCGATTGTTTTTTCTGTTGCCGGATTTGGTGGCGCCACTTAAAGTGCCGTTCCATGTTGCACAGAAGGCGTCAACCAGCATCTCTCGTCCGCGGAAATTCACCCCAGTCTTGGCGCCCGCTTGATGAATCATGACCAAAGTCTTCTGGCTTTTCGGGCGTTCCGGCGCCGGCAAAACCACGCTGGGCCGGCGGCTGCATCAGTCGTTGCTGGACCGGAAAATCCCCGTGTTTTACCTGGACGGCGACGAACTGCGGCACGGGCTTTGCTCGGATTTGACCTTTACGCCGAGCGCGCGTCTGGAGAATCACCGGCGCATTGCCGAAGTGGCCCGGCTGGCGGCCGATCAGCACTTGAACGTCATTGTGACCACGATGGCGCCGCAGCACAGCCAGCGGGACATTGCCGCACAGGTGTTGGGCGAACGGCTGGTTTGGATTTACGTTCACGCGCCGTTGGAGGTGTGCATCCGGCGCGATCCCAAGGGCCTTACCGACGCGCGCAGGCCGGGCAGTTGGACCGATTGCTGGATTATCCGTTTGACGTGCCCCGTCCGTGGGAGCGGAAACATTTTGTTGACACTGTCGCCCAGAATGTGGACAGCGCCGCCCAATCAGTTTTGGAGCTGGCGTGGAGCTATTTGAACGATTCGGGCGGGGAGATTTGAGAAACCACCGCCTCCATAACGGCGTCTGGTTTTCAGTTGGAGAACATCTACAGCCATGGCATACTGAAAAAAATGCTCAGAGAAAACATGCAAGCATCTCCCCTTTCCTCTTCCCGCCTGCTGTTTGTGGCGGGGATTTTTCGTTCGGGCACCTCGCTGCTCTACGCGCTGCTCAATCAGCATCCGCAAATCGCGTTGATGTACGAGTGCGACGTGCTGGATTTTCCGGAAATCCTTTCCCGCCGGCGCCTCCGGGGGCCGTGGCTGGCGCG
>DASRCU010000280.1:0-1911 GCA_035652955.1 Verrucomicrobiia bacterium | reverse complement strand
GGCAGCCATCAGCGGTCAGTCGCCGCGGTCAGCAACCGCACCGGTCCGAGCAGCCCCGACGGCATCAACGGCGTGTTGGCCTTGAGATTGCGGATGTTGGTTTGCGTGTAGCGCTGTTCCGGCGGCCGGCCGGCGTCACCGATGATGCGGTTGGGCCAGAAGTTCACCACGTCAACTTCCAGTTGGTTTTCGCCGACTTTCAATGCGTCCGTGATGTCCACGCGGAACGGCGGCGTCCAGACGATGCCGAGGTCTCGGCCGTTCAAATGCACTTCGGCCAGTTCCCGCACATCACCCAAATCCAGAAAAATTTTCGAGGGCCGACGGCCAGCGACCGCTTGCGGCCAGGGGAAGGTTTTTTCGTAGGTGGCCGTGCCGGAATAAAATTTGATGCCCGGCTCCGGCCATGTCGTCCAGTCCGCCAGCGAATCAAACTGCACCGTTGCCGGCCCGCCCCATTTCGGGTCGAAATGCACCGTCCACGGACCGGAAATTTCCCGGACCAATTTCCACTCCGAGGCATTGGAGCGGGCCGTGGGCGGATGTTCGGCCGCCGGGGCGCGGAAGACGACGAACCACGAGCCGCACGGATCGAAGTCGAGCGGCATGACGGTGCAACCGTTTTCTTGCTGGTAGGCGGCGGCAAAATGATGTGCGCCCGTCACCGGATTCCATAGTTCCGGCGCCTGGCCCGCGACGCGGAAGGTGCAGTTCACGGCAACGGCGCGGGTGGCGCGGTTGGCGACGAAATAAATTTCCGTGCCGTTATCGGTGCGGTGGATGTAATCCAGGTCTGCCCCCGGCGCGGCGTCGAATGCGCAGTCCGGCGGAACGCCGTCGGCCTGTAAAACTTCCCGCGCCGTTTCGCCGCTGAACACGCGTCCCCGGCCGAACGCATGTTCCTTTACTTTCACACCGTCGCAATCGCCCCAGATTTCGTCGGCTGTTTTTTTGATTTCTGCGTCACCCTGCGGATAATTCTGGAGCGTCTCGGCTTTGACCGGTTTGGGGCCGATGACCGTCGCGCCGGCGGCAACCAGCGCCTTGATTTTTTCCAGCGCCGGCAGGGCGATGGCGTCACGGTTGGGAATGACCAGCAGGCGGTAACTCATGCCGTTGGGCAGAACGATTTTTCCGTCGCGCACGCCGGTTCGTTCAATCAATGCCTCCTCGGTGATGACGTCGTAGTCGTAGCCAGGCAGCACCTGCGCCGGGTCGGATGCTTTGAGTCGGGCGAAATTCGGCACGTGATCGCCGTAGTAATACAGCACGTCAGCGCAAGGCAATCCCTGCTGGAGCATGAATTGGCAGCGGTTGATATAGCTGAAAAACGGCGCGGAATAATTCCACCAGGTTACTTTGGGATTCAGATGCGTGCCGGCGAAATACTGCTGGCCGGGAAGGCCCGTGGAATCGGGCGAGCAGACGAAGGCATGCCAGACCAACACATTCATGCCTTCGCACAGCGCCTTGTCGAAGGATGGTTTCAGATTGTTCCAGAGCCGTTCCTGCCAGTTGGGGCCGATGGTGGTGAAGCCTTCGGCAAAAACGTATTGGCGGCCGTAAGTGTGGGCGGCGGAGGCGGGCTGTTTGACGAAGAACCGGTTGGCGTCGCCGATGCGGTGTTCCCACGACCAGGCCCAGAATTCGCTCATGGGCGCGTCGTCCCAGCCCAGGTCGCGCTGGGCGTCAATGGGCACCGCGTGCGGTCCGCCGGATTCGGGATGAATCCGCAGACCGTGTTTGTGCGCATTGTCGCGGAACAGTTGGTAGTGGTTGTCAATCATCAGTTCGCCGAGCGTTTGGCGGTAATCGAACAGGAAGCGGTCGCTTTCTTCGCGGCTGTTAACGATTTTGCCGGCGATGACCGGCAGCCAGGGAACCAGGTCGTAACCGCGGCGCTTGCGGAAT
>DASRCU010000279.1:0-8744 GCA_035652955.1 Verrucomicrobiia bacterium | reverse complement strand
AAATCATGCTCGCGTGGAACTTGTATGCCTCGGACAACAATGATCTTTTGCCGGCCAATGATTATCCCTATCTCACCAGTTATGCTACCGCCAGTCAGACCCAGAGAAATCAGATGCGCTGCTGGGTTGTGGGCACGATGGCGGATCCATTTGACGCCGCTACGAAAAACAACTGGGAGTTATCGGATCCCAATTCCCAAATTTCCCGTTATTTGCAAAGCAAGGCTGTCTTTCATTGTCCGGCGGACAATTACATTGACCCCAACACGCATAGTGTTCACGCGCGCAGTTACTCAATGAATTCAGCCGTAGGCACTCAATGGTACGGCGCCTTGTGCGGGGCCGGATCAGCGCCTTGCGGCGCGCCGGTTTTGGGTGGCTGGTTGCCGGGGGCCGCGTACAACACGGCGCAAACGGCATGGTTGACGTATGGCAAACTGTCCTCTTTCACGCGGCCGGGACCGGCCAACACGTGGGTTATCATGGATGAAAACCCCTATTCCATCAATGATGCCTCGATGGCCATCTCTGCCGCGGCCAGTCCGGGACATACTTATCTGATTGACTACCCATCCGGTCTGCATGCCGACGCCGCGGGTATCGCCTTTGCTGACGGCCACGCCATCGTCCATAAATGGCAGGACCGCCGCACCTACAGTCCGCAAGGTATTATCCTGCCTGGAAGAGGCAGCAGCACCACGACCGCCCAAAACCCCGACAACCCCGATTGCTTCTATCTGGCATCCATCACCTCCGCACCCCGTTAAGGTGGAGATTACAAACGGAGGGTCATAGGGGTGATGTCCAAGAGAGGCAGCAAGGTGTCATTTTCTTGACGTCATGCGGTTGGATTGAGATTAAAGCGCGGGCTAGTCAACAAAACCTTTATGTTCCAACGGGCACAGGCGCATTTACACATTGTTTTTCCGGCGAGAGACAGAGGGGCAGGATTAATCTGCAGGTCGGTTGCATTTCTGCGGAAACAAAGCCTCCTCCGGCGCGATAGCGCCGTCCTCTCCAGCAAACAGCACGGTCACGCCCGACTGCTCTTGCTTGTTTTATACGCCTGGTCTGTTACCTTGCCGGCAATTCAAATGGTTCGCGCTCAGACCAACCTGCCCATTTACACCGATCATTTGGTCAATGGATTTCAGGATTGGAGTTGGTCGCGCATGCACCATCTCACCAACCCATCGCCCGTGCACAGCGGAACCTATTCCATTGCCGTTTCCGCCGCGCCGTGGCAGGCAGTGGCGCTGGAAAATTCGGGCTTTGACGAATATCGCGGCGGTTTTCTCGCAGCCGAGTGGTCGAATCTGGTTTTCTGGGCCAACGGCGGCACGGGAGGCGGTCAGCGGATTCAGGTATATGCCGTCACCGGCGGCGTTGCTGCCGCCGCGACGCAACTGCCCGCACTGGGGGCGGACACGTGGGAACAATTTGTCATTCCTTTGACTTCTCTGGGCGTGGCTGCAGCGACGAATCTTAACGAATTTGTTTTTCAATTGACCGCTTTCGGCACGACCAACGTTTTTTACCTGGACGACATTGAACTGACCGCCCGTATGCCGCCGGCAACGGTGCAAGTGACGGTGAACGCCGGGCAAACCATCCGGGTTGCGGATGCGCGCTGGTTCGGATTGAACACCGCGGTTTGGGACGGTTACTTCGACACGCCCCAGAGCGTTTCACTGCTCAAGGAACTGGGCGTATCGCTGTTGCGATTTCCCGGCGGCTCGCTTTCGGACGAATATCACTGGGCCACCGATACGTCACTGAACAACACGTGGCGATGGGTTACTTCCTTTGACCATTTCGTCCACGTGGCCACCAACGTCCCCGCGCAAGCCATTCTCACGGTCAACTACGGCACCGGCACGCCCGCCGAAGCCGCCGCTTGGGTGCGCAGCGCCAATGTGACCAATCATCTCGCCTTCAAATACTGGGAAATCGGCAATGAATGTTACGGCACGTGGGAGACCGACTCCAACACTTTCCCGCACGATGCCTACACGTATGCCACGCGCGCTGCTCAATATATCCAACAAATGAAAGCCGCCGATCCGACGATTCAGATCGGCGTGGTCGCCGAGCCGGGCGAGGAGAACGGCGCCAACGGCTATACGAATCATCCGGCGACAAATTTGCTGACCGGGGAGATTCATTTCGGCTGGACGCCGGTGATGCTGAGCACGCTCAAAAATCTGGGTGTGCGACCGGACTTTCTGATTCAACACCGCTACCCGGAATGGACGCCCGCCGGTGGCGGGTCGGTGGCGGACAGCGATGCGCTCTTGTTGCAAGCCACCGGCGCGTGGGCGGGTGACGCGGCGGAATTGCGGCGGGAAATCGCCGGTTACTTCGGCCCGGCGGGGACGAACATCGAATTGTGCGTTACGGAGAATAATTCCGACGCCGGGGCGCAAGGCCGGCAATCCACCAGCCTGGTCAACGCCCTGTATTATGCCGACAGCCTGGGGCAACTCATGCAGACCGAATTCAATTCCTTTGTCTGGTGGGATTTTCGAAACGGCGCGGATCTCAGCGGCAGTTTCGATCCCACGCTTTATGGCTGGCGCACCAACGGCGACCTGGGCATGGTGGGCGGTGTGACGAATCGCTACCCGCCGTTTTATGCGGCCAAACTGATGCGGCGTTTTGTTCAGGCGGGCGATATGATTCTGTCCGCGTCGTCCGACTGGCTGCAACTGTCCGCCTACGCCGCACGCCATGCCGATGGTTCCCTCTCGCTGCTGGTGCTCAACAAAAATCTGACAACTCCCCTCGAAGCGCAGATTACTCTTGACAGTTTTGAGCCGGACGCCAACGCGACGATTTTGTCCTGTGGCATCCCGCAGGACGATGCGGCCAGAAGCGGTCTGGGTTCGCCCGACCTGGCGCAGACCAACGCCGTTGTGGGCGTGAATTTCCCTTACACGTTTCCGCCGCTGTCGCTGACCCTGTTCATGCTGGCGCCGGCGGCACCGCGGCTGACGCCTCTTTTACGGAATAGCGGGCAAGTGGTTTTCCGGCTCTACGGCCAGGACGGCGTGCCGTATCGGATTGAAAACTCAACCAATCTGCTGGATTGGACGGCGGTCCTGACGAACACGACGGCCGGTGGGATATGGGATTTCACCAACAAGGTTTCCCGAATTTTGCCGGCGCAATTCTGGCGCGCCTCCTGGCAACCGGGGCTGACCAACGCGCCGGGCGGCTGAACTCACGCCCGGAAACCGGCCAGGCGCTCACACCACCGGCAACGGCTCGAATTGCCGGCCCAGAATTGGTGCACTGGGAGTTTTGAGCCAGCGCTCCAACACGGCGGCATACACACTGCGGAAGTCCACGTTGAATTTGATGTCACCTTGAAACAAATCCTGCGGCGCCAGGCTGGGATATTTGCCGAGCAGGCCGGCCCGGACTTTGTCGCCCACAACGAACATCGGCGCCGCGGCGCCGTGGTCGGTGCCGCCGTTGGCGTTTTCGGCCACGCGCCGGCCGAATTCACTGAAGGTCATCAACAGCACACGCGACAGATTGCCTTGCGCCTTCAAGTCGTCCACAAATGCCTTGACTGATTCCGCCAGATCGCCAAGCAAACGTTGTTGGGTGGCCAGTTGATTGGCGTGCGTGTCGTAGCCGCCCTGGGAGACATAATAAATCCGCGTGGACATGCCGCCGCCGATGAGCCTGGCGACCAGTTTGAGGCTGTTGCCCAGTGGCGAGGCGGGGTAGGCGGCCTGGTTCTGCACCCGCTCGGCGATGGAGCGGACTTCGTGGGAACTCATTTGCGCGTCGAGCGCGACGCGTTCGATGAAATCCACCACACGGCCGCCGGTCATGGGTTGCGCCGCGGCGAGCATTCCAATCGAATCGCCGGAATTGTCGTCGGCGGGGGCGGACATTCCCAGGTCGTTCATTTTTTCGTAAGTCGCTTCCGTGGGTCCGTTGGCGATGAAGCGGTAGTTCTGCGGATTGGAGAAACAAATGCCGGTGGGGGTTTTGGCATAAAACGCCTGGGGCAACTGGTTGCCAATGGTCACGCCCACTGCCGGGTCGCAGCCGGAACAACAATTGTCGAAATAGCGGCCGATCCAGCCGTAGGCCTCGCGCTGATCGCTGTCGCTGGCGGTTTGCCAGATTTCGGTGGAGCGGAAATGCGAGCGGTTTGGATTCGGATAGCCCACGCCCTGAATCACCGCCAGATGGCCCGCATCGTAAAGATGTTTGAACCCGGCCATGGCCGGATGAAAGGCCACTTCGTCGTTCAATTTCAAAACCTTGTCCGCCGGCAGGGCAAGCTGTGGGCGCGCTTTGCGGTAAAAATCGTTGGCGTAAGGCACGACGGTGTTGATGCCGTCGTTGCCGCCGGCCATTTGCAGGACGACCAGAATGGTCGAGTCCTTGCCGGTGACGATCTGGGTGGCGGAATCGGCCGCCTGGCTGTGCAGTGCGGCGAAGGTGTCGGCCAGAAACGCCGGCACCGTCCAGGACAGCGCGCCGCCCAGAAGCGTGGTGCGTAAAAATTCGCGGCGGGTGTGAAGGCTGATTTCGTTTTTCATATTTTTGAGAGCGACACGGCGCGTGCCCGCTCGCCCGCGGGCCGGCCGCGTCATTTTCAGGTGACTTGATACTCCGGCGTGGCCATCACCAGCCGGATGGCCTGGCGAATGTCCGCGTCGGTCAATTGTTTTTTGGTGTTCAAAAACTCGCGCAGAGCGCTCTCCTGCTCGTTGGACAGTGTGGCTTGGAGCAGGCGATGCTCCAGGGCAGCAATCAGGGCGTTGGGGTTGTCACGCTGTTCGGGCGACAGGATTTTCTCCACCTCCACGCCTCCGATGCGGATGCGCCGGGCGATTTTTTCGAGGCGCTTGCCGCCGCGGCCGCCGGGCCGGCGCGCGAAATCGGCGGCGTCCAGCGGCTGGAGCGTGCCTTCCACGAGCGTGGCGGCGTCGTTGTAACGCGTCAGCAGCGTGTTGGTGGTGATCCAGCTCAGGCCGCCGTCCCAACCTTTGACGTTGGGCGGTGCGAACAAATCCTGGCCCATGCTGCGCAGCATGGCGCTGGCGATGAGCGGCGGCGGCAACGAACACTGCAACATTCGCACGCTGCCCACCAGCCATTGCACGGGACTTTTGACGGCGTTGCGCAGCACGGCGTCACTGTAAAATTCTTCGCTGCGGAACATCACGCGCAGGAACGGCTTGAACTCGTTGCCGTTGAGACTCAACGTTTCGGCCAGTGCCGTATTCAATTCCGGCGAAGGCATCTGCCCGGCGAAAAAGTTCCAGAGTTTGGCGGTGATGAATTTCGCCGACTGCGGCTGGCGGACGATCTGCGCCAGAAAATCGTCGCCGTTCAAATTGCCGGTCAGGCCCAGAACTGTCTTGACGCCGTTGTCGTGGAAGGCCGGCCGATAAACGAAAATCTGTTGCACGGGGTTGTAGGACCAGCCGGTGAGCGCGCGCGCCGCCTCGGTCACGTCTTTCTCGGTGTAATGGCCGATGCCCAGCGCGAACAGTTCCATGACTTCGCGGGCGAAATTTTCGTTGGGATGCTCCTTGCGGCTTTGCCATTGATCGAGCCAAACGAGCATGGCCGGGTCTTTACCCACCTCCGTGAGCAATTGCAGCCAGTTACCAGTGGCCAGCCGGCGGAATAACTCGTTTTGTCGCCACATGAGGTAGGAATAGTTCGGCACCATGCGGACTTTTTGGACGCTGGTGGCAAAATGTCCATGCCAGAACAGGACCATTTTTTCCTGAAACGGCCTTGGTCCGTTGGCCATGCGGTCGAGCCACCAGCCGCGCAATTCCTCCAGGCGCGTTTCCTGAAGCCGGTTCTCCTGCTCGCGCAACTTCTTCGCCTCGTCGGGCGGCGCGGTTTTGAGGGCCCGCCGGAACTTTTCAATGTGGTCGGGGTCGGGATGCGCCCAAACCGGATCGGGCGAAACGCCGGGAAGGTGCTCGTAGTCCAGCAGCGCCGACACCGCCCCATCCAGGCCAAGCATCGTCAGCCTTTGAATTTCCTCCGGCGGGCCGCCGAAGCCGGCGCGATTGAGCAAGTGCGCCGCCGTTTCGTAATTCCATCGCTCGTTGGGCAGCGGTCTTAACATAAAACTAATCCTCTCAATCAGTTTGACAGACGGTACAGCCGGCACGAAGGTTTCACTCTTTCAAAGTGCCGCGCGGCCGGCACCGGCAAATGAGGCTTGCCCGGCGCCGCCCGGTTTGGTCGAATTTCCCCATGCGCGCGTTCATAAAACTGTTCCGCCGTCTTTTCCCGATCTTCCTGGCCTCGGCTCCGTTAACTCGCGCCCAGGAGATTCAATCGCCGGCGCCACGGCCCTTTTTGGACCCCGCGCGGCTCCGTTACGATCGCCAGTGCCTGACGATTGACGGCCGGGACGTGTTCATTTACAGCGGTGCCTTTCATTATTTCCGCTGCCCCGAGGCGCTGTGGCCGGACCGTTTTCAGAAAATCAAGGAGGCCGGCTTCAATTGCGTCGAAACCTATGTGCCCTGGAACTGGAGCGAACGGCAGATGCCGTCCGCGCTGAACGATTTTTCTCATGTGCGCTTGCAGGATTTGGACGACTGGCTGACGATGGCCGAGCACTATGGTTTTTACGTCATCGTGCGGCCCGGCCCGTATATTTGCGCCGAATGGGCCACGGGCGGTTTTCCGGAGTGGCTGTTGACCAAACGCCCCGCGCACCCGCTCCGCAGCGAGGGCTGGCTGCGCAGTGACGACCCCGTGTTTCTGGCCTGGAGCAAGCACTGGTATGACGCCGTCTGCCCGGTCATTGCCAGACATCAAATCACCCGCCAACCGGTGGGTGCGCCAGGCGTGATCCTGATGCAGGTGGAGAATGAATATGATTACGCCAACTTCCCCGACGCTGTGAAAATCAATTACGTCAAGGCGCTGGCCGAAGATGCCCGCGCCGACGGCATTGACGTGCCACTGATCACCTGCTGGACCCATCCGGTGCGCGGCTCGACCGATCCGGTGCTGCGGCAGATTTTCGATTGCTGCAACTTTTATCCGCGCTGGGACGTGGACAGCACTCTCAAAAGCATCGAGCAACTGCGCCGCGAACAACCGGACGCACCGCTGGCCACCACGGAACTGCAGGGCGGGTGGTTCTCCCAGGTGGGCGGCCAATTGAGCCAGGATCAGGACGGCCTGACCGCCTCCCAAATCAACAATCTCACCCTGTTTATGCTTCAGAATGGCGAGACGATGCTCAATTATTACATGCTTTTCGGCGGCTCGAATTTCGGCGACTGGGCGGCGCGCAATATCACCACCACTTACGATTATCATGCGCCCATCCGTGAGTGGGGCGGCGTGGGCGAACGTTACCGGCGCGTCTGGGCCATCGGCCACCTGTTACGTGAACACGGCGCCGAACTGGCCCGCGCCGTGCGTGTGGATTGCGAAGTGACCAACTCCCAAAAGGATGTTACCGTCGTCGAACGCCGTGCTCCGAACGGTGCTCGGTTCCTCTTCATCCGCACCTCGCAACACACCGAACCTCGCGAAGGCACGGCCACCGTCAAAGAAAAAACCGGCGACGCGCCCGAACTCGTTTTTTCCTACCATCTCGAACCCTTCGGCGCAAAAATTCTTTATCTCCCGCCCGGTGTGAACGACCCCGCCCGCGGCGAATGGTTGCCTAAACCGGCACCCGAAATCGCGCGACCGGCGAACGTCCCCTCCGGCGTAACGATCGCCTCGGCCCAATGCCAGACCGATCCCGGCCCGGCCCATTGGACTCCCTGGCATGCGGGCGAAAGCCTGGCCGACGCCGGCGTGTACGGGAGCGGATTCGTTTTTTACCGCGCCACTTTTTTCAGCCCGACGCGCACCAATCTCCTGGTCGAGTATCCCGACGGCGACGCCGTGCTGGCGGCCATCAATGGCCAGCCGGTCCCCCGCCGGGGCGGCGCTGGCGGACATTCCGTCTTCGCCTTGCCGGCGGGATTGGATCACATCGAGCTACTTTATGAAAATCGGGGTTTTGCCAACGGCGGCAGGGAAATGGAGCGCCCCGGCGGCATCACCGATGTTCGCGTAATCAATTCATCCTATCCCGGCGGTCAGCCCATCACCGGCTGGCGGATGCATGAAGTGGACAGCCCCCGCAATCGTCCCGAAGTGCAAAGCGATTTCAACGACCATGACTGGACTCCCGTTGCTGTGGAATCCGTGGACGCCGACAATCTGCCTGAAGGCCGCACCGCCGTTTATCGCGCCAAAGTCACAGTCACGGCACAGGAATTGAACGCCACGAAGTGGATGCTGTCGTTCGGACGGATTGATGACGCGGGCTGGGTTTATGTGAACGGCCGCAGCGTTGGCCGCACCACCGATTGGTCGCGCGAGTATTCGTTTGACGTGACGAAGGTGTTGCATCCGGGCACCAACCTCATCGCCGTGATCGTGCATAACAACTCCGGCGCCGGGGGGCTGGGAGCGCCGACCTTCGGTCCGGCGCTGGAAGGAACGCCCGTGCCGCTCCAGGCGTTCGGTCTGCCGGCGGGTCAGACACGCGGCTGGTGGAAACCGGATTTCAACGATCGGCGCTGGCGCACCGTGACCATCGGCGGCGAAGAACCGCGCACGAACGGTTTGCTCACCTGGTACCGGTTGGACTTCACACTGCCGGCCCCTGTTCCCGGCGTGTGGGTGCCGTGGCGATTGCACCTGGAGGCCACCGGCAACGGATTTTTATA
>DASRCU010000278.1:0-11645 GCA_035652955.1 Verrucomicrobiia bacterium | reverse complement strand
ATTGATGATATCGGCGCTCAACCGCTGCGCCGCCAGTTCAAAACTGATGCGCGTGCGGGTGGACGGTTCAATGAACAGGTTCACCACGGTTTTGCCCCGCAGTGCGGGCACTTTTTTGATGGCGCGTTTACCGACGGCCTTGAAACCCCGCGCGGTGTCCAGCACGGTCGTGATTTCCTCCGCCGTGAGCGATTCGATGTCGAGCAAATGTTGGCGGTGCCAGCTCATTTCCAGATCAGACCCGGAACGGCGCCGGGCGCAAAAAATCAAGCTGCCTTTTGCGTTCGTGGCGTTGGCGGGTGACGATTGTCATTTTCGCTTCAAAATTGCCTCGTCCCGTGGCGCGCCGGATTCGGTGAGCTGCAGGACAATGGTTTCTTCCAGCGAAGTGGGCACGTTTTTGCCGACGAAATCGGCCTTGATAGGCAGTTCGCGGTGGCCGCGGTCAATCAACACGGCAAGCTGGATTTTTTTAGGGCGGCCGAAATCGTTCAGCGCGTCCATCGCCGCCCGCGTGGTACGCCCGCTAAAGAGCACATCGTCCACCAGCACAACCGTCTTGCCGGTCACATCAAAGGGAATGTCCGTCGGGTGCATCGCCGGCGCGGCGCGCTGGTCCAAGTCATCGCGGTGCAGGGTCACGTCCAGCACGCCAACGGGCACCGGATGCCCCCAAATGCCGGCCAGGATTTTCGCCAGCCGCGCCGCCAGATGATCCCCGCCGGTCGGAATGCCGATCAACGCCACCTCGGCGCTGTTTTCGTTGCGTTCGGCAATCTCGTGAGCAATGCGGATGAGTGCACGCTGGATGGCGAGGGCGTCAAGAATGACGGTGGAGTCAGACATTAGGATTGGCGATCAACGTGAAACGTTCTACCCGGCCGGCCACGCCAGCCGGACGCCGGGTTCGGAAACCGCGGCTTATCCTCGGAAGCCGCGTTCGACGGGTGGCCCTCCTTGCGGCTCCAACCAAAATGGTAAATCGCCAATCGTCAATCATAGATCCTTTGCCGCCTCTCCGGGCGGCGTTAAAGGAACAACCGGTTTAATTGTTGCCGCCGGCCTGACGGGCCTTGCGCCAGGCGGCACGGTGCTTGATGATCCAATCCGTCAGCGCCCGCTCAAAGCCGATGTCGTGACCGGCCTTCTCCGATTCGATCCATTTATGCTTCAGAATTTCCTCGCGCTCAGCCAGAAACTCGCGATACAGCGAGGAATTCTTCAGCAGATCGTTTGCCGGGGTTGCATCTTTCATAGCGTCCGACATAGTCTGCACAGAAACTTAAGGCGTTATCGGCGGTGTTGCAACTGAAATAACATTTTTGAAACAAATGTGTTGCAAATTGCTCCAGACCATCCGATTCAGTCGGTTCAGCCGCGAAGCGTTTGGGCAATTTGAATAAAAGCCCGGCCTGCCGGATGATTGGGGGCGGCCACGACCACCGGCAGGCCGCGGTCGCCCGCTTCCCGAATTTCGGTGAAAATGGGGATTTCGCCCAAAAATGGAATTTTCTGGCGCGCCGCTTCGGCGCGACCGCCCCCGTGACCGAAAATATCCACGCGCTCGCCATTCGGCGCGGTAAAATAGCTCATGTTTTCGATGAGACCCAGGATCGGCACGTTGACTTTGCGGAACATCGCGATGCCCTTGCGCACCACGCCCAGCGAGGCTTCTTGCGGCGTGGTCACGATCACCCCCCCGTCCAACGGCACGGTTTGACAAAGCGAGAGCTGCGCGTCGCCGGTGCCCGGCGGCAAATCCACCAGCAGAAAATCCAAGTCGCCCCATTCCACCGCCAGGAGAAATTGCTGAATGGTTTTGGTGATCATCGGCCCGCGCCAAATGACCGGCTGATCGTCCGTAAGCAGCAGCCCGATGCTCATCACCTTCACGCCGTGGGCTTGGGGTGGAACAAGCTGTTCCCGCGCGCTGACCGTTGGTTTTTCGTGAAGCCCCATCATCAGGGGGATGCTCGGACCGTAAATGTCGCAATCCAACAGGCCGGTTTTGGCATCCAGATGGTGCAAGGCGCAGGCCAGATTGGCCGCCACCGTAGATTTGCCCACGCCGCCTTTGCCGCTGGCCACGGCAATGACCCGGTGAACGCCGGGAACTCTGGCTTGATGGGCAAAGGGGTTGGGCGACGCCACCTGGCCGGCCGCGGGCAATTCGATTTCCACGGAAACCGTTTTTACGCCGGGCAGAGTTTTCAAAATGCGCTCGCTTTCGGCCTTAATCTGACGCGCAATTTCCGGGCGCGCGGAAGTCAGTTGCATCCTCACGCTCACCGCGTCAGCGGCCACGTTCACCTCTTTGACCAGCCCGAACGAGACGATGTCGCGCGAAAAACCGGGATACTTGACGGCCTGAAGCGCGCGGTGAATGTCGGCTTGTGTCAGCATCGAAGGAATAACATGCCAGCCAAATCGTTGAAGGCAAAATAATTTCGCCAAACCGGAAACGTTTGGCCCGGCATTGGCGTGGGGGCGGGCGCGCCGCTTTTGGTTTCAAGAATTTTGGCGGGACGCGCATCGCGCGCCCGTTCGGCGGGGCACAGCCGCTCTACCGCAGGTCGCGCCGGCTCGCCAGGAAACAGTGTCGCCTGTTCAGACCGGGTGCGAAGCGCCTCGACGTATTGAATCCCAAAACTGGTGTTGCCCGAGCCGGCGGATTTTGAAATTGCGCGCGGGCGGGCGATGTGGAAAATTGAACGTTCGATGGAGTTTATGATGCAGAGCCATTCCAACCACACCGTAGAGCCGATTGTGAAACAATTTGAAAGCGTCGTTACTTCGGCGCAGCCCTCGTGGCTGTTGCCGTTGCGCCAGGCCGGCCTGGCGCGCTTTTCTGAACTCGGTTTTCCAACGTTGCGCGACGAAGACTGGCGCTTCACCAACGTGGAGCCCATTGCCCGACTGCCGTTTCAGCCGGCACGTCCGGTCTCCGTCAACGGCGCAGAATCGGCCGTTTTGAGCGGGGCGCCGCTGGCTGGATTGCCCGGGCACCGGCTGGTATTCGTGAACGGATTTTTCTGCGCGGCGCTCTCCTCGCCGGGGAAGATTCCCGGCGGTGTGAGGCTGGAAAATCTGTCGGCCGCCTGGGAACAGCCGGAAACGCGCGCTGTTTTGGAAAAACATCTGGGCAAAGTGGCGCGCACTCATGATAACTCTTTTGCCGCGCTGAATCAGGCCTTTTTTGCCGATGGCGCCCTGGTGTTCATTCCGGCCGGCAGCGAACTGCCCGAACCGGTTCAACTGATCTACCTCGCCGCCGCCCGGCAGAATGGCGAAACGATCCAGCCCCGCAACCTCATCCTGGCCGGGGCGGGCAGCCGGGCAACGGTAATCGAAATTTACCTGAACGCCGGCGGCGCGAATTATTTCACCAACGCTGTGACGGAGATGGTCGCCGGTGAGGGCGCAAACCTTGAGTATTTGAAGTATCAGGACGAAGCGGCGGAAGCCTTTCACATCGCCACCATGGCCGGCGAATTCGGCTCCGCCAGCCGGGTGAATGTTCATTCCTTTGCGCTGGGCGCCCGACTGTCGCGCAACCACATCCGCGCGAAACTCGCCGGTGAAGGGCTGGAATGCATTTTGAACGGCCTGTATCTCACGCGTGGCGAGCAACTGGCCGATCACCACATGATTGTCGAGCACGCCCGGCCGCATTGCGCCAGCCACGAGTATTTCAACGGCATTCTCGATGAGCGGTCGCGAGGCGTTTTTCACGGCCGCATTTACGTTCACCCCGCCGCGCAAAAAACCGACGCCAAACAGACGAACAAAAATCTGCTGCTCTCCGACGAGGCCACGGTGGACACCAAACCGCAACTGGAAATTTACGCCGACGACGTCAAATGCACGCACGGCGCCACCGTCGGGCAATTGAACGACGAGAGCATTTTTTACCTGCGCACGCGCGGCATTTCTCAAAACACCGCGCGGCGGATGCTGATTCACGCCTTCGCCGGCGAAATTGTCGAACGCGTCCAGTGCGCAGTCGCGCGCGAGGCGCTGGACAAAATCGTCTGGAACCGGCTGGAGCCCAACCCGCCTCTGGCGGAGCGTTGATTTGAAACCGCAACCGACAAAACATCCACAAAGCCTCCGAGAGGCCGGCGCCGGGATTTCATTTTCGGAGTCCCTGGCACTGCGGGGTTGAATGCCTCCCATGTTCGAAGATCTCAACGACCTTTATCAGCAGGTCATTTTGGACCATTGCAAACGGCCGCGGAATTTTCATGAAATGCCCCAGCCCACCTGCTCGGCACAAGGTCACAACCCCCTCTGCGGAGATCAGTTGAAATTGTTTCTGACCCTGGACGGTGAAAAAATTACCGACATCAGCTTCGTCGGCTCCGGCTGTTGCATTTCCAAGGCTTCGGCCTCGCTGCTCACGGAATTTGCCAAAGGCAAAACCCGGGCGGAGGTGGAAAAAATGTTTGGCCAGGTCCACGAAATGGTTACCACCGGCAAGGTGCCGGACGACGCCGGCAAACTGGCGGTGTTTGCCGGCGTGCACAAATACCCGGCGCGGGTCAAATGCGCCATTCTCGCCTGGCACGCCGTAATCGCCGCTCTGAAAGGCGAACGCCAGCCGGTCAGCACCGAAAACGAAGAGTCCTGATTGCCCGAAAACGCATCGGGCGGATTGCCGGCGCCGGGTCGTAACGTGATTGCTTGCCGCCCTGCGGATTCCCCGAACAGCGGCGCAAGCGGGAAACTTGCCGGGCGCGCCATTCGCCGGACGAGCCTTCAAAAATGCGCGGCGGCGCGATGGCGGAGTTTTTCTAACGATTCAATCCCTTCCCGGCGGCCAGAGACTTTGGCCAATGTCGGTGCGAAAATAACTGCCGGCGACGCGGATTTTGCGGATGTTCTGGTAAGCCCTGGCAATGGCCTCCGGCAGTGTTGCGGCAAATGCCGTCACGTCGGCGATGCGGTGGCCGGTAGCCAGCAATTGGCCGTCCGCCCCGCGCGCCACCTCATTCCACCAAACGTCGCAATCAAACGGGCCGTCGGTTTCCAGCGGCAGGTGCGGGCTGCGCACCTGGGTGAAGGGGTAACCGTAACCGGCCAGCGTGAGCGAACAGCCGAAATTCAGGCCCTCGCGGAATTGGATGTCCAGCTTTTCATTCCGCGCCGTCCGCCAAATAATCGCCGCCGGGTTTTTCAGCATCCGCAAAATCATCGGCCCGCTCGTCACGCCGATGCGAATGTTGTATTCGATGACGTGCCATTTCCCGCCGCGCTGGATGGCGGTCACCTGGAGCGGGCCGTGGAATTTGGTTTCGCGCAGCCACGGGCGCAGGGGATGAATCAACGCGCGGGCCAGGCCGTATTGATCGTTTTCATCGCGCGCCACCAGCCCACCCAGCGGCGCACCGGCCACAATGCCCAGGTTCCCGTTGAAGGCGCGCTTGTATTCCTGATTGGTGACCAGCGAATAAATCTCGCCGCCGCTAACCAGCACGATATGTCCCGCTTCGGCGCGGCCGAGGTATTCCTGCAGAAAAACGCCCTCGGCATAATTGACGTGCCGCAGCCAGGCGCGCGTATCCGCCACCGTCTCGCACAAAATGGTGTGAATGGGGCTGGTCGGCGAACAGAGCGGATTTTTGATCACAAACGGCCGCGGATGCCGCGCCAGAATCTTTTCCGCCTCCAGCCGGTTGGAGGCCACGAAGGCGGCGGGAAAGGGAATTTTGAACCGGGCACAGAGCTGGCGCGCAAAATCGCGCTCGCGCTCGATGCGCATCGCCTCGCCCGTCGGCGAAAACACCCCCACACCGGTTTTGAGCATCTCCTCCGCCCACGGTTGCAATGCCCAGTCAATGGATTGCGGAATGACGACGCCAATTCCGCTTTCACGAATCAACGGCGCCGGACTGGAAAAAATTTCCCGCGAAAATGTCCTGCCCACCAGAGACGGAGCGAAGTGGCCGTAAGGACGCGTCAAATACGTGGAAACGCGCGCGCCGTCGTCGGCCAGCGCCTGTCCGACACTGTGCGCAAAGGAGCCCACGCCCAGAATCATCACGGCGGGCGGACTTTTTCGGGCTGACGCGGTGCGCGGCATGTCAACTTTTTGCCGCAGTGTTCCCGAATTTCACCCGCTGCGCAACCGGGAGTTTGCGCCGGCCGCGTCGGAACGGATCGCGAAAATTCGCGTGAATTCCCGCCCAACCGCGGCTAGAATAACACTGTGAGTTTTGTCGCCGAATTAAATTCCTTGCCTGTTGAAGCGTTGTGGAAACGCGCACAGTTGGCCGGCACCGCCGTCGTGCGCGACAGCCTGTCAAAACCTCGACTGACGCTGGCCGATTTTGCTCATCTGCTCTCGCCCGCGGCGGCGGAAATGCTCGAGCCGATGGCCCGCCGCGCCCACGCCCTGACGCTTCAGCGCTTTGGCAGAGTCATCCGTCTTTTTGCGCCGCTGTATCTTTCCAACGAGTGCATCAATCGCTGCGCGTATTGCGGCTTTTCACGCGACAATCCCATTCTGCGCGTCACCCTTTCCCTCGAGGAAGTCCAACGCGAAGCCGGCGCCCTGAAAGCCCAGGGTTTTCGCAACCTGCTGCTGGTGGCCGGTGAACACCCCAAATTTGTTTCGGGAACCTACCTGCGCGATTGCATCGCCACCCTGCACGAGCAATGGCCGAGCATTTCACTCGAAGTGGCGCCGCTCAGCGTCGAAGATTATCGCCCGCTGGTGGCCGCCGGCGCCGATGGCCTGGTGGTGTATCAGGAAACGTATGATCGGCAGGTGTACGCCGCGATGCACACCGCCGGGCCCAAAAAAAATTTTGAGTGGCGTCTGGAAACACCGGAACGCGCCTACGCCGCCGGCTTTCGTCGCCTGGGCATCGGCGCGCTTTACGGGCTGGCGGATTGGCGGTTTGAAGCCCTTTGCCTGGCGGCGCACGCGGCGTATCTGTTGCGGCATTGCTGGAAGGCGATGCTGACGATTTCACTGCCGCGCCTGCGGCCCTGCGCCGGCGAGTTTGAGCCGCCCACGCGCCTGGCCGACCGCGAGTTGGCGCAATTGATCTGCGCCCTGCGATTGATGTTTCCCGATGTCGGTCTGGTCCTCTCCACCCGCGAACCGCCCCGGCTGCGCGACGCGCTGATCCCCCTGGGCATCACCCTGATGAGCGCTGGCAGCCACACCGAACCGGGCGGTTACACCGGTGCCGGCAGGGAAAAAGTTCACCAGACCCTTCGCGGCCGGATCGTCGAAACCGGTTCCAGCGAGTGGGCTGCGCCCTCTGACGGGCACGAGACGAAGGCCACCGGACAATTTGAGATTTCCGATGCGCGCCCGCCGCACGAGGTGGCGGAAATCCTTCGCCGGCTCGGATACGAACCGGTTTGGAAGGATTGGGACGCCGCGTTGACGGCGTGATGCCCCCTCTTCAACCCCAGGCCTCCATGAGGTTCCGGCAAAAACCCATCTGAAGTTGCGGAAATGAATTCCTCAATCGTCATCGCCAACGGGAAGGCTGTTGAAGCCAACCTGCCCTGTTCCATCGAGGAATTTCTGCGCGCCCAGAACCTCCGGCCGCGCAGCGTGGTGGTGGAGCACAACGGCCAGGCCGTGGCACCCTCCGAATTCCCGCAGCGGCAGTTGAACGCCGGCGATAAACTGGAAATCGTCAAAATCGTCGCCGGCGGTTGAACCCCGCCGGCGGAAAAATTTTCTCCGTCTCCGGTCCGGGAGGCGTTAAAATGCAGCCATGTTCGACTCGTTAACCGGCAAACTCCAGACCGCCTTTCGCAACCTGCGCGGCCTGGGAAAAATTTCCGAGAGCAACATTGCCGATTCCCTGCGCGAAGTGCGCCTGGCGTTGCTGGAGGCCGACGTGAATTTCAAGGTGGCGCGCGACTTCATCGAGCGCGTCAAAAATAAATCCCTCGGCGCCGAAGTCATCGCCAGCGTCCATCCCGGCCAGCAAATCGTCAAAATCATCCACGACGAACTGGTGGACCTGCTTGGCGCGCACCATGCCGGGCTGAATTTGAATGCCCATCCCAGTTCGATCCTGATGGTCGGCCTGCACGGTTCGGGCAAGACCACCACCAGCGGCAAGCTCGCGCGGCTGTTGCAAAGGCAGGGGCGCCAGCCGCTGCTGGTGGCGGCGGATGTTTATCGCCCCGCGGCCATGGACCAATTGGAAACGCTCGGCCGCCAAATCGGCGTTCCGGTCTTCGCCAAACGCGGCGAAAGCGAGGTGTTGAACATTGCCCGCCAGGCGCTGGATTTCGCACGGGCCAACAACCGCAACATTTTGATTTTCGACACCGCCGGTCGCCTGCAAATTGACGAACCGCTCGTGCAGGAACTGGTTCGCCTGCGCGACGCGATAAAGCCGCAAGAAATTTTGCTCGTTCTCGACGCCGCCACCGGCCAGGAAGCCGTGAACGTCGCCACCCACTTCGACTCCGCGCTGAACATCACCGGTTCCATTCTCACCAAACTCGACGGCGACGCGCGCGGTGGCGCGGCCTTGAGTTTGAAAGCGGTCACCGGCAAGCCCATTAAATTTGCCGGCACCGGCGAAAAAATTGAAGACTTCGAACCCTTTCATCCCGAACGCATGGCCTCGCGCATCCTCGGCCTGGGCGACGTCGTGAGCCTGGTTGAAAAAGCCGCCGAAGCCGTGAGCGAAGACCAGGCGCGCAAGCTGGAAGAAAAAATGCGCAAGGGCCAGTTCACCCTGGAAGATTTTTTGGAACAATTGCGCGCCATGAAAAAACTCGGCTCGCTGGAGAGCGTGATGAAACTGCTCCCCGGCGGCACCGAAGCGCTGAAACAGGTGGACCTCTCCAAACAGGAAAAGGAATTCAAGCGGATGGAAGGCATGATTTGCGCGATGACGCCGCAGGAGCGCAAAAACCCCGCCCTCCTCAACGCCAGCCGCCGCCGCCGCATCGCCGCCGGCAGCGGAGTGAGCGTGACGGAACTGAATACCATGCTGAACAAATTCTTCCAGATGCAGCAAATGATGAAAAAGATGGGCAAGTTCCAGAAAATGATGGCCCGCATGGGCGGCACCTTGCCGGGAATGTTTCGGCGGTGAAAAGATCACTCGCAGTCGCTCCGGACCTTTTTCAACAGCTCATCCAGTTTTTCAACAACGGCCACCGTCCTGTCCACGCGGAGGAATAATTCCTGCAAATACTTCCGCTCAAACTCCAGGCTTTTTTCATCGCCCCAGCCATTCTTCGTCTCCTGCCACCGCAGGGCCAGTTCTTTGGCGGCAGCGGTCAACCGGCTTTTGCAAGTGGAGGCGCTCATGACGTTTTCTCCGGCGAAGAAGCAGGCGCCGCGCCGGAACCGCCCGGCGGCGGGGTTTCCGTGTAGGTCTCCAGCGTTTGAATGACCCGCGTCAGATGCGCGATGGCCAGCGGCGTTTCGGCAGCCAGATAACTCTGCAATTGTTCGATCTCCTTGAGCAGCGGCGCGGCGCGATTGTCCAGCTCCCGATCCCATCGCTTCAACTGCTGCAATTTCTCCGCCGCTTCCTCCACCGCCTGCCGGGCACGCTGCACCGCCATTTGACGCAGCGACACAGTGGCCGAGTCCCCCGCCAACCGCGCCGTCAGCCATTCCTGGTGCGCCTGCTCCAGCTTTTTGCTCCGCTGACGCCATTCGCCCTCCCAAAAACGCCGCCGGTCGTTCTGCACCCAGAGCCGGCAGCGGACTACCTCCGCAGCCGCCTCCTCCAGGGCCGGACGCGCCTGGCTGACGAATAAAATCAGCGCTGCTCGAAAGGCTTCAATTGCCTCAATGGATGTAACTTGTGCCTGGCCGGCCATGGATCATCAATCGCCCTTCGGCGTCTCTTTATTTTGCCACTGTGGAAATCGAAATGTTGAGCGTCGGCTGTTGAACGTTCCGCGTCTCCATCTCCTACCGCTGATTCAAATATTCCTCAATGCGCTGGGCCTTGCGCAGCAAAAATGGCGTGTGTTCCTTGGATAGCTCAATGAATTTTTTGAGCGCCTTCATCGCCAGCCTGAACTCCTCGGCGAATTTCTCGTGTTCCTGGTCCTGCCAGGTGTCGCCCAGCGCGGCAAATCGCGCCTGGAGCAGCGCCAGGCGGTTTTCGAGATCCGTGTTGAACCGGTTCAATTCGTCGGCAAACCGCCGCACCTTTTCCGGGTCCATGATGGCTTGGGCCATGTGTTGCCTTTCGTTGTTGTTTGACCCAACAACATGCTCCATCGGCCGGCAAGATGCCACCACAAAGATTACTGCGGGACATGTGTCGCTGAGCAGAAAAATGCGACTTTGATCTTCATTGTCGGCATCCGCCGTTAGCATCAAGCGGGTGGCTCGTCCGGTTCAACAGTCTGATTATTTCAGGCCAATTATGGACCGTTGGCCGATTCAAATTCCTCATGTGGCTGATCGCCATAGCTTCCGCGTTTGCCGGCCGTATCGTCTGCTAGCCTCATTTTGATTCCCATTCAAAGCCCACGCATTATTGCCGCTGTTTCCAGTGAACGAAGGAACAATGTTCGCCACACGAAATTTTCCACAATCGAGAATTACGTGGCATGCCCCGCCATCCGTAGCCAAACCCACAACTCGCCAGACCTTGAACCACGAGGCCCGCGGGCGAATCGGCATCTGGTCGCCTGAACCGCCATCAGAGCGATAGAGAGTGAATTTGGCAATGCCGTTCCTCCGGCGCGCTCTGCAATGTCTCCGGCAAGCTGCGCTCCAAAGCCATGCGATAAGGCCGCGGAGCGGCCGTCAACGGCAGCGAATTGATACAGAGGCTGCCGGACAATTTAAGAAGGTCTGCGACGGAAAACATAGACAATAACTCCGCTGCCAAACAGCATCAAAACCGGCTCACCCGGTTCCGGGACCGCCATGGAGGAAAATTGCATGTTGTCCAATTCGACATAAGTGAAACGGCCCGCATTAAAAAGCAGTTGCCCGGTTTGGCCGGCGTAAGCGGAAATATCCACCGCGCAAACACTGTAATTCAAAGCATTGCTGACAACGAACCAGGATAAATCCCGGCCGTTAAACGAAACTGAAAACGTGTCGTTGCTGTAAGGGAAATACGCCCAAAATGTCAGTGAATTGGCATCTGCCGGAATCCGGCCAGTCTGGCCGATGGAAGCGGTCAGTGGGTAGCTGTTATTTGTCGTTCCGAAAAATCCTTGTAAAAATATTGACCATTCACCTTGAAGGGCTGGCTCCAAAAAAGGTTCAAAGTAAATGGGCGGGTTGGTCCCTTGTAAAGAGACCATTGCGCTACCCGCAGTCGCCTCGTTGGAAAGGATGTCCATCTGTGGGATGCCGTCCAAATAAGCCGTCCAGCCGGGGATGGCGTTGCTGGCGAAAACTGAATATGGCGGAAAGGCGCCGGCTGGATCAACTGTGAACGAAGCATTTTCAAAGTTAAGGTTGATGAAACCCTGTGCTCGAATGGAAGAATTAGCGCACAAGAGAGTTAAACAAACAGTCAACAATTTGGCGGTTTTCATAATTTTACTTGGTTACGAGCGGATCACCGACGGCTTGAAAGAAAGGTGTTTTGCGAGATGCCCACGCGCAAATGGCAAAATTTTTCCCGGATTGCCAGAGCGGAAAATAAATTGCAGCATCATTTTGATTACCG
>DASRCU010000277.1:0-1784 GCA_035652955.1 Verrucomicrobiia bacterium | reverse complement strand
TTGCCGCCCATCGTCACAGTCGGCGACAGAATCGTGAGCTGGCCCTGGCCGGGCTGCCCCGTTTTTACGGCGGGCAACGAGGCGGTTGAAAGTGTTGCACCGAGACCGGTGCAATAAATGGTCACTTCCTCCCCGGGCAATGCCGGAGCGCTGTTTGTTACGGGAGTATTGTCACTATGGAAAACGTCAGCGGTTCCAGTGCCGTTACCCGCGGTGCTGAAAATTCCAGGCGCCGAAGGAACAATCTGCAGTGGTTCCGCGTTGCTGGAAACGCCGTTCACGACCACGACTACCGAAATCTTGCTCCCCGGCTGAATTTCAAATGGAACCTGCGCGTTGACCTGGCTGGCGGAAACCAGCAGCAAGGGCGCCGAAACGCCGCCGATCAATACAGAGGTTCCACCGATTTGAAGGGGCAGCGGCGCGGCCCCGCCAGACGCGGTGGCAGTAGCCAGGTTGTTGCCGAATATTGATATCAGGCTGCCGGGAGCGGCTGTGTCATTGCTGGCCGGGTCCAGGCTTGCAGCATTCAGAATGCCGCCGGAAAAGATCACCGGCCCATTGGGAACTGCGGATGTCCCTCCTGCGCCTCCCGCACCGCCGCCGCCCTGCGCTGCGCTGGGACTGCCGATGGGCAATGAAACCGCGGCTTTCGTGGTATTTCCGCCTGCGGAAATAGTTAGTAACTGGTCGCCTGTTCCCGCCGTGGGCACAACCAGCTTCACGCTAAATTGCCCAACCAGACCTTGCGAAGCGGAAGCAGAAACTACCGGCGCATTGACGCTGCCGATGGTAGCAGTGGGGACGGTGAGCGTCGGCTGCCCTCTGCCAATATCACCCGATTGCACCGCCGGCAGCCCCGGAGTGCCCAGCGTCAATCCCAAGCCAGTCACTGACACTTGTATCGTCTCCCCGGGAATCGCGGGTGCGCCGGCTGACACTGCGGAACCGTCCGCATGAGTCGCCAACGCGGTGCCGACTCCACTTTGCGAAACCGTGAAAATACCCGGCGCGGCCGGCTGAATCACTACGGAAACGGGTGCGCTGGCGTGCCCGTTCACCCACACGACCAGGTTCTGCGTTCCGGGCGCCGCTTCAAACGGAATTTGCGCGTTGATCTGTCCCGGAGAAACAAAGAGCAGCGGCGCATATACGTTGCCGATTTGCACGACGGTGCCGCCGAGGTTCAGTGGCAGCGGCGACGTGCTGGCGGAGGCTGGAGCAGAAGCTAGATTTTTGCCGAAAATCGATACGAGGCCGCCCGGCGAGGCAATGTTGGAACTATCCGCCGTCAAACTCGCGGCATTCAGGATGCCGCCGGACGTGACCGCCGGCGTGGTCTGGGCCCTGCCAATCAGCGGACATAGAATAAAGGCGAACGTGACCGCAAAACATGCGTACCTGCGCATTCCGTCTCCCCCGAAAAGAAGCTGTGATGGCTACACTGAGCCGCCAATCTTCTATATCGGCAGTGGAGGCAGGATACTTCCACCGAAAAAATAGGGTCAAAGGATTTGTACGCACGGCGTGACATTGTATCGGGATGGATATTCCCTTCAATGGAACAACGAAGCGCAGCGAATCAGCGCGCCCCGCCGGATAGGAAGACACCGCTTGGAGGCGCGTGATACAGAAGGGGAAATGGCTCAAAACACCCGGAAGCGAATCGTCAGAAACTTTTTGGGATCGTGGCGGAAATCGGCGATCAGCTCACGCACTTGGACGCTTGTAGAGTTCAGGTTTTCGTAAAGCGATGGATCGTGCAGAAGGCGGCCGAGAGTCCC
>DASRCU010000276.1:0-2798 GCA_035652955.1 Verrucomicrobiia bacterium | reverse complement strand
CGGTGAGATCGAGTGGGAAGCCGTAGGTGTCGTAGAGAGTAAACGCTATCTGTCCGGATACCAGCGGACGCCTGAGATGCCCTTCGTCAAATCCCGGTTGCCCTCGTGCTTGAAGGTTCTGATGTTCAATCAATTCGTTCGCGCGGTGTTCATGCTCAAGGCGAATTTCCTGTTCAAAAATTTCAATTCCTTTGTCCAAAGTTTTATTAAACGCCTCCTCCTCGGCGCGGATGGCTTCCTGCACTTGCTTTTTCCTGGCGCGGATTTCGGGGAAGACATCGCCCATGGTTTCGGCGAGCACGCCCACCAGTTGGTGAAAAAACGGTTCGCGGAAGCCGAGGGTGCGGCCGTAGCGGACGGCGCGACGCAGGATGCGGCGCAAAACGTAGTGGCGGTCGGTGTTGCCGGGCTGGATGCCGTCGGCAATGGCAAAAGAAAGCGTCCGGATGTGGTCGGCAATGACGCGGAAGGCCACGTCAATTTTTTCCTGCTCGGTGTCGCCACCGCTGCCGCATTTGGGAAGCGTGGAGCCGTATTTCTTTCCGCTCAATTTTTCCAGCGCGTCAAAGAGCGGACGAAAAATGTCTGTTTCATAATTGGAAATTCGCGCCTGGGCAAAGTCGGTCAGGCCGCGGGTGCCCTGGATGATGCTCGTCACCCGTTCAAAGCCCATGCCGGTATCCACATGGCGGGCGGGCAACAGACTGAACGTGCCGTCGGGGTTGGCGTTAAATTGGATGAAAACGAGATTCCAGATTTCGATGCACTGCGGGGAGCCGGCGTTGACGAGGGCGGCGCCAGCTTTCTGCGCCGCGGCGTCCAGGTCGCGCGGGCCGGGGATGAGGTTCACGTGCAATTCGCTGCAGGGACCGCATGGGCCGGTCTCGCCCATCATCCAGAAATTGTCCTTTTTGCCGCCGGAAACGATATGAATTTGCGGGTCAAGTCCGGCGTCGCGGAATTTTTCCGCCCAAACATCCCATGCCTCCTGGTCAAACTCGCTGGGGTCGCCGTTTGCTTTGTCCGGCGAATAAACCGTGGCATAGAGCCGCGTGGGCGGAAACTTCCAGACGTTCACGACCAGTTCCCAGGCCCAGGCGATGGCTTCGCGTTTGAAATAATCGCCGAAGCTCCAGTTGCCGAGCATTTCAAAGAACGTGTGGTGATATGTATCCAACCCCACGTCGTCCAGGTCGTTGTGTTTACCGCCGGCGCGGATGCACTTTTGTGTATCGGCGGCCCGGGTGTCCAGAGCGGGAATGGCCCCGGGCCATTTCGAGACATCCGGTTTTCTCTGACCGAGAAAAATCGGAACGAACTGGTTCATGCCGGCGTTGGTGAACAGCAGGTTCGGCGAATCGGGCAGCAAGCTCGAAGACGGCACAATGGTGTGCTGCTTCGATTTGAAGAAATCGAGGAACGATTGCCGGATTTGCACGGATGTCATCATGTCGCCCACAAAAGAGTAATAAAAATTCCCCCGCCCGGCGAGCGCAAGTTTTTCCAGGCGCTGCCAAAAAAAAATCAAAAAAATTCTTGAGAAATGGCGGCGGCGGGGCGATTAATAGTGCGGAATCAGTACGCGATGTTCTTTGGAATGGAAAAGCAGCTTTACCCTGCCCTGTTCGTGATTGGCAACCAATCCTTGAACCGTAGTTAAGCGATCCTGGGACGGAGTTGCGGCGGTGGCCGACATGCCTTCGCTGGAAGTCGAAAGCCGTCGAGCGAGTTCCACATGTTGTTTCAACATGTTCAAAGGATACCTGGTGCACACGGCAAGGGTGGGGTTTTTTGTTGACGGCAAAGGCCGCGGAAGGGCTGGAAGGCATCATCCCGGCCGCGCCAGTGCGCCTGTCTGCATCTGCCGCTCCTTTCATTGCCGCCGGACTGTGAAAGGCTTATCTTTCCACCATGCCGCGCGACGATTTGTTTTCCACGCCGGTCGAAAATTCGCCGGAGCAAAGCCCTCCATCCCCGGACAATTTGCGACAGCAGCCGCTCGCCGCGCGGATGCGTCCGCGGACGCTGGACGAGTTTGTTGGCCAAACGCATCTTCTGGCACCGGGGCGATTGCTGCGTCGGGCCATTGAGGCGGACCGGATTCAGTCGTTGATTTTTTACGGCCCGCCCGGCACCGGCAAAACTTCGCTGGCGCAAATCATCGCGCGGCAGACTCGCTGCCGGTTTGAGCGTTTGAGCGGCGTGGAATCCAACGTGGCCGACCTGCGCCGCGTGCTGGCCGCGACAACCAATCGCCTGGCCAACACCGGCCACCCAACGATTCTGTTCATTGATGAAATCCATCGCTTCAACAAGGCGCAGCAGGACGTCCTGTTGCCGGATGTGGAGAGCGGCGTGGTGCGGCTCATCGGCGCCACCACGCATAATCCGTTTTTTTTCGTCAATTCGCCGCTGGTCTCGCGCTCGCAGATTTTTGAACTGCGCCCGTTGACCGAGGACGAACTGTTGACGCTGCTGCGCCGGGCCCTGAACGAGCCGGAGCGCGGCCTGGGCCATCTGAAAATTGCGGCGGAGGAAAATGCTCTGCGGCATCTGGCAAAAACTTCCGACGGCGACGCGCGCAAGGCGCTCAATGCGCTGGAAATCGCCGCGCTCACCACGCCGCCTGATGGCGAGGGACGAATTCACCTTGATCTGGCTGCCGCCGAGCAGAGCATCCAAAAAAAGGCCGTGGTGTATGACGACGAAGACGCACACTACGATACAATTTCGGCGTTCATCAAGGCCATGCGCGGCAGCGACCCCGATGCCGCCTTGTATTGGCTGGCAAAAATGAT
>DASRCU010000275.1:0-10148 GCA_035652955.1 Verrucomicrobiia bacterium | reverse complement strand
TTCTTCCTTCGAGGGCTCGCCGGGATTGGTGAGCAGATGCGTGAGCGGGGTCGGCAGGTTGTTCTGACCGGCGTTGGCGGATACCTGCAGGCGCAACATCGTCTTGTTCTTGCCGGGCACGAGGTCGAGCGGGCGCGGGAAATAGGTCATGCCGTTCTCATCCACCGGGAACGGGCCGCGCAGGTTGAGCCATTGGTAATCTGTGGAAGCCACTAAGCGCGGCTTTCCTTTGTGAGGACGTCCGAGCTTGCTCTTGCGCTGGGGCAGTCCGCCGTTGGCCGCCAGCAGGGCGGTGCGAATGGCGGAGTGCAGGACGGTGGGCAGGGGCCAGTTCGCGCCGCGTCCGAAGCTGTGGCCGGCCGCCAGCGGTTTCTGGTCGCGACAGAACAGCGTGTCGGCTGGGATGAAGTCGTAGGTTTGCATTGTCATTCTCCTCCTCCGCGGTTGATGAAGGTGGTGGTCAGGAACGGGCCGAGGAAATCGTCGAGGCGATGTCCCCGGCATTGTTCGAGGTATTGGTTGGCAATTTCGACAAAGGACGGCGGCACATTTTTACCCTGCTGCCGGGTGACGTGCTCGAGGTCTTTGCGAATGACGGCGATGGCATCAAAGTCGGGAGTGGCCTCGATGCGGAACGGCTCCAGTTTGCCGTTCTTTTGTATCGGCGTGTCGTATTTGCGGAGCAACTCGGCCAGCGCGTACGGGAAACGGCCGGACAGTGTTTCGTCTTCGGCGAGCGTTGTGAACTCCTCCGCCAGCTTGATCGCTGCCGTATCCCATTTGGCCCCCCACTGAATGGTTTCGCCCGAGCGTTTGAACAGGCTGATGGCAAAGGCCGATTTGCCGTATTCCTGCTTGGCGCGTTTTTCCGCCTGTCGCGCCGCCTCGACGAGGTTTTGCAGCGGCGCGTGCATGTGCCCGATGGCAATGCCGGCGGAGAGGTCCGCAGTTGGGCCTGGCACGAGGAGCGGCCAAGAGGGTTCGGCTTGGCGGCGGGAGTTGGAATGGAGTTTTACAAAGCCAAGAGGAGCCGCCACAAACAAGTCGGACAATCGGGCTGGCAACTCAGGCGATCCTTGGAATGCCAACCGCAACGCCGCCGCGCATTTCAAGGCTTCGGTCGCCGGCAACATGGCCAGCACATCATCGCCGCCGGCATAGATCAGTTGGCCGTGGTGTGCTTCGACAATCCGTTGCGCGCAATACAGGCCGAAATTGGCGAGTGCTTCGCTGAACTGGAGGTGATAACTCGGCGACAACGGGCGGCCTGAATTGAGCCACACCGCGGAGTCGGGAACATGCTTCCGAAAGTATTGCGCGGCCTTTGCCGTAATAACCTGTGCGATCTTGGGCATCTTGACCCCACTCAACCATTGACCGATGCCGTCACCATCGAGCGTCAACACAGCGACGTATTTGGATGATTCACCGAGCCGATGTTTGGATTTGAATTCCGCCAACGCGGCGGCAGCGGTTTTGATCTCGGGACGCCCGGCAACATCCTCGTCCAACTTGCGCCAGAAATTGGCGTGAAAAATCTCGGCGTCCACGTCATTGAGCCAGTTCTTTTCGGAAGCCTTACAAGAGGGGATGGTTGGTTCGAGAATCGCCGCACAGTCAGAAAGTTTGCCGGTCAACGCGATGAAGTCCGCCCAGAGGTCCGGCTCTTGGAGCCGCTGGCGAATCTGATCCACCCAAGGGGCGGCGGCGACGGCCGGCACGGAATCAAAACTGACCCGCGCTCGTTTGAGATTTTTTTCTTTTTCGAGGTAGGCACGATGCCAGGCACGTTTGATGACGTTGATCGCGCCCAGTTCATCGTCTTTGCGGAACAGGTGTTTCAATTCATCATGGCTACGCGCTCGCTCCAGCCATTGTTTATCGGCAATCACTTCTTCTTTCCCAGACAAGTAATCTTTGGGCGCACCGGCCCGTCCTTGCCATGCGGAAAAGTCGCGGGTGTGCCGTCGCGCGTCGAGGGCGTGATTAGCAAGCTGGTAGTGGGCGCTCCACCCCCAACCGCTGTTGAGCGGGTAGTTGCGAGTGTCTTTGTGAGAAGCCGGGATAGCTTCGGCAATCCGCTTCCCGACGGCGAGTTGCTGGCCAGTGGGGATGGCCAGCCGCGAGACGGCTGCCAGCGCTTCGTCGAGATTCTGCCACGGCCAGAGTTGCCAGGTTATTTGCCAGAAATGACCAACCTGAAACTGCCAGATGGCGTTCTTGTCCGGGCCAAGTGGACAGCGTGAATCAAGGTATTGCCAGCAATGGTTGGCGATGGAGTCCCACTCGCTCTCGAACGCGATTTCGATTTGCGTAACGTCAAAATCGGCGGGAACCAGCGCCAGAAACCGGTTGGGGAGATTGGGTGTTAGCACGAGGTCTTGAGAATGTGCCAGCCCCAACGAATCCCAAAATGAACGCGGGTTTTGGCCGCCATACGTGGCTGCTTGCAGTCGAGTCTGGTTCAGCCAGTCGTACAGCGGCTGACCGCGCAGCGATGGATAAATGATGTTGTCAGGTCCGAGTTGGTCCGCCACAACCTTGAGGGCATGAGCAATCATCCACGACAGCAGATAGCTGCCGCTCCAGAGGTCGCGGGTCGAGCGGGCTTGCGCGATGAACTCCTGCACCGGGCCGATCTGAAACAGCAGGAAGGCGGGGTGCAGTTTCTGGTCGGCACCGCGCGTTGCTTCGAGCGCGCTGACGATTGCATTGTGATGCCAAATGGTGCTGTCAGGCACGCGCGTGTCGGCTGGCAAATAGGCCAGCGTCTCGGCGCCAACATTCTGACCGGAAGCATGCGTGACACAAAAGTGCAGCCAGGCCCGCCAAAGCAACCAATACTGCGTCGCCGGATCGCCACCGCCGAAGTCGGGGAACACGCTGCTTATCCAATTGCCAGCATCCTCCTCGGCGGGAAATGACAAACCGGCCGGCGCTCCGCTCAAGGGATGCACAAACGAAACCCCGCCGCCGAGTCCGCCATCCTCAAGTTGGGAGAGCTTCTTCCCGTCAGGAAACACAAAGCGATCAGCGGCTGCCGCCGCCCAATCCGGTTCGTGGCCCTGCCAAGCACCGGCCCCAAGGATTTGATTCTTGTATTGCTCGGCGCGCTCCTTGTGTCGCGGTCCATAGTTGTAACCCTTTTCCGGCGGGTCGTGGAGGTAAGCAGCAAGTTTGTGTTTCCAGAAATTGCTCATGGTTCACGTGGCCTAATTCAGGTTATCTCCGGTACAATTGCTCGGCAGTCAGAGGTCCGTTGCCCAACGAGCGGGCGTTCCAGTTACCGTTTGCATAACGACATTGTTGCCGCAGGTTGGTCGCCTTGCACTAATTCGGACGTCAACGGACGTTCGGGGGATTGCCAATGATTTCCACGCAGTCCGGACTGGCCTGAAAACACACGTCATTCTGAATGTCGCTCCTTTTTTGACAAGGAAATTTTTTAAACGCGCATCTTGACGGTGCTCCGAAATTTGAGAAGTGGAGGACATGGCTCTTCATCCGGAGAGCACCCATCAATCAGAGCCGGCAGAAACAGATGAAACCGCAGCCCAGCGGGCGCCGTCAGGTGGCTTCAGAACCGGAAGAGCCGGCTGGTGACAAAAATTTGCGGCGCATTTCGAGACCACCGATTCCAGAATAATCGCGTCGGCGTGGCATGCGGCGGAAGGCAGGAAAGATACCCTTGAACTGGCTCGGGAAAGTTTTCCACCTTTGCCTTTTGCTTTGCCGGCCATTTGCGCCGGCGCCCGGCCATTTGCTCGCTCCCGCCGATCAAATGGTTGCCATTCCGTAAACCGCCAGCCAGCGCGCAGCCAAAACTGTCGGGTAAAAATTAAAATTGCCATCCGACAGGAGAGAAATAAGACCGCGGGCCGGCCATCGCTCCGCTGCGGGACTGACTTATTTTGGACTTGGCAGCGGGCGGATTTCCTGCCAAGGGAACCGACGGGAAAGGTTTACGTTTGTGCATGATCCGTCTTGATCAAGCCCTGGTGGCGCGCGGTTTGTGTGAAAGCCGCGAACGCGCCCAACGCGCCATCCTCGCCGGTCGAGTGCGCGTCAACCAACGCCCGGCGGACAAACCCGGCCTGAGGGTCAGGACGGAGGATGTGCTGACACTGGAGGCCGGCGAAAAATACGTCAGCCGCGGCGGTCACAAACTGGAACTGGCGCTCGGCAGTTTTCAATTGAACGTGGCCGGAGCAGTGGCCATAGACCTGGGCGCCTCCACCGGCGGGTTCACCGATTGTTTGCTGCAACACGGCGCGGCGAAAGTGTTTGCCGTGGATGTCGGCCGGGGCCAGTTGGCCTGGAAACTGCGCCAGGACCCGCGCGTCGTGGTCATGGAAAAAACCAATGCGCGTTTTTTGCGGCCGGAAGATTTTCAGGCGGCCGAGGCGGCGGGCGGCAATTCCGGCGCCCGATTCGTCGGCGCCGATTTGATCACCATTGACTGCTCGTTTATTTCCCTGAAAAAAATTCTCCCGGCGGCGGCGCCTTTGCTCAAGGCAGGAGGGAAAATTGTGGCGCTGGTCAAACCGCAATTCGAGGCGGGCCGGCGCGAGGCGGACAAAGGGCGTGGGGTGATCACCGACCCGGCCGTTCACCATCGCGTGCTGGAGGAGCTTCGCGAATTTGTTTCCACAGGGGCTGGTCTTCTCTGGCGGAATGTGGTTGAATCTTCCTTGCTCGGCCCTGCCGGCAACAAAGAATTTTTTGTGTTGATGGAAAAGAGGCAAACCGATGAGGTGTCGGGCCGTTGAGCGGCCCCATCCGTTCCACGGCCCGGCGGTTCTCCGGACAAACCAATTCCAAATTTTGAACGCGGACAAAATCCAACGGGTGGGTCTGATCGGCAATCTGGACAAGGCCGGCTGCGGCGCCAGCCTTCGCCAGGCGGTGTCCCTGATCCGCCGCGCCGGTCGCCAGGTCATCTGCGAAGCTCAACTGGCCCGGTTGGTGGGTCTGAAGATACCCACCGCGCCGGATGCCGCGGCGTTGGCGCGGCAGGCGGATTTGATTCTGGTTTTTGGCGGAGACGGCACGATGCTGCACGTGGCGCGGGACATCGCCGGTTCGGTCACCCCCATGCTCGGAGTGAATCTCGGTGGCCTGGGTTTTCTGACCGCCGTGCCCAGTGGCGAACTGAGCCGCGCGCTCCAGCACCTCTGGCGCGGCGAATTCCGGTTCGAATCCCGCGTGCTGCTTGAAGCCACCGGCGTCTGCCGCGGCCGGCAAATCCACGAAACGGCGCTCAACGACATCGTGGTGGGCCGCGGCGCCGTTTCGCGCCTGGTCTCGTTGGATGTGAGTGTGGACGGCGAACCGGTGACGCGCTATCGCTGCGATGGTCTCATCGTCAGTTCACCCACGGGGTCCACGGCCTATTCGCTTGCGGCCGGAGGGGCCATTGTGCTGCCCACGGCGGAGGTGTTTGCGTTGACGCCGATTTGCCCCCATGCGCTGTCGAATCGTTCCATCATTCTGCCGCTGAGCGCGACCATTTGCATCAAGGCCGTCAGCCCGGCGCCTTCGATCATTTTGAGCGCTGACGGCCAGATCGCCGGCGAATTGGATCAGGGCGATGAAGTGATGATTCGTCGGAGCCGCCGTGCCGTGCGGCTGGTGCATCTGGCCAACAGTTCGTTTTTGGAGGCCCTGCGTGTGAAACTGCACTGGCGCGGGACCTATTTGTAACCGGAACCCGTTGAATCGCTGAAGGGGCAAACCGGTTCACCACTTGGGCGGTTCAACCCTTCGATGCCACGCATGGTCAGATTAAAAGACATTGCGCGGCTGGCCAACGTCTCGGTGATGACGGTCTCCAAGGCGTTGCGCGGCGCGCCGGATGTTTCGGCGGCCACCCGCGCCCGCATCCGGGCGATTGCGCTGCAAACCGGTTACGTGCCGGACAGCCTGGCGCAAGGCCTGCGCACCCGGGCCACGCGACTGTTTGGTCTGGTCATCCCCTCCATCACCGACCCCGTTTTTGCGCGCGTCGTTCTGGCCATTGAGGAGCGGGTGTACGAGCTGGGTTACGATTTATTGCTGGTCCACACGCTCAATCAGCCGGAGCGCGAAGAGCGCGGCATTCGCCGCCTGCTGGCGCGGCGCGTGGAGGGATTGTTCATCTCGCCGGTCTATCGCTTTGAGACCGAATCGCGCATTTATCAGGAAATTGCCGCGCACAAAATCCCGACGGTTCTGCTGGGGGCGCCGGCACCGTTTTGCAAAAGTTTTCCGGCGGTGGAGAGCGAGGGGCTGCTGGCCAGCTACCAGGTGACCCAACATCTGCTGCAATTGGGGCACCGGCGCATTGCTTATCTGACCGGTCCGCCGGCGGCGCCGTGGGCGCGCGAACGGCTCGAAGGCTACCGCCGCGCCTTGCGCGAAGCGCAGGGGGAGGTGGATGACAGATTGATCTTCGCCGCCGGCAATACGCTGGAGGACGGCGCCAAGGCGGCGCTGCAAATGCTCGATGAACAATGCGCGGCCACTGCTGTGCAGGCCGTCAACGATCTGGTGGCCGTCGGCTGCGCCCAGACGTTGTTGGCTCAGGGCTTCAAAATTCCCGAGGATGTTTCCGTGGCCGGTTTCGGCAACATCCTGGTGGCCGAGTATTTTCGCGTACCACTGACAACCGTCCGCCAGCCCAAATTCCGTCTGGGCGCGGCGGCCGTGGACATGATGATCAAGTTGATTCGCGGCGAATCGGCGGAGTTCCGGCGGCTGCCGGCCGAGTTGATCCTCCGCCAAAGCACGGCCCCGCCGCGGGTGTTGAAAGGTTGACGGGTTCCACGCGCTCAAAGATACAGCGCGTTTTGCAGGTCGCGCACCAGCACACTCACGAAGGGATAGCGGCGTTCCGGGTCGCGTTCCAGGCATTTGAGGATGATTTTTTCCAGCGCGGGCGGGATGCCGGGGTTGTGCTCGCGGGGCGGAACAGGCCCGGCGGGATTCATCTGCGCAGCCAGGATTTCCCCCGGCGTTTCGCCGGGGAATGGTTTGTGGTTGGTCACCAGTTCGTAGGCGGTCACGCCGTAGGCAAAGAGGTCCACCCGGGCGTCAATCGGTTTGCGCTGCAACTGCTCAGGCGCCATGTAACCGGGCGTGCCGGGGTTGTCGGACATTTTTTTGGGCTTTTCGGGAATCGGCCGGGCCATGTCGAAATCAATCAGGCGAACATGGGCGTTGCGCGTGACCAGCACGTTTTCCGGCTTGAAATCCAGGTGCATGAACCCGCTCTCGTGCACCTCGGCCAGCCCCACCGCCATGTCAATGAGAATTTGGGCAACGTTTTCGGTCAACACCGGATCGTGCCGCGCAAAGAGCGTCTTCAAATTCTCCGCCTCCACGTAATCCATCAACAGATACAACGTGCCGTCGAGTTTGCCGTGCTCGATGTAGCCGACGATGAATTCGCCGCCGTTGAGGTGCTGCAGCACCTCGCAACCGTGAAGAAAGCGGCGGCGGGCGCGGAAGTTGAAGCGGAGCGCCGGCTTGAGTCGTCGCAGCGCATACGGCTTGCCGCGCGCGTCGGTGACCAGCCAGATGTCCGCCATGCCGCCGCTATTGATCAGTTCCTGCGGATAAAACCGGTTGCCAAACCGTTCCGGCGGGGGCAACTCCGTCGTTGATGTGGTGTCTGCCATCCGTCCATTTTTTAACACAGCCCCATCGCCCGCGCGAATAAAAGTTGCGCCGTTCTGCTCAAGAAAACGGCGCCGCCCGACCCCAAAGCAGCGCTGACCATCGCGAACAAAGCGCGGATGTGTCCTGGATGTCCTCCGTTGGTTCACGAGCGAAGAGCCGCGTCTGAGTTTTTGAATTCCTCTTGGCGCGGTGCGGTCAAAAAAAGTAACTTCAGCCCATGCGACCTTTGCGGGCGCTGATGATTTACCTGGCGGCGGTGTTTGTGGGCGGTGCGCTGTTGGCGCCGTGGCTTTACTGGCTGGCCCAGGATTTTGCCGGCGCGTTTCCCCGCCTCGCGGCGGCGCCGTTCCATCGCTTTCTGGATCGTTCCCTTTTGATTCTGGCGCTGGGCGGTCTGTGGCCGCTGTGGCGCGCGTTGGGGGCCGTTTCGCTAAGCGAGGTGGGAATCGTTTCCCCGCAAGGTCAGGAGAAAAAAATTTTTGCTGGTCTGATGCTGGGGCTGGCGTCGCTCCTTGGGGTGGCGACGGTGGCGCTGGTTGCCGGCGGGCGATGCTGGCGTCCCGCCGGGATGTCGGCGATTCTGCGAGTTGTTTGCAACGGGCTGGTCTCGGCGGTGGCGGTGGCGTGCCTGGAGGAAATTTTGTTCCGCGGCGGCATTTTTGGCGGGTTGCGCCGGACGTTGGGCTGGCGTCCGGCACTGGCGATCAGCAGCGCGGTGTATGCACTGCTGCATTTTCTGCGCTCGGCGGACCTTTCGGGATCGGTGGCCTGGAATTCGGGGCTGATCCTGCTGCCGCAAATGCTGGCCGGTTTTGTGGATGTTCACGCGCTGGCACCGGGATTCTTGACTCTGACGCTGGCGGGGGCGCTGCTGGCGCTGGCGTATCAGCGCACCGGCAATCTTTACTTTTCCATCGGCCTGCACGCCGGCTGGGTGTGGGTATTGAAACTGTACGGCGCGCTGACGGCGCCGGCGCCGGAGGCCGAGGTTTGGTTTTGGGGAACGGCCAGAATGTTCGACGGCTGGCTGGCGTTTCTGGCCGTTGCCATTTTGCTGGCTGGTTCGCGAGGTTTGATTCCTCGCGAACAAAGGGACGCGACAACGGCCGCTGTTTCCCGCTCGCCGAATCGCCCAAACCCATCGTAACCCGCTGATGGCTTCGCTCTGGCAAATTTCGCTCGATACGGCACTGGGATTTTTTTATCCGGAAATCTGCCGGTTTTGCGGAGTGGAACGCGCTGCGGCCGGAGAGGGGTACGTTTGCGGGCGGTGCCGGGCGCAAATCCGTTTCATCCGGCCGCCGTTTTGTGAGCGGTGCGGTCTGCCGTTTGCGGGCGATTTGACGACAGCTTTCGAGTGCGCCAATTGCCGCGAGATGAAACTGTATTTTGACTCGGCGCGCTCGGCGGCGGTGGCGCGCGGAGTGCTGCGCGAAGCGATCCATCGTTACAAATACTCGCGTGAATTGTGGTTCGAACCGTTCCTGGCCGACCTCCTGATCCGCGAGGCGGGGCCGGCGTTGCGCGCCGGGCGATGGGATTGGGTGGTGCCGGTGCCGTTGTTTCCGCTGAAGGAACGCGAGCGCGAATTCAATCAGGCGGAACGTCTGGCCCGGCATTTGAGCGTCGCCGTGAAGATTCCGCTCCAGGCGCATTTGCTGCGGCGTGTGGCGCCGACTCTGACGCAAACCCAACTGACGCGCGAACAGCGCGTCGTCAACGTGCACGGCGCGTTCGCCGTGCGCCGCGGAACGAATCTGCAAGGCCAGTGCATCGTGCTGGTGGACGACGTCTTCACCACCGGCGCAACCACCAGCGCGTGCGCCAGAGTGTTGAAAGCCGCGGGCGCCGAGCGAGTCTGCGTCTGGACTGTCGCGCGCGGGTTGTGAAGGCGGGGCGGCGCGTTTTCCTTGGTCGGGGGCGCTGGGCACGCCGCCCATGGCGAGGCCGCCTGGCTGGTCCGGTGCGCGGCCGCACGGCCCGTCAAGACGTTCATTCAGGTTGCGGCTAATCAGCTTCTGGCAAAGGAACGGGCGGCAGGCTTGGGGTGCCGGATAAAATTCCCGGCTTGTCTTATTCCCCAAAACAGCTACACTTTAGGTCCATGGACACCACCTCGTTTCTCAAGAAAACCATTGGTGTGGAAACTGTCGAACCGGCCCTGACGCCGCCGCCCTCCGCTCCCGCAACCTTCGTCAAGAAGCCCAAACTGGCATCGGGCAAAGCCAAGAAACGCGACATTCCCGAAGGGCTTTGGACCAAGTGCCCTGGCTGTGAAACGATGATTTTCGACAAGGAACTGGACGAGAATCTCAAGGTGTGTCCCAAGTGCCAGCATCATTTCCCCATTGGTTCCCGGGAGCGGATTCATTCGCTGGTTGAGACGTGCACATTTGAGGAAATGGACGCGGAGATGATGAGTGTGGACGTATTGAAATTCAAGGGGGTGACCACGTATAAATCCAAACTGGAGGAATATCGGAAATCCA
>DASRCU010000274.1:0-2517 GCA_035652955.1 Verrucomicrobiia bacterium | reverse complement strand
GGGGGCGGCAACCGCTACTTCCAGGTGCCGGCCGGCGGCACCAACCTGCCGGTGGTATATTTCAGTGACGTCACCAATCTGCCCGCCTACACCGTGCAGATCACGTTTCAACTGGACATGGAATTCGCCATCCAGCAGGGATTGTTTAACATGGGATCCGATTACGTGGATGCCTTCGGCTCCTGGAACAACTGGGCGGCCACCGGCGTGTTGCTCACGAACGTTCCGGGCACCAGCAATTACGTGGGCACGCTGACCACGACGGCGCTGACCACCAACACCGTGGTGAGTTACAAATATGCCATTGACGGTTACGGCGGCACCTGGGAAGGCAACGTCGGTCCCAACGGCGCGCAAAACCGCACCTTCACCCTGACCAATCTGAACCAGGTCCTGCCGCTGGCTTATTGGAACAATCTCACCAACTTGAATTCCAGTTTCAACGTCGGCTTCCAGGTCAACCTGGCCGTGGAAGACGCGCTGGGGATTTTCACGCCCGGCTCGGATACGGTGTTCGTCAACGGCGATTGGAACTGGAGCGGCAGCGCGGTGCAATTGATGCCCGTGGGCAGTTCGGATGTCTATACCGGCGCGGTGACGCTGGCGCTGGCACCGGGCACCGTCGTCAATTACAAATATACCATTGACGGCGGCTTGATCTGGGAGAACAACGGCGTAGGCCCCGGCGGCGCGCAAAATCACCAGTTCACCTTGAGCACCAGCACCAATCTGCCGCTGGATTATTTCAACAATTACCAGAATCTGGGGCCGGTGCAGATCAGCGGCGCGCCGGGCCAAACGGTGGTCTTCTGGGCGTCCGGCACCAACGTCAACAACCGCATCCGGCTGCAAAAGGCCACCAACCTTTTGAGCGGCTGGTCTGACGTGCCCAACACCCAGGGCGTCAATTCGGTCACCAACGATTTCGGTCCCGGACCGGTGTTCTTCCGGTTGACCGGGCCGTGAAATGGATTACCCGCCTGTCGCCGGACGGGGAGAACAGGATTTTCGCTCCGAGGAGATGAGCGCGATGAATGAGACCGGCTGTGGGGGCCGTCGCGTCTTGAAAACGGCAGGCGCCGCCTTGCTCGTCCTGACCCTGGCGGCGCGGGTAACGGCCACTACCAATTTCCTCGCGGGCGCGGACCTGTCGCTGCTGGTTTATTTTGAATCCCAGGGCCTCACTTACAAAAGCGGCGGTCAGGCGCAAGACGCGCTGACTATTTTGAAGGATCGCGGTATCAACTGCGTCCGGCTGCGACTGTTCACCAGCAGCGCGGCTCAGGCGCAGGCCGACCCTTACGATTTCATTAACAATCTGGATTACACGGTGCCGCTGGCGGTGCGCGTGAAGCAGGCCGGCCTGCAATTCCTGCTGGATTTTCATTACTCGGACACGTGGGCCGACCCGGCGCACCAGGCCACGCCCGCCGCCTGGAGCAATTTGGATTTCGCCGGATTGGTGGCGCAAATGCGCGCCTACAACAGCAACTGTATCGCCGCGTTCAAGGACGCCGGAGCCCTGCCGGATTTCGTGCAGATCGGCAACGAAATCACCGGCGGCATTTTGTGGACCAACGGTCAGCTCAATGGTTTCGATCCGGCGACGCAATGGTCAAAACTGGCCCAATTGTTGACCGCCGCCGTTCAGGGAATCCGCGACGCCGCCGGAGAGGCGATGCCGAAAATCGTGGTACACATTGACCGGGGCGGCGATTGGCCCACCACCCAATGGTTTTTCGACAATCTCATTCGGACACAACACGTCGCGTTCGACATCATCGGCGAAAGTTATTATCCCTTCTGGCACGGTTCGCTCGACGACCTGGCCAATTGTTTGAGCAACGCCGCCGTGCGTTACGGCAAGCCGGTGTGGGTGGCCGAAACGGCCTTTCCCTGGACGAATTCGTATTGGACGACGAATATCTGGGGCTTTCCCGCCACCACCAACGGTCAGGCGCAATATGTTGTCGCGCTGGCCAAAATCATCAAAACCGTGCCCCGCGGGCTGGGAACGGGAATTTTCTGGTGGGGTGCCGAATACCAGAAATTGCGCGGACTGAACGAGGCCGGCTTTAACACCACATCGTTCTTCGACGCTCAAGGCAATGTGTTGCCCGCCGCGGAGACGCTTGGGCAAATGACTGCGCCGCTGGTCCTGAGCGCTCGTCTGACAGGATGGAATCTGAATCTGCAGTGGCCCTTGAGCGGCGTCGGCATGACCTTGACGGCGGCTACCGGGCTTTCCCCCGCCTCCGCCTGGCTGCCGGTGACCAGTCCCGTTCAAAACACCGGAACCGCTTTTTACACGATGGTGCCGGTCAGCAACGAGCCGAGCCGTTTTTACCGGCTGCAATCCAGATAAGTTCCGGCGTTTGCCGATCCGGGCCGCTCGCGCGGTTTGTTTTTTCGGCGCCGCACGTTTTTAATTGGCCGCCGTCGGGGGCGGTTCCGATTCCCTCTGCCGGATTTCCCGCGCGCGCCACAGGTAAAACACCGCCGGATAAACCACCAGCT
>DASRCU010000273.1:0-13536 GCA_035652955.1 Verrucomicrobiia bacterium | reverse complement strand
CGACACCAACAACGTGACTGCCGCCGTGCAACTGGCGCGCGCGGGTTTCGATTTTGCCGACCGGTCCACCAATGACACCACGCGCGCTGCTGTTGCCCGTCAGGCCATCGCCGTTTGCCGCCGGCTCATTGCGGAACATCCCCGCCTGGCTGCCGGACATTATTACCTGGCCTTGAACCTGGCCGAACTGGCGCGCACCGAATGGTTCGGCGCCCTCAAACTGGTCAAAGAAATGGAGCGCGAATTCAAGCAGGCCGATGAATTGGACCCGCATCTGGACTACGCCGGACCGTCGCGCGGCCTGGGTTTGCTGTATCGAGACGCGCCGGGCTGGCCGGCCAGCATCGGCAGCCGCCACAAAGCGCGTCAATGGCTGGAACGCGCCGTGCAACTGGCGCCCGATTTCCCCGAAAACCGCCTCTGCCTCGCCGAATCCTATCTGAAATGGAACGAAGCGACGCGCGCCCAGGAGGAACTGGACGCGCTGGATGCGCTCTGGCCGCGGGCGCGAACAAATTTCGTCGGCGCCGCCTGGGCACCGGACTGGGACGACTGGACCACCCGCCGCGAAGAGGCGCACAAACGCTTGATGACCATTTCGGCGCCGGTCCGGTCGCCGCACAATGAACGCTGATGCGCCGGCCGGTCCCTGAACCGGCCCACTCCACCCGCTACCCTTCCTTTTGGGGGCGTCGCGCCTTCTCGCGCCTGGAAATTCCTCAGAAATTTCCTTTGCGGTCGCGACGGCATCATTTAACCTGTCCGGTGAAATCCGCGCTGGTGCAAGCAACAGGACATGGCCAAAAAATTCATCGTCACCCTGAGCGACACGACGCTGTTTCTGCAGCAATGCCTGTTTCATCCCCGGCGGATCGGCGCGGTCATTCCCAGTTCCCGGCAACTGGCCGCGGCTATGGCCCGCTGGTTGCCGGAAAATTTTGACCGGTTCGTCCTGGAACTCGGCCCCGGCACCGGCGTCGTGACCGAGGCCCTGCTGCAGCGCGGCCTGCCTCAGGAAAAACTGGTGGCCATCGAGCGCGATCCCAAACTGGCGCAACGCCTCCGTGAGCGGTTCCCCGCTGCCCATATTCTGACTGGCGACGCCTGGCAACTGGATGAACTGCTCCGGCGCCGCCGCATTTCCAGCGTCGGCGCCGTCATCTCCAGCCTGCCCCTTTTGAATTTCTCCGAGGAACAAGCCGAGGCGCTGGCCGAAAAAATCCGGGCGGTGCTCGAACCTAACGGCCATTGGGTGCAATTCACCTACCGCCTGCACAATCCACGCCCCCGCGGCGCCGCCCGCTTCCGGCTGCAGGCCTCGAAAGTCGTCTGGTTCAATCTGCCTCCCGCGCGCGTGAGCGTGTTGCAAAAATAGCCACGCCGCAACCCGCCACCTGAAATTTAGATTTATTCTAAATCTTGACTCTTCGGGGAATGGGTGTTTAATTGTTCACGGACATGAACGCGGAGCAGAAAAAAACCGGCGGAAACCTGGGCGTGTGCCTGACCACCGGCGGTCTGCGCCTGACGCCGCAGCGCCAGCAGGTCTATGAGGTGTTGCTGCAGAAGCGCGATCACCCCACCGCCGAGGAAGTCTTCATCCGCGCCAAACGGGCCATGCCGGAGATTTCGCACGCGACGGTCTACAACTGTCTCGACGCCCTGGTGCAGTGCGGTCTGGTGCGTCAGGTGCAACTGGACCGGGGGGCGGCCCGATTCTGCCCGAACATGCGCGAGCACGGCCATTTTTACTGCCACGTCTGCGGCCGGATTTACGACGTGGATTTGCCGGCGAACCTGCAGCCGATGGTTTCCCTGCCGCGCGGTTTCAAGGCCCAGCGCGTCGAAATCGCCGTTCATGGAGCCTGTTCGGATTGTGCAACAAAACGAAAGAAACAGAAAGTGAGTTATGCCCACTGCCACGGATACCATTGAAGGTCTGGTCAAACAGCAATACAAGTACGGCTTTTACACCGACGTCGAAACCGAATCGGCGCCACCGGGATTGAATGAAGACATCATCCGGCTGATCTCGGCCAGGAAAAAAGAGCCGGCCTGGCTGACCGACTGGCGGCTCAAGGCCTATCGCCACTGGTTGACAATGAGCGAGCCGACCTGGCCGAAGGTCCATCATGACCCCATTGATTACCAGGCCATCACCTACTTCGTGGCGCCTAAAACGCAGACTGATGGACCCAAAAGCCTGGACGAAGTGGACCCGAAGCTCCTGGAAACCTACGAAAAACTGGGCATCCCGCTGAAGGAACGCGAGCGCCTGGCCGGCGTGGCGGTGGATGCGGTGTTCGATTCGGTGAGCGTGGGCACCACCTTTCAAAAGCAACTGGCCGCCAAGGGCATCATTTTCTGTTCGATGAGCGAAGCGGTGCGGGAACACCCCGACCTGGTGAAAAAGTATCTCGGCTCGGTCGTGCCGTACACGGACAATTTTTTCGCCGCGCTGAATTCGGCGGTGTTCACCGACGGCTCCTTTTGTTACATCCCCAAAGGCGTGCGGTGTCCGATGGAACTTTCGACCTATTTCCGCATCAACGCCGCCAAGTCCGGTCAGTTCGAGCGCACGCTCATCGTGGCCGACGAAGGCGCCTACGTCAGTTACCTCGAAGGCTGCACCGCGCCGATGCGCGATGAAAATCAACTGCACGCGGCGGTGGTTGAACTGGTGGCCCTGGACAACGCGGAAATCAAATATTCCACCGTGCAGAACTGGTATCCCGGCGACGAACAGGGTCGCGGCGGCATTTACAATTTTGTGACCAAGCGCGGCTTGTGCCGCGGACGCAATTCAAAAATTTCCTGGACGCAGGTCGAGACCGGCTCGGCCATCACCTGGAAATATCCGAGCTGCATTCTGCTGGGGGACAATTCCCGGGGCGAATTTTATTCGGTGGCCGTCGTCAACAATTTTCAACAGGCCGATACCGGCACGAAAATGGTCCACATTGGCCGGAACACCCGCAGCACGATCGTCTCCAAGGGCATTTCCGCCGGCCGGGGCCAAAACAGCTACCGCGGTCTGGTCAAAATTCAAAAAAGCGCCCAAAACGCCCGTAACTTCTCGCAATGCGATTCGATGCTCATCGGCAACCAGTGCGGGGCGCACACCTTCCCCTACATCGAAGTGAAAAACTCCACCGCCAGCGTCGAGCATGAGGCGACCACTTCCAAAATCGGGGAGGACCAGATTTTTTACTGCAACCAGCGCGGCCTTTCCACCCAGGACGCGGTGAACATGATTGTCAATGGCTTTTGCAAGGAAGTCTTCAAGGAGCTGCCCATGGAATTCGCCGTCGAAGCGCAGAAACTTCTGGGCGTCAGTTTGGAAGGCAGCGTGGGCTGAAACGATTCATTTCCAGATTGTTCACCGTTTGACGCGGATCGAATCCGTGAAAATCCGTGTGAACTGTAGCAAAACTTTTATCCAATGAACCAACCCATTCTTGAAATCAAAAACCTCTCGGCAGGTGTCGAGGGCAAACAAATTCTCAAGGGAGTCAGCCTCCGCATCGGCCTCGGCGAAGTCCATGCCATCATGGGGCCCAACGGCTCCGGCAAAAGCACGCTGGCGGCGGTGTTGGCCGGTCGCGACGGCTACGAGGTGACCGGCGGCGAAGTCGTTTACAACGGCCGCAACCTGCTGGAACTGGACCCCGAGGAACGCGCGCGCGAGGGACTGTTTCTCGCCTTTCAGTATCCGGTCGAAATCCCCGGCGTCAACACCACGTATTTTTTAAAGTCCGCCCTGAACGAAATCCGCAAGGCCCGCGGCCTGCCGGAACTGGACGCCATGGAGTTCCTCCAACTCGTCAAGGAGAAAGTCAAGCTGCTGGACCTGAGCGAGGATTTGCTGAGGCGCTCGGTAAACGAAGGCTTTTCCGGCGGCGAAAAGAAACGCGCGGAAATTTTCCAGATGGCCATTCTCGAACCCAAACTGGCCATCCTGGACGAAACCGATTCCGGCCTGGACATTGACGCGCTGAAAGTCGTCTCCGAGGGCGTCAACAAGCTCAAACGCCCCGACAACGCGCAACTGGTCATCACTCATTACCAGCGGCTGCTGAATTACATCATCCCCGATTTCGTGCACGTTTTGGTGGACGGCAGAATCGTCCGCACCGGCGGCAAGGAACTGGCGCTGGAACTGGAGGCCAAAGGTTACGACTGGATTCTCAAGGCTGCCTAGCTAAAATGGCGCCGCTATGAATCTGACCGAAGAGCAACGCCAGCGCGTGACGGCCTGGATTCTCCAGGGCGCAAAACTCTCGGAGGTCCAGACACGTCTGCAGCAGGAATTCGGCCTGAAGCTGACCTACATGGAAACGCGGTTGCTGGTGGATGATTTGAAGCTCACGCCCAAAGACACCGAACCGCCGAAAACCGAACCCTCCACCGCCAAACCGCCCCCGGCGCCCGAAGGAAAAAAATCTCCCGCAGACACTTCCCGAACCGGCGGCGTTTCCGTGAGCGTGGACCAAATTGCGCGCCCGGGCGCCCTCGTCAGCGGCAAAGTCACCTTCAGCGACGGTCAGCAGGCCGAGTGGTTCATGGACCAGACTGGCCGCCTGGGCGTCGTGCCCGCGCGGCAAGGCTACAAACCATCGGCGGCGGATGTTCAGGAATTCCAAACCGCGCTGCAAAATGAACTAATGCGCATGGGGTTCTGAACCGTTTCCCGCCGTGAACGGATCAAAAATTGAAGGCGCAGCCGGGGGAATTGCCCCGTTCTTGCTGCGGCCTTGAGGGCTTGGCACACTCGCCGCGATGCGCGAACGATTCCGCCAATGGATGGAAAGCCTCCAGACTTTCGGCCTGGAGGTCATTTTCGAAGAACGTCGCGATCTCAAGGCCAACCTCACCCGCGGCCTCCTGCTCGGCATCTCCAAAATCTTCCAACTGCTGGTCAAACTGCGCCGCTGGCTCTACAACGTCCGCATCCTCCGCGACAAAACCCTCGGCGTGCAGGTCATTGCCATCGGCAACCTGACCGTCGGCGGCACCGGCAAGACGCCCGTCGTCGAAAAATTCGCCCGCGAACTGCGCGACGCCGGCCGCAACGTCGCCATCCTCTCGCGCGGTTACCGCTCCAAACCGCTGCCCCTGCACGTGGCCCTGCTCAACAAAATCCTGCTGCGCGAGGATCAAACGCCGCCGCGCGTTGTCTCCGACGGCAAATCGCTCCTGCTGGATTCCGAAATGGCCGGCGACGAACCCTACATGCTCGCCTCCAATCTGAAGGACGTGGTGGTGCTGGTGGACAAGGACCGCGTCAAAAGCGGCCGCTACGCCATCGAAAAATTCGGCTGTGACACCCTGCTGCTGGACGACGGCTTCCAGTATTGGGAACTGCGCGGGCGCCGGCACGATGTGGTGCTGATTGATTGTCAGCAACCATTCGGCAACGGGCATCTGCTGCCGCGCGGCACCCTCCGCGAGCCGCCCTCGCACCTGGCCCGCGCCCAGACCATTTTCATCACCAAAAGCAACGGTCACACGGCGGAATTACGCGAACGAATTTCCCAATTCAATCCCGCCGCCGCCATCATCGAATGTGTCCATCACCCGCTTTATCTCGAAGACGTGTTCACCGGCGAGCGGTGCGGACTGGACCTGCTTCGCGGGAAGAAAATCGCTTCGCTCTCCGGCATTGCCCAGCCGGAAAGCTTCGAGCAGAGCCTGGTCACCCTCGGCGCCGAACTGGTGTATTCCAAACGCTTTGCCGATCACCACCGTTTTTCGCAGCAGGAGATTTTGAATGTCATCAACCGCGCCAAAAAACGGCAGGCCCGAACCATCATCACCACCCAGAAAGATGCCGTGCGTTTCCCCAAAATTGATCGGCGCGACCTGCCGATCTATTTCATGCGCGTGGAAATCCAGATTGTCAGCGGCGCCAGCAACTTTCAGGATTGCGTGCGGAAAATTTGTTTCAAATGAACCGTCGGCCGCCGGCACCGGGCTTCGTTTTCCGGCGCGGGGCGACGGCTGACGGCGAATGCTCAACATGCTTTACCTTTTCGCCCGCGCGCTCGTCGCGCTGATTCAATCGCTGCCGCTGCCGCTGGTGGCCCGACTGGGGCGCGCCGGCGGCGCGCTGGCCTATGGGCTCGACGCGCGCCATCGCCGGGTGGCCCTGGAGAACCTGCGCCTGGCTTTCGGCCGCGAAAAATCCCCGGCGGAAATTCGCGCGCTGGCCCGCGAAAACTTTCGGCGTCTCGGCGAAAATTTCTGCTGCGCCGTCAAAACCGCCGCCATGACCTGGGAACAATTGCAGCCGCATCTGGAATTCGTCGGCACGGAACGGCTGCTGCCGCCGCGCCGCGTCGTCGTGGCCATTGGTCATTTTGGCAACTTTGAATTGTATGCCCGCTTCGGACAATTCATGCCGGCCTATCGCTGCGCCACCACCTATCGCGCGTTGAAACAACCCGCCCTGAACCGGCTCTGGCAATCGCTGCGGGAAAAATCCGGCTGCCGGTTTTTCGAGCGGCGCACCGAAGGCCGGGCGCTCCGCGCCGCTTTGCAACAACCGAACCTCATCCTGGGTTTACTGGCCGATCAGAGCAGTAGCGGTTTGCGGGCGCCGTTTTTCGGGCGCGACTGCGACACCGGCCTGGCCCCCGCCATCCTGGCCCTGCGCTATCGTTGCGACCTGTTCACCGCTTTTTGCTTCCGCACCGGCCTGGCGCGGTGGCGCCTGGAAGTGGGCGATCAAATTCCCACGCACGAAAACGGTTCGCCGCGCCCCAGCCGGGACATCATGCGCGACGTGAACCGCTCGTTGGAAGCCGCCATTCGCCGCGACCCGGCCAACTGGTTCTGGGTTCACCGCCGCTGGAAATAATGTCCCGCACCGCACCAGACAAAAAATCTTTCGGGCTTCGCAGCCCTGCCCGAGGCTTTGACCTATGAAAATCCTGGTCCGTGGCACCAATTGGCTGGGCGACGCGGTCATGACAGCGCCCGCCCTGCAGCGTCTGCGCGAAAAATTTCCCGGAGCACAAATTTCCCTGCTTTCTCCGGCAAAATTATGCCCGCTCTGGCTGCACCATCCGGCGGTGGACCAGAGCATTGCCTTTGAGCCGGAGGAAACCATTTTTGCCGTGGCCGGCAAACTGCGCGCCGGAAAATTCGATCTGGCTCTGGTGTTGCCCAACTCCCCGCGTTCGGCCCTGGAGGTGTTTCTGGCCGGCATTCCGCAACGGATCGGTTACGCGCGCCCGTGGCGGAATTTTTTCCTGACGCAAGCCGTTCCACCACGGAAAGGCGCGGCGAAAATGCGCCAGCGGTCCCTGGCCGAAATCCAGGCGGCCGTTGCCGCTCCACACCGTCCCGGCTTTCCGGCGGCGGAAAAAACCATCGCCGGGACAGCCGGTCTGATTCCCGAAAGGCATCACATCCGCGAGTATTTGAATTTGGTCGCCGCGCTCGGCGCCTCGGCGGAACCGCTGCCGCCCCAATTCCGTGTCGCCCCGGAAGAATGCGAGGCGGCGAGGAAGAAATTTGGACTGGACCAAATCGCCGCTCCGCTCCTCGGTTTGAATCCCGGCGCCGAATACGGCCCGGCCAAGCGTTGGCCGGTGGAAAAATTCATCGCCACGGCGCAGGAAATCCGGCGACGGACCGGCGGCGTCTGGATTTTGTTTGGCGGGAAAAGCGATGAGCCGATCGCCGGCCGGATCGAATCGGCCCTTGCTTCCCGCTCCCTGGCCCTTTTCAACCTCGCCGGCAGAACGTCGCTTCGCGAATTGATGGCCCTGTTGAAATCCTGCCGCGTTCTGTTGACCAACGACACCGGCCCAATGCACCTGGCGGCGGCGCTGGAGGTGCCGGTAGTGGCCGTTTTCGGCAGCACGGCACCGGAATTGACCGGACCCGTTTCCTCCGCCCCTGGCACCATTGTAAAATCGGACGCGCCCTGCTCGCCGTGTTTTCTCCGCGAATGCCCGATTGATTTCCGTTGCATGAACGGCATCAGCGTCGAGCGCGTGGTGGAAGCCGTGGTCGCAGTGTTGAAGCCTTAAAGGATTTGGCCGGCGCGACGGGACGCGCTCCGTCGCCGCACGCACCAGCCCGTCGCCCAGCCACCCAAGCCAGAATCACCACCGGCTTGGGTGGAAACGATAGCTGCTGCAACCGTCGTTTCACTGAATCAGTAGATTGATTGGGACAATCCGGAGCCGTCGTCCGTTCGAGATTGTCCGTGCCGGCGGGACACGGCACGCCTCCCTTCCCGTACCGACAAAAACTTTGTTTGCCGGCCGCTTTGTGGTAAATGACCGTTTGTGCAAATTGTTTCCCAACTCGCCAGCGACTTGGTGGCATCCTACGCCCGCGTCGGCGGCATCAATCACCTGGACGGAAAAAATCTGCCGTCCAAACGCGCCATCACCGCCATCACGCAGGATTTGTTGCGGCTGTTGTTTCCCGGTTTCTTTGACGAAAAACTGCTGCCCTCGTCGGAGATCAAGGTGGCCACGGCGGAATTGCTGGACTCGGTCATGGGCCGGCTGGAAGACGAAATCCGCAAAAGCCTCGAATATTCTTCGCCACCGGAAATGCCCCGGCAAAACCTGGCGGCGGCAGCGCATCAATTGACCGTGGATTTTCTGGGCCGATTGCCGCGTCTTCGCGAAATTTTGCAGACGGACATGGAGGCGGCCTACGCCGGCGATCCGGCCGCCAAAAGCCTGGAGGAAATCATCGTGTCTTATCCCTTCGTCGAGGCCATCGCCGTGCAGCGGCTGGCGCACGAATTGTATCTGCGAAATGTGGCGCTGATCCCGCGCATCATGACCGAGTGGGCCCATTTCCGGTCGGGAATGGATTTGCATCCGGGGGCGCAGATCGGTTCGCACTTCTTCGTGGATCATTGCACCGGCACGGTGGTGGGCGAAACCGCCATCATCGGCGACCACGTCAAGATGTATCACGGCGTGACGCTGGGCGCCAAATCCACCGCCCATGTGGAGGAACTTCGCGGACGCAAAAGGCATCCGACCATCGAAGACCACGTAACGATTTATCCGGGGGCGACTATTCTGGGTGGCGAGACGGTGATTGGCGAGGGCAGCACCATCGGCGGCAACGTGTTTTTGATGGAAAGTGTGCCGCCGCATTCGGTGGTTCTTTACAACGCCCCCCGCGCGCGTGTCTTAAGCAAGTCCGAGCGAAAAAAAAGACCGATAGATTTTCAGATTTAATAACTCGCTCGCGGTTCCTGCAGAGAGGAGCCCAGCGCCCTGCCGCATCGTTTCCAGGGCGGAACCAGCCGGCTGCCTCGCTTTCTCATCGCTCATTTTTTTGGTGCCAGGCCGAGACCACCGAGCAAGCGATGGCCGTGGACAAAATGGCCGCCACAACGGCCAGCGAGAGGGTCGTCGGAATTTCAATCTGAAACCACCGGGGCGGATGCTCGTGCGGGTCCAACAGCATTTTGGCGCCGATAAAAACGAGCACCACGGCCAGGCCGGCCTTCAAATGGCGGAAATAGTCCAGGGCACCGGCCAGCAGGAAATACATCGAACGCAGGCCGAGGATGGCAAAGACATTGGAGGTGAAAACGATGAACGGCTGACGCGTCACCGCAAACACCGCCGGCACCGAGTCCACCGCAAAAATCAGGTCCGACGTTTCCACCAGCAGCAGTGCCAGCGCCAGCGGCGTGAGCGCGAGCCGGCCATTCACGCGGGTGAAAAATTTCTGGCCGGCGAAATCCGGCGAGATGAGGAACAATTTCCCGGCCAGTCGCAGGACGGGATTTTTCGCCGGCTGGGTCATTTCCTGCCGGGTGAAAAACATTTTGACACCGGCAAAAACGAGAAAGCCACCGAAAACGTAAAGTGCCCAGTCGAATTGCCGAATCAGCGCCGCGCCGCCGGCGATCATGGCGCCCCGCATGGCCAGGGCGCCCAAAATGCCCCAGAACAGGACCCGATGTTGCAGCACCTCCGGCACTCGAAAATAGGCGAAGAGCAGGGCGATAACCAGGATGTTGTCCAGCGACAGCGACAGTTCGATGACGTAACCGGTGGCGAACTGGATGGCCTCCTCGCGCGTACGCCAGTGGGCCAGCGCCCCGGCGAACAGCAGGGCCAGCGCCACCCACAGCGCGCTCCAGGCGGCCGCTTCGGAAAACCTGATCGCCTGCGCCCGGCGGTGAAAAACGCCCAAATCCAGCGCCAGGAAAAACAGGACACCCAGAAGGAAGCCGAGCCAGTGCCAGGGCGTGAGTTCTGTCATTTGGCTTTACGATTGACGATGCCGGCGGAGACCGCAAACCGAATCGTAAATCGCCGGTCGCCGATCGTAAATGTTTTTACGCTTTGGCCGCAGCCACATTCTGCACCGTTACGGCTGAAGCACCGATAGCCGGGCGCTCGCCTTTGTGCCAGCGCAGGACGAACGGGCAGGCGATGTAGATCGAAGAATACGTGCCGACAATGATGCCCACCAGGAAGGTGTAGGCGAAGTCGTTGATGGCGCCGCCGCCCAGGGCATACAGACAGGCCGTGGCGATAAACACCGTGCCGCTGGTGATGATGGTGCGGCTCAACGTCTGATTCACCGCCGCATTGATGATTTCCGTGAACGTCCCGCGCATGCCCAGCTTCAAGTCTTCGCGGATGCGGTCGAAAATGACGATCTTGTCATTGATGGAAAAGCCGATGATGGTCAGCACCGCCGCCACCACGGTGGCGTTGAACTGTCGGCCGGAAATCTGATTAGCCAGGCAGTAACAGCCGATGGTAAAGAGCACGTCGTGGGCAATGGCGACAATGGCGCCAATGGCAAAGGAAAATTCATAGCGCGCGGCCACATAAACCAAAATGCCAAACATGGCCACCAGCGAGGCGATGATGGCGGAATTACGCACATCCCGGCCCACCGTCGCGCCCACCTGCTGGCTGCCGAGCCACTGGAAATGGGCCTGCGGGAATTTCCCGACCAACGTCTCTTTGACCGTGTCCGCCGTGCCGCCGGGCGTCGTTATGCGCAACGTTTCCCGGCCGCCGACCACGTCTTTCTGATACTGAACCTGGCTTTCCGTGATGCCGGCCGCCTTCAACGCGGCGCTGATTTTGTCCTGATCCACCTTCTGCACAAAGCTGAACGTCGTGCTGTCGCCGCCCAGGAAATCCACGCCGAAAAGTTCCCGGCCGCGGAAAATGCCCCCGTAAAGCACCGCAGCCAGGGCAAAGACCCAGGTGGCGATAAACAACGGTTTGGCGGCGGCCATGAAATTCACATTCGTACTGCGAATGAGATGGAACATGCCCAGCGACTTGAGCCAGTTGCGGTCCAGCAAAAAATCAAAAATGAGCCGGGTCACGACCAGCGCCGTGAACAAACTGGCCGCCACACCAATGGTCAGCGTCACGCCGAAACCTTTGATTTCGCCCGTGCCGAACCAGATGAGGATGATGGAGGAGATGAGCGTGGTCACGTGCGAGTCAAAGATGGTCCCGAAGGCCCGCGAATAGCCGGCGGCGATGGCGCCGCGGAGCGATTTGCCCTTGGCCAGTTCCTCGCGCAGGCGTTCGTAAATGAGCACGTTGGCGTCCACCGCCATGCCAATGGTCAAGACCACTCCGGCAATGCCCGGCAGCGTGAAGGTGGCGCCGGCCATGCACATCACGCCCAGCAGGATGATGATGTTGGTGACCAGCGCAATGTTGGCCGTCAGACCAGCCACGCGATAATAAATCAGCATGAAGGCCGAAACTAAAATGACGGCCCAAATGGAAGCGGAAATGCCGTGGCGGATGGTGTCCTTGCCCAGCGTGGGGTCCACGTCGTAGGAATACACCACATGCAGCGGCGCGCGCAGCGGATTTTGCAGCACCGTGGCCAGTTGTTGCGCTTCGTCCAGGCTGAATTGGCCGGTAATCTGGCCGCTGCCGGTTTCAATTGGATTTTGAATTCTCGGCGCGGAATAGAGTTGCCCGTCCAAAACGATGGCCAAACGGCGCCCGACGTTGTTACGGGTCACTTCGGCAAATTTCCTGGCGCCGTCCTCGGTGAGGGTAAATTCAATCATCGGCTCGCCCAGATTACCGCGCGCCACGAACGCGCTTTTGACGATGTCCCCCTTGAGTCCGTTCGCGGGAGTTTTGCTTACCACGACCACGTCCGGCGGGCGCGGCTTGCCGTTCTCCGGCGGCAACACATGTTTGAGCACTTCGTAACCGGGCGGAATCGGCTCGTGATTTTCGAGAATTTGATCACTGTCTTCCTTGACCAGCCGGAATTCCAGGTAGGCGGCGCGGGAGATATTCGTCTCGGCCAGCGCCTTGTCGTGCTCCGACAGGCCGGGCAGTTGAATCAGAATCTGGTTGCCCCCCACCGGCTGGATGACCGGTTCGGCTACGCCGAACTGGTCCACGCGTTTGCGGAGCACTTCGACGGCTTGGGAGAGCGCACCGCTGATGTCGGCAGCGTTGACGGTACGGTTGGTGTCGCCAGTGCCGGTGCCGGCAGCCAGGGCGTTGGTGTCCATCTCCACCAAAAACGCCGTGCCGCCCTGCAAATCCAAACCCAGCTTGATTTTGCCGGAAGCGTCGCGCTGTAGGCGGTTTAGAATATAGGTGGCAGGCGCCAGTTCATTGGAAGCGTTGATGAACGGGAAATAGGGCTGGATGTTGTTGGTACCGATGGCCATCAGCAGATCGGCGAACTCGCTGTTGGTGCCGGTCTTTTGCAGCGCTTCGGCGCGTTGCAAAATGTTGGTGAACGTGGCGTCTTGGTTTTCCGCCCGGTCGGCAAAAACCTGCAACAAATCCGCGGAGGTCGGCGGATAGATTTCGTACAGCGACCAGGCCAGAATGATCAGCAGCGCGGTGAACCAGAAGCTTCGATTTTTCATGACCGTTTCAGGCGGGGGCTTTTTCCTCACCACCGCGTTCGAGGATGTCCGTCACCGAGCTTTTGGTCACTTCCATCTTCGCGTCCATCGAACGGAGGGAAAGGGTTTTTTCCTTGACGGAGATGACGGTGCCCACAATGCCGCTGGCCGTGACCACCTTGTCGCCGCTCTTGAGACTTTCGATCAACTGCTGCTGCCGTTTGCGCTGCTGCGATTGCGGGCGAATCATCATGAAATACAAAATCACCAGCATCAGGACCAGCGGCACGAAAAAGCTCAGCGGCGAGCTTTGCGGGGGCGGGGGGGCAACCGGCGCGCCGGCGGCCGGCGGCGCCGCGGTGGCGTCCGCCAAAACAACATCGAGACAAGTCAGGTGCATCGTATGAAAATTGGCCGTCCACTTTACGCCAACGACGGCGTTTGGCAAGCGCAATTGGCGGGCGTTCCGTTCGGCCCCCCGCCGGTGTCCCTCCAGGCCGGCGTTTTTGATTTTCCTGGAGGGGTTTCGCCGGGGCGGGCGGCAGCGGGCGCCAGGCCTTATTTCAGTTGCGCCGCCAATTCCTCGCCCAGCGCCACGGCTTCCTTCACGGGGCGTTTGCCCTCGGCGCGCCGGGCAGTTCCGCTGCGGAAGGAGACGGCCCGCAGAAAAAGATTTT
>DASRCU010000272.1:0-5832 GCA_035652955.1 Verrucomicrobiia bacterium | reverse complement strand
CCCACGTTGACAGGCGGCGGCGGTACGAGTTTTGCCGTCACCGCAGCCGGCACGCTCCAGGTCGGCAACGGCGGAACCGTCGGCAACCTCGGCAATTCCACCAACGTGGTGCTCAATGGCAACCTTTTCTACAACCGGTCCGACACGGTGACCTTCAGCCTGCCGGTCAGCGGCATCGGCAATTTCGGCAACATCGGTTCGGGCACGTTGATTGTGGCGGCAAATGAAACGTATTCCGGCGTGACAACCAACAAAACAGGCGTTCTGCAAATCGGCAATGGCGGCACGTCGGGCAGTGTGACCAACTCTGCCCTCATTCTGAACGGCGGAATGCTGGTCTTCAATCGCTCGGATAACGTGAGTTATCCGGGCGCGATTGCCGGCTCCGGCCTGCTCGTCAAACAAGGCGCGGGCACGTTGCGCCTGAACGGAACCAATACTTACACCGGCCCGACCTTTATCAACGGCGGCACACTGGCGCTGGGCGCCAATGGTTCGATCTCCGCGACGCCGGCGATGGTCATTGCTTCCGGGGCTTCACTGGATGCCTCGGCCGCCGGCGGGCTGGCGTTGAACAGCGCCGGTTCGGGCCAGATTCTGGAAGGCAACGGCACGGTTATTGGCGCCGTAACGCTGAATCCCAACACAATGATTTCTCCGGCCACCAACGGCGTCATTGGAACGTTGACGGTAAGTGGCGATCTTACCTTCAACGGCGGCACCTATGCTGTGGACGTTTCCACGGGGGGCGACGATGCGCTGAATGTAAGCGGCAACTTGAACTTAAACTCCGGCAACATTCGGGTCAATGTCCTGGGCGGGCCGCTGCCCAACGGCACTTACAAGCTGTTGACCTTCAGCGGCTCGGCCAGCGGTTCGCCGGCCAATTTGAATCTGATCGGCTTTTTCCAGAGCGGCCAGGCCGGGGCACTGGCGGTCAACGGCAATGAACTTGATCTGGTGGTCAGCAGCCGCGCCGTTCGCAACCTGAGCTGGGTGGGAGACAACGTGAACAATTATTGGGACTACACGACCACTAACTGGTTGAATGGCGCCGCGCTCACCGTGTTCAGCAATTTTGACAACGTCACGTTCAACGACACAGGCTCCATGACTCCGCCGGTCAACATTACCGCTCCCATTTCCGCCGGTGTGGTGACCGTCAACGCCGTCGGCAACTATACCTTCAGCGGCAGCGGCAAGTTGACCGACGGCACGAGCCTGGTCAAAACCAACTCCGGCACGCTCACCCTTCTCAACGCCAACGACTACGCCGGACCGACCTTCATCAACGGCGGCACGCTTCAAGTGGGCGACGGAGTCACGACCGGCTCCAGCCTCAGCATCGGTCCGGTTTTCGTGACCAACGGTGCCGCCCTGGTGTTCGATCAACCGGATAACAATGTCGAATCCGGCGATTTGGGCGGCGGCGGCACGCTGGTTCAACAGGGCGCCGGCGTCTTGACGTTGACCGGTGACGGCAGCCTGTTCACCGGCCCGACGGTCATTAACAGCGGCCTCCTGCAAATTGGCAACGGCGGCGGTTCCGGTTCGTTGGGTTCCGGACCGGTCACCAACAATACGGCTATCGTCTTCGACCGCGCCGGCACGGTGACGCAAAACGGGCCGATCACCGGCACCGGTTCGTTGACGAATCTCAGCGGCACACTGGTTTTGACCGCCAACAGCAGTTATACCGGCAACACCGTGATTTCCGGCGGCACGGTGCAGTTGGGCACCGCCAACGCCCTGCCCACCGGCGGCGCCGGCTGGGGTAACGTCATCCTCGACGGCGGCGCTTCGGCGGCGGGTACCCTGGACTTGCACGGCTTTGACCAGACCATCAACGGTCTGTCCGGCGCCAGCGGCACGGTGCTCGGCATGGTGGTAAATAATTCCCCTGCTGCCACCAACACGCTCACCATCAACACGGCAAACAACCAGGCTAACACCACCTTTGCCGGTACGCTCGCCGACGGCACCGGCAAATTGCGCCTGGCAGTCGTGGGGGACGGACTGTCGGCGAATGAAATGCTGACGCTGTCGCCGGGCGCCGCCAACACCTACAGCGGCGGCACACTGGTGAGCAATGCCACGTTGCTGGGCACCGGCAGCACCGTCGCCCCGGTCTTCGGGCTGGGAGCCATTACACTGGAAACCAACGGCTCGCTGCAAGTGCCGGGCTGGACGGGTAGTACCTCGCCAACCTATCCCACCGTGGTTAATCCCATCGTGGTGGCAAACAATGCCACGGCTTTCATTTATGGAACCTGCCGCGGCAATTTCAATCCGGCTTCCGTGACCGGTCCCACCAACAGCACCTTGTTTGTCGTCTCGCGCTATGTGCGCGGCGGCTGGGGTGGAGACTGGACCGGATTCCACGGATTGCTGATCGTGACGAATACCAGCGCCAGCGGGAACCTTAACTTCCGCATTGATTCCGCCAGTGGTCTGCCCAATGCCCGTGTGCTTCTGGCGAATGGCGCCATTGGCGGGGCGGAGCTGCAAAGTGGCGCTCCCTCCGGTTCAATCATTCCCATCGGCGAACTTTCGGGCGGACCTTCCACCTCCATCAGCCGTTACGCCGATCAAGGCAGCGGCGGCGGCGGCACGCTGGTTGTTTGGGATGTCGGCGGGCTGAACACCAGCGCCGAATTTGACGGCTCCATCAGCGACGGCCACGGCATCATCAAATCCGGCACCGGCACGTGGACGTTGACCAGCTCCAGCCTGACTTATTCGGGCATCACTACCGTCAGTAACGGTGTGTTGGCCCTCGGCGCCTCGGCCACACTGCCCAATACCACCCCCATCACGGTAGTGGCGCCGGGTATCTTGGATGTCTCCGCCTCCGGCGCGCTGAACCTGGGCGCGCAGACCTTGCAAGGCAACGGCACCATCAATGGCAGCGTGACGGTCAGCGCTTCCACCCTTATTCAGCCGGGAGGTGCCAATGCCATCGGCACCCTGACGGTGACCAATCTTCTTGACCTGAGTGGCGGCGGAACCCTCGTCATGGAATTGAACAAGACCAATGCTCCCGGCGGTACCAATGATCAGATCCGCGCCGCCTCCGTCACCCTGGGCGGCATGCTCACGGTCACCAACCTCGGTCCGGCCTTGACGGCGGGCGATACCTTCAAACTGTTCAATGCCCCGGTGTTGAACGGTCAATTCGCCACCGTGAACCTCCCCGTTTCCGACAACGGTTATAATTACACCTGGACCAATCGGCTGGCGGTGGACGGCACCATTCAGGTGCTGACTGCTGTGCCCACGACCGTCGTGCCGACCGTTTCGCCGACCATCACCGGCTTCAGTCTTGTCAATGGTAATGTGGTTATATCCGGAACCAACGCCCAGGCCGGCGGCACATATTATCTGCTCCAAAGCACCAATGTGGCGTTGCCGTTGAGCCAGTGGACACCGGTGGCCACCAACGTCGTCAGCACCACCAACAACTTCACGTTTATTGGCACCAATGCGGTGTTGCCGGGCAACGCCCAGCAGTTCTACATCCTGAGCAATACCAACAACTGACCATGAAACCCACCGCCGTTTCTTAACAGAGATGTTTAACACGGCCGCCGGGCGTGGGATCACCCGGCGGTCGTTGAAGAAAACGGATGGGATTCCACTGGATGAAAAACACACGACCCAGCTTCCGAGGTTTTACCTTGATTGAACTTTTAGTGGTCATTGCCATCATTGCCATTCTGGCGGCACTGTTGTTGCCGGCGCTCACCGCCGCCAAATTCCGCGCCCAGAACATCAAATGCCGTTCCAATTTACGGGAGTTGGGCGTGGCCGCCAACGTGTACTTCAGCGACGGCGGCGTGATTGGTTACGGCGGGGTCAATTACGTCTGGATTACTCCCTTGGCGGACAATATCGCGCATCAAGATGCGATCCGACTTTGTCCGGTGGCGTCGGACACAGTCAAACCGCCGGATACCGCCGTGCCGGCCGTTGGATCGGGCACGCGCGGCAACGCCGCCTCTCCCTGGTCGTGGTTTCCGCAGAGCCTGCCGCCGGCCCGCACCAACCTGGGCAGCTATGCCATCAACGGATGGATTTATGACCGCTCCACCGTCAGTTTCAACGGCTCCGGTTCTTTGTCCGCCTCCGGCTACTTTAACAAAGACTCAAACATCAAACATTCGTCCGCCACGCCGTTGTTTCTGGACGCGGTCTGGCCGGATTTGTGGCCGCAGAAAACCGAAACTCTGCCCAGCCTCGGCGCGACGGTGAATTTGTTTACTTCACCCATGACCGGTAGTTCCAGCCCGATGATCAGCCGCTGCCTGATTTCCCGGCACGGATCGAAGGGGCCCCAGGCGCTGGCGCCGACTGCCTGGCCTTCCACGCACCACCCCTGTCCCGGCTATTCCAACGTCAGTTTCGCCGATGGCCACGTCGAAGGTCTGCATCCCGACCAGTTGGCCGACCCTAATACCGTTACCTGGAGCGCACAGTATTGAACACGGAGCAAAACTTGAAAACTGTTATATTGAAGCGATAGTTTAATATGATCTGTCAAAAACGTTACCACAAGTCAGGTTTTACTTTGATCGAGTTATTGGTGGTTATTGCCATCATCGCCATTCTGGCAGCGCTGTTATTACCGGCGCTGGCGGCGGCCAAAAAGAAAGCCAAGTTGGCCATCTGCACTTCCAACCAGCACCAGATTTATATAGGCTTGATGATGTATGCGAGCGATTTCCAGGACTGGTATCCGATTGTTTATCTCGGCGGGTTTAACAATCCGCCGGGTTCTATCAACCGTCTGGGCGGACTGCACTATACACGATACGTTTTTGTCGCCAGCACCCAGACACAGATGCCCACGAAGTATGTGTCCGATTACAACTCAAAAACCGGCGATCAAAACCTCGGGTTTTTGTATGCGGGACGCATGATTCCCAATGCAAAGGCATTTTACGATCCAAGCTTTCAGGATACGGGCAACAAATGGCTCACGTGGCAGGAGTATGATTATCCCCCGCAATATCCCTTTCCGAGCACAGACACTGCCAACGGTTACAACATCCGCTCCTCGTATTTGTTCAACCCGCGGATGGTCAATCCTTCCGCCGGCGGAACAACGGGTACTCTGCGCAAATATCAAAAGACCAGCGACGTGAAACAACGGGACGTTTTGATGACGGACTATCTGGAGAATCCCAGTCCCAACGGTGACAGTGTTCCCGGCGTGCCTTTTTCCCCGGCGTGGTGGGCTCATTTCCCGTCCAAAGGGCTGAACACCTGTTACACGGATGGCTCGGTCGTTTTTTCTCACAGCGTACCGGGATTCACCCTGGCCACGCAGCAACTCATCACAGACGAATCCACTCGCTCTTATTACCTTTACGACCAGATTTGGAATGATTTTCTGACCGGTGGAAATTAACGGAAAGGATTGAAGGACAGGAACGATGCGGGCAATAAGTCTGCCGCGCCGCAAAGTTTAAAGAGAGACAAGGTGCTTGAGGAAATAAGTATCTGACTGGCCCTGCCCCGAACTCTTACTCAAACAAATGCCAAGACCCACAACCTCGCCGCGCCGGTTCGATTAGTGTGGGATTTGTTAATGACCGGGCGGTGCTACCGATGACAAGTGGCTTTATTTGGTTGGCCTGGCTATGGGCCAGCAACGTCAATCCTGTCTTCAGACGCTCGACGTTTGTTCCTTCGGTGTCATCCCCCTCACGGCGTCGCCTCCGGGTTTGGAGCCGATCACGGTGAAAATCGCCGGTGATCTTGAGGGAGAAACGCCGCCGAGGTTGATGCCGGCCGCAGTGGAGACGCCGGTGCAGGCGACCTTGGAACATT
>DASRCU010000271.1:0-10494 GCA_035652955.1 Verrucomicrobiia bacterium | reverse complement strand
AGGGCCTGTCGCCGGCCCGGGCCCATATCAAAATCCGCGGTATCGGCGGTGATTAGCGTTTCGTGCGCCGCGACAGGGGAGGCCGGCGCTGAATTAGTTTGCGCCAGGCTCGGCCAGCCGCATCCCGCCGCCAGGGCCAGGAATAAAATCTTTTTCATGGCGCGATCGCTCCCTTTGTTTCGCTTTCGATCGTCGTCCGCACGTGGTTGGAGATGGTGAGGAAGGAATCGCTTTGCCGCCATAAAAAACCGACGCCTTCGAGCCGGATTTTGCCGTTGCCGGTTTGCACCGTCAGCGGCCCGGCGGAAGAGGCGATGCCGCGTGTGGTGTCATAAACGCATTCCGGCGCCTCGACCACCGCCAGCAAAACGCCGTTGGTATTGAAAGTTTCCAGTTGGAGCCGGCGGATGACCAGCAAACCGCCGGCCAGCGGCTGCGCCTCCGCGCCGCTCATGCGTGTCTTGATCTGTTGCGGGTTGGGCGCGGCGTAATACTCCACGGAATTGAACCCGGTCGCCCGGCCGGTCAGAGCCGGTTGCGCCAGCCCCGAAATCGGCAGTACCGGAAAACACCCCGCACCCCCCGCGAGGAGAAAGCCGGAAAGCCGCCGAAGAAAAAACTTCACCGGTGCGTGACGAAGCGGCGTTGTTCTCTCTGTTTCTGTTTTCCCCGGCCTTTTCACTCTTTGTAAACGGCAATCGCCGGCTCCCATTTTCCCTGCGCGCGCAAAATCAGTTCGATGACTTCGCGCACCGCGCCGTGGCCGCCGGTGGCGCGGGTGACCCAATCCGCAGCGGCTTTGACTTCCGGTCGCGCGTCGGCCACTGCAACGCTGACGCCGGCCCTGGCCAGCGGCCCCAAATCCACCACGTCGTCTCCCACAAAACAGACTTCGCGCCAGCTCAATTTTTCCCGGGCCAGCAATTGCTCGATTGCGCCCGACTTGCCGACGCGATCGCCCTGCTGGATGAGGAAATCAATTTTCAATTCGTCGGCGCGCTGCCGGGTGGCCGGCGAAGGGCGCGCGGAAATCCAGCCGGTTTTCAATCCCGCGCGGCGCGCCAGCACCAGCCCGAGACCGTCGCGGATGTTGAACCGTTTGAACTCGCGTCCGCCGCCGATAAAAATCGAGGCATCGGTCAGCACGCCGTCCACGTCGCAGAGGAACAGCCTGATCCGGCGCAGACGCGCCCGGAGCGGCGGAGAAATCGGGGGCGGCTTGGGGGAAAACATGGAACGCTCCAATTCAGCCTTCACTCTTCAGGTTTTGCGGACGGCGGCCGCGATGAGCCGTCGGGCGGCATGGGCAATCTTCGTCATCGCGCCGCCTTGAAAATTTTCCACAGGCCGCGCAACAAGGCCGGCATTTCCGCCAGCGGAATCATGTTCGGCCCGTCGCTTAACGCCTGGTCCGGCTGCGGATGCGTCTCGATGAACAGGCCGTCGGCGCCGGCCGCCAGGGCGGCGCGGGCGAGCACGGGCGCAAACTCGCGCTGGCCGGAGGATTGGTCGCCGCCGCCGCCGGGCAGTTGCACCGAGTGCGTGGCGTCGAACACCACCGGGCAGCCGAACCGTTGCATGATGGGAATCGAACGCAGATCGGCCACCAGATTGTGGTAACCGAATGTCGTGCCGCGCTCGGTCAGGAGAATTTTTTTTGCGCCGGCGCCGCGGGCTTTGGCCACCACCTGACCCATCTCCGCCGGCGAGAGAAACTGACCTTTTTTGAGGTTCAGAATCCGGCCGGTGCGCGCCGCCGCTTCAATCAAATCCGTCTGCCGGCAGAGAAAGGCCGGGATTTGCAAAATGTCCACCACCCCGCCGGCGATGGCGGCCTGGGCTTCGTTGTGGATGTCGGTGAGCACCGGCACGCCGCATTCGGCGCGGACTTTGGCCAGCACGCGCAAACCTTCTTCGAGGCCGGGCCCGCGGAAGGTTTTGGCCGAGGTGCGATTGGCTTTGTCGAAACTGGCCTTGAAGACGTAAAAAATATCGAGCCGCCGGCAGGTTTTGGCGAGGGTGTCGGCCACGCGCAGACACAACGCTTCATTTTCAATGGCGCACGGCCCGGCAATCAAAAACAACCGGCGCGGTGATTGAAGGTTCTTCCAGATGGCAGCGTCATTGAGCACGCGGCAGTTGTAGCAGCCCGGCGACAGAAAGTAAACACGGGTCAAACCGCCCGCTCCGCCGCCGGGTTTTTACTCCGCGTGGACGGTGAACGCGCCTTGCAATGGCAGATCCCGCGAGGAATCGCCGGCCAGGACGCGATACGTGCCGGGCAGAATCGTCCAGCGATGCCGGGCTTCGTCCCAGCAGCGCAGCGATTGGGCATCCAACGTCAGCCGCACGCGGCGTGTTTGGCCCGGTTGAAGCAGGACTTTCGCGAAGGCCTTCAACTGCTTGGGCGGTTGCGGAATTTCCGGCGTGGCCGGCAGGCCCAGATACACCTGCACGACTTCCTCGCCTGCCCGCCGGCCGGTGTTGGTGACCTCCAGCGTCACGGAAACGTTCCTGGTGGCGGTGTCTTTAAGCGAAATTTCGGTCGGCGCCACGGTGAGATTCTTGAATCCAAACGTCGTGTAGGACAGCCCGTAGCCGAACGGAAACAACGGCTCAATGTTCTGCGCATCGAAATGCCGGTAGCCGACAAAAATGCCTTCCGAATAATGCGCCACGCCGTTCACGCCCGGATACTGCTCGGGCGTGTTGGCCGGCAGATCAGAAATCTGTTTCGGGAAGGTCAACGGCAATTTGCCGGAGGGATTCACGTCGCCGAACAACACCGCCGCCACGGCGTTGCCGTCCTCCTCGCCCGGATACCACGCTTCCAGAATCGCCGGCACTTTGTCCACCCACGGCATGAGCACGGCCGAACCGGTCTTGAGTACGACGACCGTGTGCGGATTGGCCGCGGCCACGGCTTCAATCAACTCGTTCTGATGACCCGCCAGCGTCAGCGAATGGTCGCGCCCCTCGGTTTCGCGGTCGCCGACCATGACCACCGCCACATCGGCCGACCTGGCCAGCGCCGCCGCCTGCGCCAGGTCGCTGCCGTTGGCAAAGTCCACTTTCACAGCCGGTCCCACGCGTTTTTCGATGCCGTTCACCGGGTCCACCGTGTAAAGCGGAATGACGTGCGAGCTGCCGCCGCCGCCGGTCATGGCTTTTTCGGCGAACGGTCCGATGACGGCCAGAGTGTGCAGCCGGGCCGGATTCAGCGGCAACACGCCGCCCTCGTTCTTGAGCAGCACCATGCCCGCTTCGGCAATTCGCCGGGCGACGGCGCCGTGCTGCCGCGCCGGAATGGGTTTCAACGACACGGGATGATCGAACAGGCCAAACTCGATCATGGTGCGGAATCGCCGGATGAGTTTGTCGTCAATCACCGACCGCGGCACGGCGTTGGACTGGACCGCCGCCTCCAGCGCGCTGCCCCAGTATTTTCCGTTGGGCATTTCCAGGTCCAATCCGGCCAGCGCCGTGGGCACGGTGCTATGGACGGCGCCAAAATCCGAGGTGACGAAACCGGGGAAGCCCCATTCGCGTTTGAGGACCTGATTGAGCAGCCAATCGTTTTCGCAGCAGAACGTGCCATTGACTTTGTTGTATGCGGCCATGACCGAGGCGACATGGGCTTCCTTGACTGAGGCCTCGAACGCCGGCAAATAAATTTCCCGCAAGGCGCGTTCGCCGATGATTTCATTGATGTCGAACCGGTCGGTTTCCTGATTGTTGGCGGCGTAATGCTTGACGTTGGCGATTTCGCCCTGGCTTTGAATCCCTTCAATTTCGGCCACGGCCATGCGCGACACCAGCCACGGGTCCTCGCCAAACGCCTCGAAGGTGCGGCCGTTTTGCGGCACGCGAGCGATGTTCACATCCGGCCCTTCCAACAGACCATCGCCCAAATCCTTTGCCTCGCGGCCGATGATGACGCCGTACTGACGCGCCAGCGAAACATCCCAACTGGCCGCCAGGGCAATCGGGGCGGGCAGCGCGGTGGCAGGTTTTTGCTGCGGCTCATCGGCCGGGCCCACGCCCGCCGGGCCGTTGGCCACCACCAGCGCCGGAATGCCCAACCGCGGAATCGGCGGCACATAACGGCGGTGTTGCTGATCGCCAACGCCGTGCAGTTCGAGGATTTTCTCCTGGAGGGTCATCTGACTGACTATCCGGCGGGCGCGGGCGTCGGCGTCATCGGCCCGCACCGGCACGACGGCGGCCAGGAGCAGGCAGGAATAAATCAGGGAACTGGCGGACGATTGCCAGGATGAAAAGCGTCGCGGATTCATGCAAAAATTTTAAGTGGCGGCGCCGTAAAAGAAAACTCATTTTGCATCGGTGAAGATTAAATCCGCGCCGCGCCCCCCGGTCACTGCGCTGCCGGCGAAATGGTTGGGTTTTCATACTTCGCGGCAGGGTGCTGGTTTAACGCCCGGCGCCGCCTGAATTCAACAAGGCAAGACCCTGCCCGCCAGCCTCCCGCCGGCAATCTCAAATTACCGCTCCGTGCGGGATGATGGCGTTTTTAGGGATGATGACGATGCCGTCGCGAATGTAGTACCATTCGTGATCCACCATCTCGGGTTTGCCGGCGGGCGAAATGGTCACGCGATTGCCGATACGCGCGTTCTTGTCAATGATGGCGTTTTCGATGCGGCAATGGGCGCCGATGCCGATGCGCGGCTGACCGGCCCGTTCATGCCGCTCCACGGATTCGGCCGATTCGTAGAAGTCGCAGCCCAGGCCAATGACGCGATGCAGGGTGGTGCCTTCGCCCACCACCGTGCGCAGGCCGACGATGCTGTGACTGATGGTGGCGCGGTTGATGATGCAGCCATCGGAAATCACCGCGTGGTCAATCTGCGCGCCGTTGATTTTGGATCCGGGCAGGAACCGGGGCCGGCTGAACACCGGCGCGTTCATGTCAAAGAAATTGAACCGCGGCAGTTCAGACACCAGATCGAGATTGGCCTCGAAAAACGACCGGATGGTGCCCACGTCTTCCCAGTATCCCTGAAAGACGTAGGAAAAAACCCGTTGCGAATGAATGGCGTTGGGGATGATGTGCTTGCCGAAATCCGGCAACGGGTTGTCGAGCAGCTTGCAGATGAGGCTGCGATTGAACACGTAAATGCCCATCGAGGCCAGCAGCCATTCCTGTCCGCCGGCGGTGATGCCCAGTTTCCCCAGCCATTCCGGCGGCAACTGCAACGAGTCAAGCACCGCCGGGTCTTTGGGTTTCTCCACAAAGCGAGTGATGCGGCGGTCCTCGGCGATTTGCATGATGCCAAAGGCCTGAGCCTCGGCGCGCCCCACCGGAATGGTCGCCACGGTGATGTCCGCGCCGGTCTCCACGTGTTGCCCGATCAGCAGGCGGTAATCCATCCGATACAACTGATCCCCGCTCAGGATCAGGAGATAATCGAATTCGTGGTTCAGGAAGTGAACCAGATTTTTGCGTACGGCGTCGGCGGTGCCTTCGTACCAGGAGGTGTTGGTGAGCGTCTGTTGCGCCGCGAGAATTTCCACAAAGCCGCTGGTGAACTGGTCAAACTTGTACGTCCGCGAAATATGGCTGTGCAACGACGCCGAGTTGAACTGAGTCAACACGTAAATGCGCCGAAAACCGGAATTGATGCAGTTGGAAATGGGAATATCCACCAGCCGGTATTTGCCGGCCAGCGGCACGGCAGGCTTGGCGCGATCCTTGGTCAGCGGAAACAGGCGCGTCCCCTGGCCGCCTCCCATGATCACACACAAAACATTGTTGTTGCTCAAGGCTGGCAGTGCGGTCGGCGTCATAACATTTCCACTGAACTTTGCGGCAACATAGCGCCGCCGCCGACAGTCGGCAAGCAATGGATTGCGTCGCAGCGCGAGGCGAGCGCCACGCCGTGATCCGGGAGTGACCGCCGGTTCGAGAGCGGACGCGTTGAAAATTCAGCGCCGCCGGTTTTCGCCGCCAACAACGTCCTTGACGCGCCGCGCCCTGCCTGCACAGAACGTTTTGGGTCGCTTGGAGATCGAGGGTGAGTATGAGACTTCAATTCCAAAATGATCTGACTCCTTTGGCCGTTCGCCGCACAGGGGCCACATTGGTTTTGCACAAAAGCTGCCGGCCGGCGTGTTCGCTCATACGGCGTAAGCGGACGGCTTACAGATTTTTGTTTTCTTACCACATTTTTGGCCCAAGATTGTTGAAGAATCCGGGAAGCAAATGGATCTGAAGTCACAGAGCTGTTCGCTGGATCGGTGCGACGGGCGTCACCCGACACGCACTGTTCGAGGCTTCACCCTGCTGGAATTGCTCGTGGTCATCGCCATCATTGCCATTCTGGCGGCGCTGCTGTTGCCGACCTTGAGCGCCGCCAAACAACGCGCCTGGACGGTGCAGTGCCTCTCCAACCTGCACCAGATCGGCCTGGGGCTGAGGATGTTTGCAGACGACCAGCGCGAATTTTATCCCGAATCCGGCCATGACATTCCGTGGAACACGCGCGATCCGGAGACCGGCAATTACAGTTGGATGCAGCAGGCGTTTCCCTACGTGCAAAACACGAATGTCTATCATTGCCCCGGCAATGCGCAGTTGCCCGCTGCCAGCCGGTCGCCGTTCAACTATTTCAACGGCGTTCGCGCGGCGTTCATTGACACGGGCGGGTTCGCACCGGTCAACAGCGCCAAAATTCATTTTCCCACGGCCTATGTCTTGAGCGGCGATACGATAGACAACAACCGGTATTTTGATCCGCTGGATTCCGACAAAGACGATTACTCCCAGAATTGCGTGGGACATGCCGCGCGACCCGATGATCCCAACGTGGCCTGGCAGGCGCACAGCGGCGGCCAGAACATCCTCTTTGACGACGGCCACGCCAAGTGGTATCGCGGCTACGACACCAATGAAATGACCTTTCGCTACGATTCGATGAGCTGGTGGTCGGAATGAATTCCGTTCTCAACGATGCGTGATCCAAAACACCACCACCAGCAGCAGGGCAAAGAGCGTCCAGACGAAAATCATCCGAAAATATGGCAGCCGGCCCAGATGGGTGAGCGTGGTGATAGGCCCCAGGTCCAGCGGTCGCGGCGTCATTTGCGAAAGCTGGAAATCCGGCCCGGCGCGCAAGAAGGTTTCGCGCATGGCGGTAACAAATTCTTCCGGCCAAGGGCCGGGCCGCAGAAACTGTTCCTGCCATTTACCGGGCATGTCGGCCAGCAACAGCGCCAGCCGCCCGCGGGTGGAAAGGGTCTGGTCGGTCTTGCCGGGAGGTGATTGCAGCACTTCGGCAAACCATTCAGTGACGAGCCGGTCCATTTCCTCGGCCGCCAGTTGAGTCGCCGAGCGCTCCGGTTCGGCGGGAGCGCGTTTCATGGCGCGGTCCAGCACGCGCAGAACCAGTTGCCCCAGCAGGACCTTGTTGCGCACGCGCAGGGCATGAAAGTAATTTTCCACCTTCGTATAGGCGGCATTCCATTCTTCGAGCGGGCGGCCAGCCAGCCGGCCGTCGGCGTCGGGCAAAATGGGCGGAGGATTCAGGGCGGACTCCATTGGCAGACCCAGGTTTCGCTCAGAATGTTCGTTCCCTGTTGCAGCGTGCAGCGCAGGTCCACGGGGTTGTTGTTTCCGGGTTTGGGCTGCATTTTCAAAATCACGCGCCAGGCATGGCGAAAGGGATTGTAGAGGACCAAACGGTCCACAATGGCGGCGTTGGGGCTGCAACTGGCGATGGCTTCCGGCGGCGCGTTGGTCGGCAGGGCATCCAGTTTCGGGCCGGCGAAGTCAATGACGAACTGTCGGGTGTTGGGGAAATGGGAATCCAAGCCGACGCGCGTGGCGAGGACGCGGTTCGGGGACAACTTCACGTCCGCCGCGCCGGATTGCCAGTTCAGCCGATAGTGAAAGTGGAAGGGGGTCAGCGGTGCAGGCAGCTTTCGGGGCGACCAGAAGGCCACGATATTGTCCAGCCCCTCGTAGCTGGTGCTCAGTTCCACCAGGTGCAGGTCGCCGTCGCCCCAGTCGCCGTCCGGTTCCACCCAGAGGCTGGGGACGTCCTGGTAAAAATTGTTCAGGTCCTGGTAGGCCCCGAACCGGCGTTCGCGCTGGAGCAGGCCAAAACCGCGAATGTCCGGCGCATGAAAAATCTGATGACGCATCAACGGGGGATTGTCGAGCGGGCGCCAGAAAATTTCGCCGTTGGCCATGTGCACCAGCAACCCGTCGGTGTCATGCACTTCGGGCCGATAATCGTCAAACTTGCGCTCGGAATTTTTGCCGAACCAGAACATGCTCGTCAGCGGCGCCAGGCCGAGAGTTTTGATCGGCGCGGCGTTTGAATCGGCGGCGCGAACTTGCTCCGGTTCCCGGAGAAAAAGTTCCGCTTCGATGTCCGCCACGGTCGTTTCGCCGGGCCGGATGTTGAATTCGTACGCCCCGGTGCAATGGACGCTGTCCAGCAAGGCATACAATTTCAACGTCTGATCGTCCGGCTGCGGCTTGCCCAGCCACCAGTCGGTGAAGATGGGGAATTCCTCCGGCCGGTCCGATTCGCCGCAATTGATCGCCAGACCGCGCGCCGACGAGCCGTAGCGCTGGCCCTTGCCCAGCAGCCGGAAATAACTGGCGCCCAGAAACGCGCCCAACTCGTCCCATTTGCCCGGCTGGTTCAACTGATAAAGCACTTTGAACCCCGCGTAACCGGTGTTGGGCGGAATCTCGTTTTGGATGCGCAACGCCCGGTAATTGAAAAAATCCGGCGAGAACCGCACCGCCTGGACGTAGGTGGCGGTGAACTCATTGATATGCACCGGCTCCTGATAAAGATAGCCGGGATGAAAAAATTCCACGCGAAAGGGCAGCCCTTCCGCCATCCAGAGCGCCTTGCTGGCGCGGAACTCGATTTCCCGGTATTGGTCGTAATTCAGATTGGTCAGCACCTTGGGCAGGCGCTCGCGCGGCGAGTGGAAGGGTTGCCGCGCCCGTTCCCGCGCCCGTTGTGCCACGTACGCCAGGTTCACCTCGGCCGGTTCCGCGCCAAAGACCGTTCCCCCGCCCCACACCGCCACGGTCATGAAAAGCAGGCAAATCCAGCGCCACATTCGTGCCATAAGAACTCAAATCAGGTGAATTGGCAAGCGCTCGCCGCGCGAGAAAACGCCCGGCGATCAATTGATTCTCTCGGCCACTTGAAATTGGAACATGCGCTTTTTCATCCAGCGCACGGCCAGCAGATCGTAAAAGGACGCAAACAGTCGGTTCCAGACCCCGTAATGGCTTTGACCGGCAAAGCGCGGGTTGGTTCGCACCGGCACTTCCGTCACCGTAAAACCTTCCATCTTGAACAACGTCGGCAGAAACCGATGCATCCCCTTGAAAAATTTCAGATTTTCGATGCACTCGCGTTTGAAGGCGCGATACGTGCAGCCGGCATCGCTGATCTGCTCGCCGGAAAGCCGATTCCGCACCCAGTTGGCCAGGCGCGAAGAAATCACTCGGACAAAATGGTCCCCCTGGGCGCGGGATTGGACGCGCGTGCCGCAGACACAATCGGCTTGTTTCAACCCCTCCAGCAACTGCGGCAAGTCGCGCGGATCATTCTGCAAGTCGGCGTCCAGCGTGACGAAGATTTTGCCGCGGGCGGCCTTCAAACCGGCCCAGATCGCCGCGCTCTCGCCGCAATTAAATGCCAGCCGCTGCACGCGGATGCGCGGGTCGTTAACCGCCAGTTCCTTCAAAATTTCCCAGGAACGGTCGGTGCTGCAATCGTCGGTAATGACGATTTCGTAGGTCACCTTCAGCGGCTCGACCGCCGCACGAATGGCCTTGACCAATTCACGCAGATTGTCCTGCTCATTGTAGCAGGGAATTACCAGGCTGAGTTCGGGAACATTGCCGCTCATCGGCAAAAGGAAAGCACAAAACCTGCCGTCGGGCACGTATTTTTGAACCCCTGCCGGAGTGCCCCGCCTCAATCGGCCGGGCGCGGCCGGCCCTGGCCTCCCTTCTCGAAGTTTACGGCCGATTCATTTCCCGCCATAAAACTCCGCAATGGCGTCACAGACCCGATCCGCCGCCTCCAGCGTCATCTCGCCGTGAATGGGCAGCGAGAGGATTTCTTTTACCACTTTTTCGGTGTTCGGCAGTTTCGGCGTGTTCGGGAACAAAGCGACGACGCCCGGCTGCAAATGGTTCGGTCGGGGATAATGAATGCCGGTCTCGATGTTTCTTTCCTTGAGAAACTTTTGCAGATCGTCGCGGCGTTCGCAGCGGATGACATACATGTGATACACCGGCGTGGCCCATTCGCGCACCGGCGGCGTTTGAACGAGTCCCTTCAGGCGCGCATCGTAATGGGCGGCGATTTTGCGGCGCTGCTCGTTGAACGCCTCCAGATGTTTGAGCATCACCCGGCCGATGGCGGCCTGGATTTCGTTGAAGCGCACGTTCCAGCCGGGAAATTCGTGGTCGTATTTGCCCTGGCGGCCGTG
>DASRCU010000270.1:0-17844 GCA_035652955.1 Verrucomicrobiia bacterium | reverse complement strand
TTTTTATTGCGTTGCGAATGTCACGCGGGAAATTTGCAGGTGGAGCCTCCTTGGCTTCTGCAAAAAGTTTATCCATGTCGGCGCTACGCCAACCTTCACCATTTCCTCTTGCCTCATGGCAAGCCCCGAGAACCAGGATTTTTTCAGGATAGGTTTCCCATTTCAAAAGATTCAGCACTTCCGCGGGTGAGTGTTTCGCGAGATACGTTCGAACAGCGGATTCCTTGTCTTCAATTTGATTATTTATTGGAACCGCCGATTGTTCCATCGGCAAGGACGGTTCTTCGACACGATGCCTTTGGATGAGTGCAATGACCTCACTCAATGCTTCGTTTTTAAGTTCCGCCTGCATTACCAGGCCCGGCGCTTCGAGTCTTATTTTCACGAGGCAACATTACACGAATTTTGATCTCAGTCAAGTATTTCTTTTCAGACATTTCATAAATTAATATGTTTCCTGACATTTTTCAGAAAAATCTCCTTTGCCAAATGCCCGACTGCTGCTAACTTGGCGATCGTGAATTTTTTCATTCAACGCAGCGAGTTGCGCGACCTTTACGACAAAGTGGCCGCTGGCGAACGGATTTCCGACGCCGACGCGCTGCGGCTTTTCGAATCAAAGGATTTGAACGCCGTCGGCGCCATCGCCGATTTCGCGCGGCAAAAGCGGCTCGGCCACAACCGCGCCAGCTACATCGTCAACCGCTACATCAACTACTCGAACTATTGCATCCTCTCGTGCCAGTTCTGCTCGTTCGCGCGCAAGAAACGCGATGCCGACGGTTTCCAGTTCACCGTGGAGGAAATCGTCCAGAAAGCGCGCGAGGCGCTGGCGCTGGGCATCACCGAACTCCACATTGTCGGCGGATTGCACCCCTCCCTGCCATTCAGCTATTACGTGGACATGCTGCGGGAGTTGAAAAAACTCGATCCCCGGCTGCAATTGAAATGCTTCACGGCCATCGAAATTCTCCATCTGGCCTGGCTGGCCAAAAAATCCGTTGAACAGGTTTTGATCGAATTGAAGGATGCCGGCCTGGATTCGCTCACCGGCGGCGGCGCGGAAATTTTCCGCAAAGAAATCCGTTCGGCCATTGCCAGGGGGAAAGAATCCGCCGAGGAATGGCTGGACGTGCACCGCACCTGGCATCGTTTGGGCGGCCGCAGCACCTGCACGATGCTTTACGGCCACGTCGAAAGCCTCGCCGACCGGGTGGACCACCTGCGGCAATTGCGCGCGTTGCAGGACGAGACGCACGGGTTCGTGGGCTTCGTGCCGCTGGCCTATCAACCACGGGACAACGACCTGCCCGTGGAACATCCGCCGACGGGGTTCGATTCACTCCGCACCATTGCCGTGAGCCGCATCTACCTGGACAACTTCGATCACCTCACCGCCTACTGGGTCGGCCTCGGGCTGAAGCTGGCGCAGGTGGCGTTGAGCTACGGCGCGGACGATCTGCACGGCACCATCATCGAGGAACACATCTTCCACATGGCCGGCGCGACTACTCCGCAACTGCAAACCGAGGCGGAGATGATCAAAGCCATCCGCGAAGCCGGACGCGTGCCGGTGCAGCGCGACACTTTCTACGAACCGATTCGCGTCCTGGACAACATCCCCGCTCCCGAAACGACCGGGCCGGCAGCGCCATCGAGTATGCTCGAAAAAAACCTGGCGACGGCTTAAGCGTGTGTTGCTTTCCGTTTTGCACCGCAGCGGCTTTGGGATAGAATCCGTTCATGTCTGATGAAACACCCCAATTGCGGCTGGCGCCCGAATCGGCGGAAGACATGGCGCGTCGCCTGGAACGGGAACGCCTCAAGCGCCAGCGGGAGCGCGAAGCTGATCTGGACGATTCGCTCGCGCCGTTCCGGGTCGGTTCGGTGAAATACCTCAACGCCGTGCCGCTCACCCGCGGGCTTGAAGATCAGATCGTGTTCGACACCCCCGCCCGGCTGGCCGAATTGCTTCGCCGGGGGGAATTGGACGCCGCGCTGGTGAGCGTCACGGAAGTGTTGCTCACCGACCGCTACGACATTCTCGACGGCGTGGCGATTGCCTCGCTGGGCGCCGTGTTCAGCGTGATTCTGGCCCATCGCCGGCCGCTGACTGAAGCTCGGGAAATTTTTTGCGACACGGCCTCGCTGGCCAGCGTGAATCTGCTGAAGGTGCTGCTGGCGGAGCGCAACCTGTTTCCGAAATTCTCGCCGCTGGAAAATTACGAGGCCGCTCCCGCCAAAGATTTTGTCCTGCTCATCGGCGACCGGGCGATTGATTTTCAACGCGCGCCGCACGAGCACGAGATTTTCGACCTGGGCGCGGCCTGGTTTGAGCTGACGAACCTGCCGTTCGTCTACGCGGTCTGGGCGCTGCGCCGCGGGATTGAAAATTCCAAACTCCGCCGCCGCCTGGGCGCGGCGAAGGATTTCGGAATGGAAACGCTGGAAACCATCATTCGCCATCATCCGGCCTACGATCTGGATTTTCGGAAGGACTATCTGGGCTGGCACATTCACTTCCATCTGGGCACGGACGAAAAGCGGGGCATCGCGAAATTTTGCGAACTGCTCCGCAAACACCGTCTGGGCACGGTGTTCGAACCGAGGTTCGTAACCTGAGAACGCAAAAACCGCCGGACGACCCGAAGCCGTCCGGCGGCGTGAAACGACCGGTGTTATTTACGAGAGTTTTTGCTTCGCGTCATCGGGCACCGGGACGGTGGTTTTGCCCACGTCCTTGATTTCGACGGTGGTGGTGCGGTCAATGTCGCGGCTGTTGCCGTTGAAATCCACCGTGCCGCTGACCTTGAATTCGTATTTCGTCAACACGCCGTCGGCGAGCCAGAATTTCACCGAGCCTTTGGCGTTGCTTATTTCCGGACCGTTGCCGCCCCGCCGGTCAAATGTCAAGAGGGATTTTGCGCCGGCTTCGGTCAGGTCGCCGGAGTAAACGTCGCCGTCCTTTTTCAAATTCGGGGCAGCGGCGGCCAGTTCAACCGCCTGAGCGGCGGGCGTTTTGAAATTGCGAATCATCATGCCCAGGAAACGACCCGGCCCCTGGTCGTCCAGATCGGACAGCGATTGCCAGTCTTCGTCGGGCGGACGCACCGCCGCCTTGCCGCCTTTGAGAACGAACTCGGTGGTCCGGTCGCCAAAGGTCACACTCACGTGAGTGAAGCCATCTTTTTCCGTCTGGCCGTCGGTCGGGCCGGGCCGGAAGCGCGAGCCTTCGGGCACGGTGACGGTGGTGTGCCAACTGTAGTTGGGTTTATCCGCGAGGGCGTTGGCCGCGGCGATGACGTCGTTGGTGGGACTGGAATCCGCTGCGAGCAACGGCCCGCCCAGCAACGCGAGAATACCGAACAGGAGGGGCTTTTTCATGGCTGCCTTTTGTTGGATGTTGTTGGATTTGAGAAACGTCACCTTGCCGGCCCAAACCGGATTTGTCCGGCCGGGCCGGCAAGTCGTGAACACCGATTAGACAAGCGCGGAAACGCTGGCGTTGCAAGTCAATTTCCGGCGGCGCTGGCGCGGCGCGGATGGCGCCGGCTAAAACCTCGTCAGCCTTTCCAGTTCCTTCACCCGCCGCGCAATATCGGCCCGGACGATTTTCGTGGTGCGGTTCAGGCCAAAACCCTCGCAACAGAACGACGCCACCACGCTGCCGTAAATCATCGCGCGGCGGAAATTGGCCTCCAGGGAACCGCCCCTGGCGGCCAGATAGCCGATCAACGCGCCGGCAAACGAGTCGCCCGCACCCGTCGGATCCACCACCCGGCGCAGGGGATACGCCGGGCAGAGGAAATGACCGGACGGGCCGGACAGCACCGAGCCGTGCGATCCTTTTTTGATGACGACATATTTGGGGCCGAGCCGATGAATTTTTTTCAGCGCGGCAAAGGTGTTTTCCTCCCCCGTCAATTGCTGCGCCTCACTGTCGTTGAGCACGAAGCCATCAATGCGCCGCAGCAATTTCAGCAAATCGTCCCGCGCGATCTTCAACCACAAATCCATCGTGTCGGCCACCACAAATCGCGGGCGGCGCATCTGGTCCAGGACATGATGCTGCAGCGCCGGCGCGATGTTGGCCAGCAGAACGAACGGCGTCTGCCGATGCGCGGCGGACAGATGGGGCGTGAAGTTCTCAAAGACGCCCAGCTCGGTCTGCAGCGTGCGGCGATGGTTCATGTCCGCTTCATATTCGCCGCTCCAGTGAAACGTTTTGCCGGGGACAATCCGCAAGCCGCTCAAATCAATGTTGTGCCGGCGATAGAGCGCCAGGTATTTCCTGGGAAAATCCTCGCCCACCACGCCCACCATTTTTACCGGCGCAAAAAAACTGGCGGCGACGGCGGCATGGCTGGCCGAGCCGCCCAGCAGGCGCGGATTTTCCCCGCGCGGCGTTTTAATGGAATCCAAAGCGGTGGAGCCAACAACCAGAACACTCATATTTCCGGGAAAAACCGCGGCGGCCAGCAGCCGCCGGTAAATTTCAATCGCCGCCCCGCCCTTTTTGAATCAATTCGATTTCGTAACCTTCCGGCGCGTCAATGAAGGCGAAGGTCGTCCCGTTCGAACTGGTCGTGGGGCCGTCGGAGAATTTCAAGCCGTAGCGGGCGAGGTGTTTGGCAAATTCATCCAGGCTGTCCACTTCAAACGCCAGATGCGTCAAATCCGGCTGCACTTGCACCGGGCCGCTGCCCGGAAAACAGGTGATTTCGATTTGCTCCTCGCTGCCGGGCGCTTTGAGAAAAACCAGTTCCGAGCCGCGCGGCGATTTGTGGCGGCGGACTTCTTCCAGTCCCAGCACCTCGCGGTAGAATCTGACGGTGCGTTCCAGATCGTTCACGCGGTAACGCGTGTGCAGCAATTTCGTCACTTTGCTCATGCGCGAAGTCTAAGCCGTCCGCCGTTCAAAGTCCAACGTTCCCCTGCGGATGGGACTTTGGGCGTGCCCCGGTGAGCTTCCGTGCGCTTGACCGAGGGAAAACGATTGTTAGACTGCGCGGCAATTGATGAAATGTTTCCGGCTCATTGCGCTGCTGGCGCTGGCGCTGGCGGGGAGCGCTGCGCCGCCGTTGCGCGCCGATCTGGTGGATAGCATCGTGGCGGTGGTCAACGGCACGGTCATTACCCGCCAGCAGGTGGAAGATTACGCCGCCGCCGCTATTGACTCCCTTCAACGCCAATATGCCGGCGACCCGGACACCTTCCAGAAAAAGCTCGAAGCCGTCCTGAACGACGGCCTGGAACAACTGATCGAACGCCGGTTGATCCTCGACGATTTCAAGGCCGAAGGCTACCGGGTGCCCGACAGTTTGTGGGATGAATGGGTACAGGAACGCATCCGCGACCGCTTCGGCGGGGACCGCGTGACCATGATGAAGACGCTGCAGGCCCAAGGCGAAACCTTCGATCAATTCCGAAAAGCCGTGCGCGATCAGAACATCGAAACCTTCATGCGCTCCAAAAAAATCTCTCAGGAAATCATCGTCTCGCCCTACCAGATTGAAAAATACTATGAGGCGCATCGCAACGATTTCAAAGTGGGCGACCAGGTCAAACTGCGCATGATCGTGTTCAACAAAACGCAGGCTGACGACCCGGATACGGTTGCCTTGGCCCGCGACACTCTGGCCAAGATCAAGTCCGGCGTGCCGTTTGCGGACATGGCGCGGCTTTATTCGCAGGACTCGCTTCGCAGCCAGGGTGGTGAGCGGGGTTGGGTCGAACGCTCCGTCCTGCGCAAGGAACTGGCCGACGCCGCCTTCGCCCTGGCGCCTGGCCAGGTCAGCGGGGTGATCAATCTGCCGGACGCCTGTTACCTGATGCAAGTGGAAGACAAGCGGCCGGCCCACACTCGCCCCCTCAACGAAGTCCGCGACGAAATCGAACGCACACTCCGCGTGCAGGAACAGGCTCGCCTCCAAAAAGAGTGGATTGACCGCCTCAAGGCCAAGGCCTTCATCCGTTATTTCTGAACCCCGATCGGCCTCGGTCAAACACTCCTCCGACCCGAATCATACCATGAAAACCTGGCTGGGCATTGCCCTCGGCGACGTCACCGGCATCGGCCCCGAAGTCGCCCTCAAAGCCCTCGCCGCCGAGGCCGGGCGGGACGAATTCAAATACCTTCTGCTCGGCGACGAAAAAATCATCGGGCGGCTGAACGAAAAGCTGAACCTGAACCTGCCGCTGAAAAACCTGGCGGGGGCGCCGCTCCGGCCGGACGAGCCGGGGAAATTTTTCGTCACCAATCCGCTGGAGAAAAACCTGACGGAACCGTTGCGCGCCGGCTCGGCGGCGGCTGCGCGCGCGGCGCTGGCGTTTTTGCGGGACGGCGCCGAGCGCTGCCTGCGCGGCGAACTTGCCGGCCTCGTCACCGCGCCGCTCAACAAGCAAGCCCTGATTCGCGCCGGCTTCAAAAACTTTGTCGGCCAGACCGAATTCCTCTCCGCCCTCGCCGGCACCCGCCGCACCGCGATGATGCTGCTCGGCCAGGACGATAAAAAGCGCTGGCTGCGCGTGGCGCTGGCCACCATTCATATTTCCCTCAAATCCGTTCCGGGAAAACTGACGCGGGAAAAAATCGCCCGGGCGATTGAACTGGCCGCGCAAGCCTGCCGCGATCTGCAACTGCCGCGCGCCAAAATCGCCGTTTGCGGTCTGAACCCGCATGCCGGCGAAGGCGGCGAGTTCGGCGACGAAGAAATCAAAATCATCGCGCCCACGATTCGCGCCTTGCGCAAAAAGGGACTGGACATTACCGGCCCATTGAGCGGCGACACGGTCTTTTATCACGCTTTGCGCGGCGATTTTGACGCCGTGGTGGCGATGTATCATGACCAGGGTCTGGCGCCGCTCAAAGCCGTGGCCTTCGACACCGGCGTCAACTGGACTTTGGGGTTGCCCTTCATCCGCACTTCGCCCGATCACGGCACCGCTTACGACATCGCCGGAAAGGGAATCGCCAATCCGTCGTCCATGATTGCCGCCCTCCGGCTGGCGAAGCAACTGGCCGGGAACCGACCGGCCGCTTAAACGCCCGGCTGCTCGCCCTCCGGGACGCTTCGCAAATTCTTCAGCCAATCAACTCGCGGATTTTTTCCCGGATGTTTCCGCCGCGCAGCAACGACTCGCCGACAAGAATGGCATCGGCGCCGGCCCGTTTCAACCGCTCCACGTCGGCGCGCGTGTGGATGCCGCTTTCGGCAACCAGCAAAGGCCGGCCTGCGCGGCGGCCCGATGCCGTCTCCGCCGGGTCGCGGCGTTTTATTTGAGCCGCCAGTTTTTCGGTTGTCGCCAAATCCACCGTGAAGGTCTTCAAATCGCGGTTGTTGATGCCAATCAGTTGCGGGGAAATTTTCAGCGCCCGCTCCAATTCCCCCGGGTCATGAACCTCCACCAGCGCCGTCAGCCCGGCTTCAACCGCCAGCGAATGGAATTTTTCCAGTTGCTCATCGCTCAAAATGGCGGCAATGAGCAAAATGGCGTCCGCGCCCCACTCGACGGCCTCGAGAATCTGCCGTTCATCAATGATGAAATCCTTCCGCAGCAGCGGCAGCTTGACCCTCTGGCGGATTTGCCGGAGATGCTCCAGCGAGCCTTGAAAAAATTTTTCATCGGTCAGCACGGACAGACAGCTCGCGCCGGCGGCTTCGTATTCCAGGGCGAGGCGCACCGGATCGAAATTGTTGGCAATCACGCCGGCGGACGGCGACGCCTTTTTGACCTCGGCGATCAGCGCCGGGCCGCCGCGGCGCGGGCACCGCAGGGCGGCCGCGAAATCGCGACGTTCGCTGCGCTCCAGCAACGCGTCGCGCAAATCGCCGGCGGCAACCAGGCGTGCGGGCAGTCGGGCGACTTCGCCTTTCTTTTCCTCCACGATTTTGTCCAGAAAGTTTGACATTTTTTTCATCGCCGGCGCGTCAGCAACCGGCCAGGCGGCATTTTCCGTTATTTCGGCCGGGCGGCCTGGAATTGGAAATTATTCGTCTTCATCTTTCACGCCTTGCATCCGTTTGGCGGGGCAGCCGGCGCGGAGCCAGGCGTTCACGAATTGGTCCAAATCGCCATCCATGACGGCCTGGACATTGCTGGTTTGGACGCCGGTGCGGAGGTCTTTGACCATGCGGTAGGGTTGGAAGACGTAACTGCGAATCTGGTTGCCCCAGGAGATGCTGCCTTTCTCGCCGTAGAAACGTTCCATCTCGGCCTTCGCGGCGTCCTCGCGTTGGGCGAGAATTTTTGAGAGCAACAGGCGCATGGCGGCGGCGCGGTTTTGATGCTGCGAACGCTGATTTTGGGAGGCGGCGACGATGCCGGTGGGCAAATGGGTGATGCGCACGGCGGTCTCCACCTTGTTCACGTTCTGGCCGCCCTTGCCGCCGGAACGGTAGGTGTCAATTTTCAATTCACCGGGCGGAATGACGATTTCCGAATTGTCCTCTTCAATTTCGGCAATCACGTCCACGCTGGCGAAACTGGTGTGACGCCGCTTGTTCGCGTCGAAGGGAGAGATGCGCACCAGGCGGTGCACGCCGCGTTCGGCCTTGGCAAAGCCGTAGGCGTTTTCGCCGCGGAAGACCATGGTGATGCTTTTGAGTCCGGCGCCTTCACCGGGGAGGACGTCGGTGACTTCCACCTCCCAGCCGCGGGATTCCGCCCAGCGCTGATACATGCGCGAGAGCATTTCGGCCCAGTCCTGGGCCTCGGTGCCGCCGGCGCCGGCGTTGATGCTCAGGATGCAGTTTTTACGGTCATGCGGACCGTTGAGAAAAATTTTCAACTCCAGCGCGTCGAGGTCCCGGAGGAACTTTTCCACGTCGCGGGACAGTTCCCCCAACATCGGCGATTGTGCTTCCGGCGGCTCGGCTTGGACCAGTTCGAGCATCACGCGCAGGTCGTCCAGATGTTTTTCGGCAGCCAGGAGCGGCTCGATTTTGTTGCGGAGGGCGCCCGCCTCGTCAATCACCGCCTGGGCCTTCTCGCGATTGTTCCAGAAATTTTCGTCGGCCATCAGCGTGTTCAGTTCGCCGAGGCGCTTTTGAGCGGCGGGCACGTCAAAGAAACCTCCGCAAGTGCGAAAGTTTATCGGACGCCGTCGCAATGTGAGCCTGGATGGTGTCAATCATGCCGCCCCAGGATAGGGCATCCGATAGCCGGAAGCCAGTCCGTTCAGCGGGCAACTGCCCCGGAAATAAAAACCAGGTTCAACTCCGGTGGCCAATTCAACTCCGGCAGCCAAATCCGGAGATGCGCCACTGCCTGCCTCTGTTTTCCAGGAAAAGGCTGTCGGTGAATCCGATCAACCAATGAATCTGCCGCCGCCAAAATCATTCGCCATTGCCCCTTCAATCTTCCAGGCGTTTTTCCGCTTGCGTCCGGAAGGGAAAGGGATTGAAGTCTGCGGGTGACCATTGCTTTGGGCGCCTTTTTCAATGCTCTCGGAATTTTGTTGGGCGCATTGTTCGGTCTGGTGCGGCGCGAGACCATTCCGGCGCGGATGGAGGTAATCGGTCGCGGTGTTCTGGGGGCGGCGACGATTTTTTTCGGTCTGCGGCTTGTCTATGAAAACCTCGGCGGAACTTTTTTATCCGCCTTGAAGCAGTTGGGATTGGTCGTGTTGTCCCTGGTTTTGGGCAATGCGCTGGGGCGCCTGCTGAAATTGCAAAAGCTGTCCAACAGCCTGGGGCGCGTCGCGGCTCGAGCCATGGCCGCCGCCGACGGCAAGGACCCCCTGCCCGCCTCCGCCGGGTTCAACGCCTGCGCGATTCTGTTTTGCGCCGCGCCGCTGGGATGGGTGGGAGCGGTGGTGGACGGATTGTCCGGTTATTTTTATCTGCTGGCGATCAAGGGAGTAATGGACGGCCTGGCCATGACGGGGTTCGTGAAAATGTTCCGCTGGCCGTGCGCGCTGTCGGCCGTGCCGGTGTTCGTGGTCTTTAACGCGACCTCGTTTGCGTGTCACATTTTTGTCGCGCCGTTTCTGAATGCGCGGGGGCTGACCGCTCCCGTCCACGCCGCCGCCGGATTGGTGACGTGCGCGGTGGCGCTGGTGATTTTTCAACTCCGCAAAATCGAGCTGGCCAATTATCTGCCGGCGCTGGTGCTGGCGCCGTTGTTGGCGGCGGCGTTCCGCTAAATCCGGCCACCGAATCGCGCCGGCGGCCGCCGGACCGCGATTTTCCGGTCGCGAAACCTCAATTCGTTCCGCCCGACGCGCGGCTTGTTGCGATTCGGAAAACGGAGAGCTATTCCGGGCAAACGGCCCCGGTCAGGAGATTTTTTTCTTTGCCCAGGCCCTGGCCTGCCGTTTGGTTTTCAATTCTTCCGCCAGTTGTTTTTCGCGAATTTCGCGGAGCAACGCGCCCAGGGCCGGGCCGGGCTTCATGCCCAAGGCGATCAAATCCTTGCCGGTGAGCAGCGGTGGCCGGATTCTGGGTTTGCGCTTCAATTCCTCCGCCTGCGCCTGCAAAAATTCGTAATGCGCCAGATTGCCGTGCGAGCCGAGGCAATCCAGGCGATGCAATTCCAGCTCCAGCGGGAACGTCGGGCGCAAGAGCAGCCGCCGCAACGTGGCTTTCCGCATCTGCCTGACGTCTTTGAACTGCATGTGATGCCGGACGCAGGCGACGATGACGGCGATTGGTTTGCGCGGAAATCGCAGCCGGCGGAGGATTTCTTCCGCCATGACCGCCCCGACTTTCTCGTGACCGTAAAAATGAATCGCGCCGGTAACGGGGTCTTTTTGCGCCGTCACCGGCTTGGCGATGTCGTGCAGCAAAACCGCCCACGGCAACCATTCGCTTGCGCCGGCCGGCATGTGCGCCAGCATCCGGCGGAGGTGCTCGAAGACGCTGCCTTCGGGGTGAAATTCCGGCGATTGAGCGCAGGTGATCGTGGCGGCCAATTCCGGCAAAACCTGCTCCAGTAATCCGCTCTCGCGCAGCAACACCAGTCCCCGCGCGGCGGGGGCTTCGGAAGACGGGCGCCCGGCTGTTTCCGGCGGCGCGAACAGCTTGACCAATTCATCCCGCACGCGCTCGGCGCTGATCCGTTTGATTTGCGGCGCGAGGGATTGAATGGCGGCGAACGTCGCCGGCTCAATTTCAAATCCCAGGCGCGCCGCCAGACGCACCGCGCGCAGCAGGCGCAAGTGATCCTCGGCAAAGCGTTCTTCGGGCTGGCCGATGGTGCGGATGATCCCGGCGTGCAAATCCTCCCGCCCGCCCACCCAGTCGTGCAGTTTTTCCGCCACCGGATCGTAAAACAAGCCGTTGATCGTAAAATCGCGCCGCCAGGCATCGGCGCGGGCGTCGGCGAAGACCACTTTTCCCGGACGCCGGCCATCGGCGTAATTTTTCTCAGCGCGAAAGGTGGCCACCTGGAACGGCCGCCCGTTTTCCACCACGACCATCACGCCGAACTGGCGGCCGACGGGGAGGGTTTTGGAAAAAATCTTTTCAATTTGCTCCGGGCGCGCATCGGTGGCGATGTCGAAGTCCTGTGGCTGGCGACCGAGCAGCACGTCGCGCACGCAGCCGCCCACCCAGAACGCCTGGAATCCGGCTCGTTGCAGGCGTTCAACGAGGTTTCGGGCGATGGCCTTGGTGGAATCCGGCGGCATGGACGATGATCGTTTTGCAGCAGTTGGCGGGGACGGAAAGCGAGGACACGGCCTTTGCGGCAGAGCCGTTCTTCTGCCTTCATTCCCCGCCCCAAATGGCTTTCACATGCGCGACGCCGGCCTGAACCGCTTCAGCAGGCAGCGCCGGGCTTAATTCAAACACCTTGATGTGCTCGGGCTTAACCAATGGTTTGAGAGCAGCGAAATCCACCGTGCCCCGGCCGGGCGGCGCGTGGTCGCCGGCCGGGAAAATCACGTCGTGCACGTGAAATCCCACCAGCCGCGGCGCCAGCGATTCCAGGTGCAGCAGGTGGTGGATGAAGCCGAGGTTCTCCTTGATCTGCGCGTGGCCGCAATCGTGCCAGTAACAGACCGACGGGCTGTCGAATTCGCGGAAGAAAAAACCGAAGTCGCTGTCCAGCGGCAGTTCCTCCAGCGCCTGACGATTTTCGCAGCCGAGTTTGAGACCGCGTTTTTCGGCTTCGGGCAGGAGCCGGCGCAGGGTTTCCTTGGTCTGCTCAAAAAATCTTTCCTTTTTGGCTTCGAGCGCCTGGAGCGCTTCAGCGCACCATTTTTCGTATTTCAGAGAATTTTTTTCGCCGCGGGCGAGCAGCTCACACAATTTCCCGGTATAATCCCGGCTCTCGACGGAGCCGAGATGCAGCACCACCACGGACGCGCCGACGCGCTGGGCCAGTTCAAAGGTCTTGAGCGTATGTTTAATGGCCAGCTCGCGCACGCGCGGGCGCGGGTCGGAAAACTGGTAAAGGTTGGGTGCCGCGTGGTTGACCCCCAGCGGCAGCGGACAGAAATTGTGCAGGCTGGAGATTTTAATTTCGCCCGCCTCTACCGCTTCGAGGATACCGGGCAGCAGGCTGGCGCGAATGCCGTGGCTTAACTCGGCATAGTCAAAACCGAGGTCGCGGATTTCGCGCAACATGGCGCGCCCGTCGGTGTGGCGGTGGGAATTCCAACAGGTGGACAGCGAATACATGGGCTCGCTAAACCGTTGAACCGTTGCAGCGCAACCAAACGGCGCCCGTCAAATCGTTGGGCGAAGGCCACGATTCAACGGCCCAACGAATCACAGATCCGCATACCGCGCGGCCAGCATGGCAGAAAAGCGCGCGGCCTTTTCCTTGCGGCGGCGCCGCTCGCTCGGCTTTTCAAAATGCCGATGATTGCGGACAATTTTCAAAATGCCTTCGCGATCCACTTTTTTCTTCAGCCGTCGCAAGGCGCGGTCCACCGGTTCACCTTTTTTCAGTCGTACTTCAGTCACGCAGTTCACTTCCTTTCCAGGGCGGGACAAAAATCCTCTGCCAAACTCCCGCCCAATAAATGGAACGAATAATGTGCCGGTTTTGGCGCCGAAGTCAATGCCCATTATTTTCGCCCGCCGGCGCGCCACCACCGTTGCCGGGCGCGAAAGGGTTTTCGTTCCGCAACAAACTCCCGGCCGGAAACGGAAGTCACTCCGGGGCCGTTTTGGCGACGATGGCGCGCCAGCGAGGATCGTTTTCCAAAACCCAGCGATAGTAATCGGCCTGCTGCAACCGCCCGGCGGCGGCTTCGTCCAGCACCACCCAACATTGCGGATGAAACTGGAGGGCGGTGGCGGAGACCATGCCGGTGACCGGCCCTTCAATCGCGCGGGCGACAATTTCGGCTTTTTCCTCGCCCGTAGCCAGCAGCAGGCAGCGCCGGCTTTCGAGAATCGTGCCTACGCCCATCGTGATGGCCCGGCGCGGCATCTGCCCCGACGAGGCAAACAACGGCGCATTTTGCGCCAGAGTCACCGGCGAAAGCACCTGCACATGCGTGCGCGAACGGAGCGACGACGCCGGTTCGTTAAAACCCAGATGCCCCGCCAGACCGATGCCCAGCAGTTGGAAATCAATCCCGCCGCAGCCGGCAATCAATGCCTCGTAACGACTGCACTCGGCGTCCAAATCCGCGGCCAGGCCGTCCGGCAAATGAGTGTTGCGCAAATCGAGATTGACCTGTCCGAACAAATGCCGGTTCATGTAATGCCGGTAGGAATTCGGATGGCTGGGCGGCAGCCCGACGTATTCGTCCAAATTGAACGTGCGGCAGCGCGAAAAATCCAGCCCCTCCTCGCGATACAAACGCACCAGTTCGGCATAGACGGCTTCCATGGTTTTACCCGTCGCCAATCCCAGAACGGCATCGGGTTTGGCGCGCAGGATGTCGGCCACCAGCCGCGCTGCCAGGCAGGCGGCGGCGCGGGCATCCGGTTGTATGAGAATTTCCATGCGGCGGCAGACGAGCCATTCCCTCGTCGCCCGGTTTCCTTCCAGCTTAACGAAAAACGTCGCCCCGGCAACCTTCGGAATCGGGAATTGCTTCCCGCAGCGTTTTGATAAAACTTGGACGGCGCTCACGGAACATCCGTAAGCCTTGGCGTGAATCCTTACCGTTCATACGTTGCCCGATTGGCCCAATTGATAGCCGAGGGCCAGGCGCTGCCGCTGGGTGCCCTCCCCCCGCGCCCCAAACCGGAAATCCCCCCGCACGCCCCCGTGGGCCTGGTTTTTTCGCCGCACCCGGACGACGAATGCGTTGTGGGCGCATTGCCGCTGCGATTGCTCCGCCAGAATTCAATGCGCCTGGTCAACATCGCCGTCACCCTCGGCAGCCGACCGGAACGACGCGCCCCGCGACATGAAGAATTGAAAAACGCCTGCCACTACATCGGCTTTGAACTGGAACTGCTCGCGCCCGACGGCCTGGAAAAAATCCATCCCGCCGCCCGCACCGACGACCCGGCGCACTGGAACCGTTGCGTCCAAATCATCGCCGGTCTGCTGGCTCGCCGCCGGCCGCGCCTTATTTTTTTCCCGCACCAAGCCGACTGGCACCCCACCCACATCGGTACCCATTTTCTGGTCATGGACGCCCTCAAAGCTCAACCGGCGGAGTTCGAAACCCTTCTCATCGAAACCGAATTCTGGCGGCCGATGGCGGCGCCGAATTTGATGGTGGAATTGAGTCTGGACGACGCGGCGGATTTGCTGGCGGCGCTCTCGTTCCATGTCGGCGAAGTGCGGCGCAATCCCTACCATCTCCGCCTCCCCGCCTGGTGGCTGGACAACGTGCGGCGCGGCGCCGAACTGGTCGGCGGCCCCGGCGCCGTCGCCCCGGATTTTCTCTTTGCCACGCTCTACCGCGCGCGGCGCTGGCGGAACAAACAGGTCCAGGAGTGTTTCACCGGCGGCCAATCCATCGGCGCAAGCGATTCCCCGGCCGCCGCCTTTGGCTGGTCGGCGGACTGACGCGCGCCACAAAACAGTCAACCTCCGAGACGAGCCGCCGGCAGGCACTAGGCCGGCAAATCCCGACCGGTCGTGGTCACGGTCAGTTTGCCGTGCTTCACCCCTTTGGCGGCGATGAGTTCATCGGCGATTTTTCTGATGACCGCCGCCTGGCCGCGCACCAGCAGCACTTCCAGGCAATTGTGATGGTCCAGATGCACGTGCACCGTGGACAAAATCACGTCGTGATGGTCGTGCTGGATGTCGGTGAGCGTCGCCTGCAAATGCGGCTTGTGATGGTCATAAACCAGCGTGATGGTGCCGACCATCTCTTCGTGGCCGAATTTCTGGCGATGCTCGACCAGCCGATCGCGGATCATATCGGCGATGGCCAGCGACCGGTTGTCGTAGCCTTTTTCGCGCGACATCTCGTCCAGTTGCCGCAGCAGCGACGGTGGCAGCGACACGCTGAAACGGCTGACGGGTTCCTTTTTCATAAGCAAGCCTCCGTAGCGTAGGCGAAGGCCGGGGCTTGTCAAAGATTGAAACCGCTCAGGCCGCCTTTAATTTCAGTTCGCTTCGGACGGCGGAATTTTTTCGATGACAAAAAGCTCCTTTTCGGGCAGCCCGGCGCATTGGTGCGCCAGCAAATCCAATTGCGCGTCGGGCGCGTGGCGGATTTTTTCCAAATACTTTTGGTTTGGCTTGAGCAACAGCACCGGACCGGTCCCGTCCTTGCGGCGGATGCCCACGTAAATTTCCCGCATGGTCATGACTTCGCTCAACCGGAGGTCCAGCCGCCCCAAACTGTTGCCGGTGCCGACCTCCAGCCCGTCAACCAGGCAGGAATACGGCGTCTGGAGTGGAATGTGGCAGAGGACGTCCAATTGATGCTCTCCCCACGTCGCGCTGAGTTCGCGCAAGGCCGCCTGGCCCATGCGCCAACCCAGGACGTTCCAGGGTCCGACGTGGCCATGCACTTGTTTGATGGCGTTCCACCAGTTGGTCGGCTCCTGCGCCTGATTCCAGAGGTTCGAGCCGGCGACGGCGATTTCGTCGTCGTGGGCGAAAAGATTGCCGGCGGTTGAGAGGGCAATGACCGTTGACAGGATGAGGATTGTTTTTTTCATGGAATGTTTGGATTCGATTTTATGGACTGGTGAATTGGGTTTCATAGCGATCGGCGAAGCGGACGATGACGCCGCCATCGCCGGTGCGGCGATACCAACTGTCGCTGCTCAACGGCGCGTAGGTGCCGAGGCTTTGCGGGCTGTTGGGCCGCGGTCCCAGGCTCCAGACGGCCCAGCGCACCGGACTGATTTTGGGGTCGGTGAAGTATTTGCCGCCGCCGGACATGTCGGCCGGCGCGTTGGTCGGCACCCAAAGCGAATAATTGCCCGCCGGCGCCCCGTTGAGCAGTTGCGGGCCGGGCGCGGCGTATTTGTAGGTGTGGCCGGGATTGAAAACGTCCTGCAAATCGGCTTCCAATCCGCCCTGATTGCTGTGAGGTAAATAACGTTCGTTCGCCAGTTCAACGGGCAATTCGCACCAGTGTGAAGCCAGGTCCGAATTGCAATTGACACGCACCGGCGGAACCTTGCCGGCGTGATCCTCGGAATACATTTCCAGCGCCAGGCCGATGGCGTCAAGCTCGCCGCGAACTCGGGTGACTTTGGCTTTTTCCCTGGCGCCCGCCAGCGCCGGCAGGAGCAATGCCGCCAGAATCGCAATGATGGCGATGACCACCAGCAGCTCCACCAAAGTGAACGCCGCCGCCGGCGAATGAGATTTTTCCAGAGGCAGCCGCATGACGTTTGCTCATTGCATCCGTTGCAGCCGGAAGAATTTCTGCGCCGCCGCCGGGTTCAAAACCACGGTGCCTTGCCCGTTTAGAACCGCCGGGGCATTCGTCACCGCCGTCCAGTTCGGAGCGGCCAGCGAATCGCAGCTTTGCAACTGGTAATTGGCCAGCGAGCCGGGCCAGGTAATGACCGCGGAACCGTTCCGGATGGTGAGGTTCAAAATGGCCGCGTCCGAAGGCGCCACCTCCTGCACAAACAATTCGTAACCGTTGGTGCCTTGCAGGCCGGAATCGGATTCCTGAAGGAAAACGCCGGTGGCGTCGAAGGCGCTGGTCGGCGCCGGACCGAGGTCATACAACGGATGAATGAGGTTGAAATAACGTCCCTCCCCGTCCGTCGCCACGCAAAAACGCGCGCTCCAGGCGGAGTTGGTGTTCCAGCCGTTGGTCGTGACCAAAGTCAGGTCGTTGATGCGGACGCGCAGGCCCTGGTAATACTCGCCGCCGCGGGCGCGCGTCGGATCGAAAATGGCCGGCCAGGTGGTGGCGTCCGCCGGGTTGCCGCCGGGCTGCATGACCGACGCCAGCGAAATCACTTGAGGCGCAGGCAAACCAAAATTCGTGGCCACCAGTGAAATGGTAAAATTGTAAGCCGGATCGGTGCTGTGCTCCTCATTGATGTTTTCCATGCCGCCGTAAAAGAGCGCACCGTTGGCGGTCACCGTCACCAGGTCGCCCTTGTGAAAAGCGTAGCCGGTGGCCGGGTCGTGGCTGACGCGATAAACCTCGTTGGACCAGGCCTCGTTGGAATAACTGTCGCTGCCGTCGTGCGGCTCCCATGGCAGATTGCCGTAGTTCTGGCCCATCCAACATTCCACGCCGCCGCGGTCGCCGGGCGCGACCGTTTGCACGAACACCTGCCACTGGCCGCCCAACTGGTAGGCGTTGGCCCCGTTGCTCCAGGCCAGATAATCCGGCGTGCTGTCGAGCATTTCCGCCGGATCGGTCAGGAGCACACCGGTGATAATGAAGGGAAACACCGGCGTCCAGGTGCTCACGCCGTTGGCGTCCACGGCTTCCAGATTGGTGACCGTCTCCGCGGTCTGCGCGGCGGCGCGGGTTGCCAGCCATCCGCC
>DASRCU010000269.1:0-1818 GCA_035652955.1 Verrucomicrobiia bacterium | reverse complement strand
GGCGTTGTAAACGATACAACAAACGGGCGAAAGGCCGGCCGTTCAGCGCCGCTTCCTGGGCTCTGCGCATCTTCGAGGCCGCCACCATTTGCATCGCCTTGGTGATCTGGGCGGTATTTTTGACCGACTTGATTCGCCGGCGGATGTCGCGCGTGCTGGGCATGGATCAGTGATACGTTGGCTTGAACTCCGCCAGCGCCGCCTTCAATTCCGCCGCGATGGCGTCGCTGATGGCCTTTTCCCGGCGAATCCTGGCCAGCAAATCGGCCTTGCGCGTGGTCATGAAATCCGTCAGCCGGGCTTGAAAATCCTTCACCTTGTCCACCGGCACGTCGTCCAGGTAATTGTTCTGCACCGTCCACAAAACCATGACCTGCACCTCGACCGGAAGGGGATGGTACTGGTTTTGTTTGAACAGTTCGACAATGCGTTTGCCCCGTTCGAGCATCGCCTGCGTTTTGGGATCCAAATCCGAACCGAATTGGGCAAAGGCGGCCAGCTCGCGGAACTGGGCCAGGTCCCCTTTGATGCGGCCGGCGACCTGTTTCATGGCCTTGATCTGCGCCGCCGAGCCAACGCGCGAGACCGATAACCCCACCGAGATGGCCGGGCGCACGCCCTGGTAAAACAAATCGGTTTCCAGGTAAATCTGGCCGTCGGTGATGGAAATGACGTTGGTCGGAATGTAGGCCGAGACGTCTCCGGCCTGCGTTTCGATGATCGGCAGCGCGGTGAGCGAGCCGTTGCCGTATTTTTCGCCCAGGCGCGCGCTGCGCTCCAGGAGCCGGCTGTGGAGATAAAAGACGTCGCCCGGATACGCCTCGCGACCCGATGGACGTTTAAGCACCAGCGAAACCTGCCGATACGCCACGGCATGTTTGGACAAATCGTCGTAAATAATCAACGCGTCCATGCCGTGGTCCATGAACCACTCCCCCATCGCCGCGCCGGAAAAGGGCGCCAGATACTGGTTGGTGGCCGAATCGGAAGCAGACGCGACAACGACAATCGTGTAAGGCATGGCGCCGGATTCTTCGAGGACGTTCAGCACGCGGGCCACGGAGGACTGTTTCTGGCCGATGGCGACGTAAATGCAATACAATGGCCGGTAATCCCGGTCGCCAGCCTCTTCGGCGGCGCGATTCAGCCGGGCGTTGTTGATGATGGTGTCAATCCCAATGGTCGTCTTGCCCGTCGAACGATCCCCAATGATGAGTTCGCGCTGGCCGCGACCGATGGGAATCATCGCGTCAATCGCCATGATGCCGGTCTGCACCGGCTGGCTGACAGATTTACGCTTGACGATTCCGGGTGCGATTTTTTCCACCGGATAAAACGTGTCGTTGGATACGGGCCCCTTGCCATCGAGTGGACGTCCCAGGGCGTCCACCACGCGGCCGAGCAACCCCTTGCCGACGGGCACTTGCAGCAACTTTCCTGTGGTGCGCACCTCGTCGCCTTCCTTAATCCGGGTGTAATCGCCCAGCAGGATGGCCCCCACCTCGGTCTCTTCGAGGTTGAGGGCAATGCCAATGATGCCGTGGCCGAAGTCCAGCATCTCGTTGAGCATGGCATCGGTCAACCCCTCGATTTTGGCGACCCCGTCGCCGATTTCGCGGACGACGCCGACGTTTTGTCTGGCGACCTCCAGTTTGGCGCCGCGAATTTGTGCTTCGATCTCCTCCAACAAGTTGCTCATAGTTCGTTAATTGTTAAACCGTTGACGGTGGAACCGTGCCTGATTCCACGCCGGCTAAAAACTCTGCGCCAGCTTTTCCAGGCGCGTTTTGATGCTGCCGTCATACAAATCGCTTCCCA
>DASRCU010000268.1:0-14277 GCA_035652955.1 Verrucomicrobiia bacterium | reverse complement strand
TTGGCCAAATCTATTTCCGTGTGGGCCACGTTCAAGTCGCCGCAAAAAATCACCGGCTTTTTTGCCTCCAGACGCTTCAGATAGGCCAGAAATTCCCGGTCCCACCTTTGACGGTAAGGCAGCCGCGACAAATCGCGTTTGGAATTGGGCACATAGACGTTCACCAGAAAAAAATCGTCAAACTCGGCGGTCAACACGCGGCCTTCGCGATCCTGCCCGGCAATCTCCGTCTGCGGCGCCACGTTTTTCGGCCGCACCCGGGTGAAAATGGCCGTGCCGGAATAGCCCTTTTTCTCCGCGCAATGCCAATATGTCCTATAGGCGGCGGGCCAAAGTTGCTCCACGTCGTCGGGACCGCATTTGATCTCTTGCAGACACAACACGTCGGGTCTTTCGGCGTCGAGATAATCGAGAAAATTTTTTTTCAGCACGGCGCGCAGGCCGTTGACATTCCAGGAAACCAATTTCATGGCTGCGGAGTTTCCTGTTTTCCCTTCTCGCTTTCAAGCCAACTCGTTGACAAGAGAACCGCGGGCGGGTAATTTGGCGCAGCCGAATGATTGCGCAAATCCCCAACCAGCCCGCGGCCGCTCCAAATTTCCGTGTGGGCGACGAACGGCTCATCCGCCTCACACCGGCAGCGGCCCAAAAGGTTCAATTGCTGTTGGCCAGGCAAGGCCGGCCAAACGGCGTGCTGCGGGTGGCGGTCATTGGCGGCGGTTGCTCCGGCCTGCAATATAAAATGGATTTGCAGGACGCGCCGGCCAACCGCGATATTCTGGTGGAAACCGGCGGCGTGCGGGTGGTGGTGGATCCCAAAAGCGCGCTTTACGTCACCGGCAGTGAATTGGATTACCTCGACGGCCTGGAGGGGGGCTTCAAGGTAAAAAATCCCAACGCCGCTTCCACCTGCTCCTGCGGCGAAAGTTTCAGCGCGTGAAATGGAAAATAAACGCCGCCCTCTGTTCCAGGGGCTGTTTCATCCCGCTGGCCCGGTTTCCGGTTGAACGCCGGGTGTGGGGCGTTTCCTCCCGTCAATGACCGACTATTTTGCCTTGTTCTCGGAACCACGCCGCCCGTGGTTGGATGCCGCCGCCCTCCAACAAAAATTCATCGCCCTCTCGACCCCATGTCATCCCGATAAAATTCACGGCGCGACCGACGCCGAAAAAGCCGTTGCGGCCCAAAAATTCGCCGAGTTAAACGCCGCCTGCCATTGCCTCGCTGATCCGGGATCCCGCCTGCGTCACCTGCTGGAATTGGAAACGGGTGTCAAGCCAAAAGAAGTTCAGCCCATCCCGCCTCATTTGGCGGATCTGTTCACGGAAACGGCCGCCGCCTGTCGCGAAGCTGACCGCCTCCTGACCGAAAAAAACCGGATTACCTCGCCGCTGCTGCGCGTTCGACAATTTGAGCAGGCCCAGGAATGGATGGAACGCGTGAGACCGCTGCAGACCCGTCTGGCCAGGCTGCATGAAAAGGGGGCGGACGAGTTGAAATCTCTCGACGCGGCGTGGCAGAACGCCGGCGCCGACCGCGCGGAGCTGCTGCTCAGGCTCGAAGAGCTTTACCGACTGTTCAGCTACCTCAGCCGCTGGAACCGCCAGATTCAGGAACGCATCGTGCAATTGTCCCTGTGAAAGTTTTCCTCCGCACCGTCTTGTTGCTGTGTCTGGCCAGCGCCGTTCGGGCGGATGAAACCTGGCAAACCGCCCTGAGCCGCATGCCGCTGGCCTGCGGCGCCGGGGAGTTGAATCGCACCAATTGCGTGCCACTGTTGCTGAACGCCTTTCAATCCAACGGCGTCGTCAAGGCGCTGGTCTTCCTGCCCGGCGCCACCGACGAGCTTTATTTTTTCCGGCGCGTTCATGCGACGGTGACCAGCGACCATCCCTCGCTGCTGGACGCCGTCATCGCTTTGACCAATCAGACTTTCATTCGCGCGGATTTTTGCCCGCCGCTGTTGTTGCTGCACACGTCAGAGGACCCGTTGAACGTCATCGCCGTCGTCAAAAATTCCTCCACCGCGGCGAAGTTGCGGCGCCGGCAGGTTCCCGGCCGCGTGCTTTTGGAGGACGCCGACTGGGGCCGGACGCGGGCCGCGCTAAGAGGAAAATTGTGCGTCGGGTTGCGCCCCTTCGAGAATGCGGCTGAAACGTGGCATTTTTACCGGTTCAATCTCGCGGCCTGCGGCGCCACGGATTGGGAACTGTTGGAGGCCCTGGCCCTGGCCGGCAGAACGACCTTTACCGTGCACTGGTTCACAGCGGATTTTCAACTGGACCGGCGCGCCGGCTCGCCGCCGAAACTGAACCACTTTCCCGAATCATCTCCGTAGTGCGGCGCGGCCGGTGCGGCTGAGAATCTGCCGTCGCGCCGCGCGTCACGGCAGATTTGTGGAACCCATCAAATAACGGTCGCATTCGCGCGCGGCGCCCCGGCCTTCGTTAAAGGCCCACACGACCAGACTCTGCCCGCGGCGGCAATCGCCGCAGGCGAACACGCCGGGAATGTTCGTGGCATATTTTTCGAATTCGGCCTTGACATTACTGCGGGCATCGCGCTCGATTCCCAGCGCATCCAGCAATGGCTGTTCCGGCCCCAGAAATCCCATGGCCAGCAGCACCAGTTGCGCCGGCAGAACTTTTTCCGTGTCCGGAACCGGTTGGGGAACAAATTGTCCCTTCTCATTGCGCTGCCATCGCACCTGCACGGTGTGAACAGCTTGAACGTGACCGCGGGCGTCCCCCTCAAATTTCGTCGCCGTCGTCAAATACACCCGCGGGTCGGCGCCGAATCGGGCCGCGGCTTCTTCCTGGGCGTAATCGAGCCGATAAATCCTGGGCCATTCCGGCCAGGGATTGTCCGGGGCGCGCTCCATGGGCGGGCGGGGCAGGATTTCCAATTGCACCAGGCTGCGGCAGCCCTGGCGCAGCGCCGTGCCCACGCAGTCGGTGCCGGTGTCGCCACCACCGATCACCACCACGTCCTTGCCGCGGGCGTCAATGAAATTGCCGTTCTGGTGTTGATCCAGCAGGGCGCGCGTGTTGGCGGTTAGAAAATCCATCGCGAAGTGGATGCCCTGGAGTTCGCGTCCGGGCACCGGCAAATCGCGCGGTTGCGTGGCGCCGGTCGCCAGGATCACGGCGTCAAATTCCTTCAACAAACGTTCGGCCGGATAATTTTTGCCCACCTCGGTGTTGCAAACGAATTGGATGCCCTCGGCTTCCATCTGCCGGATGCGGCGCATAACGACCTGCTGCTTGTCGAGTTTCATATTGGGGATGCCGTACATGAGCAGGCCGCCGGGGCGATCGGCGCGTTCAAAAACGGTCACCCAATGGCCGGCCTTGTTCAGTTGCGCGGCGGCGCACAACCCGGCCGGGCCGGAGCCGACGACGGCAACTTTTTTGCCGGTGCGGCGGGCCGGCGGTTCGGGCACGATCCAGCCCTCCGCCCAGCCGCGGTCGGCGATGGCGCATTCGATGTTCTTGATGGTGACCGGCGGCTGGTTGATGCCCAACACGCACGAGCCTTCGCAGGGCGCGGGGCAGACGCGGCCGGTGAAGTCGGGTAAATTGTTTGTCTTGTGCAGCCGTTCCAGCGCCTCCTTCCACAGGCCGCGATAAACCAGGTCGTTCCATTCGGGAATCAAATTGTGAATGGGGCAGCCGCTGGCCATGCCGTTGAGGAGCGTGCCGGTGTGGCAGAAGGGAACGCCGCAATCCATGCAGCGCGCGCCCTGCTGCCGCAATTTGGCCTCCTCCATGTGAAAATGAAATTCGTTCCAATCGCCAAGGCGTTCGGCCGGCGGACGGTCCGCCGGCAGTTCGCGGAGGTATTCGAGGAATCCGGTGATTTTGCCCATTTCGATGTTGTTTTTCAAAAATGCCGGGATTCAAAGGGTGAACCGGTGCGCATCCTTCAGTTTCCAAACTGTTTCTGTCCGCCGGGTCGCCGCACGCGCCGCCGTTCCGGGTGCTTAACCGCCGCCCACACGGGCCACATCGCGGACGTTTTCCTCGAACGCCGCCATGATGGCCTGCTCGCCGGTCAAGCCCTGAGATTGCACCTTCTTCATGGATTGCAACACGCGGGCATAATCCTTCGGCAGCACCTTCACGAACTTCGGCACAAAACGCTTCCAGTCCGCCAAAATCTGTGCGGCGCGCTCGCTCCGCGTGTACGTCTGGTGGCGCTGGATCAATTTCCAGACATCCTCGATTTCGTCCTCATCGGAAAGTTTTTCGAGGGTGACCATTTCCCGGTTGCAGTGGCCGGGAAAGCTGCCGTCTTCATCCAGCACGTAGGCGATGCCGCCGCTCATTCCCGCGGCAAAGTTGCGCCCGGTTTTGCCCAGCACCACCACCCGGCCGCCGGTCATGTATTCACAGCCGTGATCGCCCACCGCCTCCACGACGGCGTGAACGCCGCTGTTGCGGACGGCGAACCGTTCACCGGCCATGCCGCGCGCGAACAATTCGCCACCGGTGGCGCCGTACAGCGCCACGTTGCCGATGATGATGTTTTCTTCCGGCACGAACGTTGAACCGCGCGGGGGATACACAATGAGTCGTCCGCCGCTCAAGCCCTTGCCAAAATAATCGTTGGCGTCGCCTTCCAGTTCGAGCGTCATGCCCCGGGGCACAAAGGCGCCGAAACTCTGGCCGGCGCTGCCGGTGAATTTCAAGTGAATCGTGCCGTCCGGCAGGCCGTTCGGCCCGTGACGCCGGGTCACTTCGCTGCCGACCATCGTGCCCACCACGCGGTGCACGTTGCGGATGGGCAGATCGGCATGAACGCGTTCGCCGCGTTCGATGGCCGGCTCGCAAATCTCCAAAAGCCGGGTTTCGTCAAGGGATTTTTCGATGCCGTGGTCCTGGTCAATCTGCCGGTAACGCCCCACTTCCGGCGGGACCTGCGGCTGGTACAGAATGGGCGTGAGGTCCAGGCCGCGGGCCTTCCAGTGGTTGATGGCCTTCCACGGAATCAATTTGTCCGTTCGGCCGATCATTTCATTGACCGTGCGGAAGCCCAGTTTGGCCATAATCTCGCGGAGTTCCTGCGCGACAAAGCGCATGAAATTGACCACGTGCTGGGGATCGCCGGTGAACCGGGCGCGCAGGCGCGGGTCCTGCGTGGCCACACCCACCGGACAGGTGTTCAAGTGGCACACGCGCATCATGATGCACCCCAGCACCACCAGCGGCGCGGTGGCAAAACCGAATTCCTCAGCGCCCAGCAGCGCGGCAATGGCCACGTCGCGGCCTGTTTTCAACTGGCCATCGGTCTCGACGTAAATGCGGCTGCGGAGATTGTTCAGCACGAGCGTCTGGTGCGTCTCGGCCAGCCCCAGTTCCCACGGGGCGCCGGCATGTTTGATGGAAGACAACGGCGAGGCGCCGGTGCCGCCGTCGTGCCCGGAAATCAACACCACGTCCGCATGCGCCTTGGCCACACCGGCGGCGATGGTGCCCACACCCACTTCGGCCACCAGTTTGACGCTGACGCGCGCGTGGCGGTTGGCGTTCTTCAAATCGTGAATCAGTTCGGCCAGGTCTTCGATGGAATAAATGTCGTGATGCGGCGGCGGGGAAATGAGCCCCACTCCGGGCGTGGTACCGCGGGTTTTGGCAATCCACGGATAGACCTTGCGTCCGGGCAATTCGCCGCCTTCCCCAGGTTTGGCGCCCTGGGCCATCTTGATTTGCAATTCGCGGGCGTTGATGAGGTAATGGCTGGTGACGCCGAAGCGGCCGCTGGCGACCTGTTTGATGGCGGAATTTTTGGAATCGCCGTTGGGCAGCGGCATGTAACGTTCCGGGTCCTCGCCGCCTTCGCCGGTGTTGCTCTTGCCTCCGAGGCGGTTCATGGCAATGGCCAGCGCCTCGTGCGCTTCCTTGCTGATCGAGCCGTAGCTCATGGCGCCGGTCTTGAAGCGCTTGACGATTTCCTCGACCGGCTCGACTTCCTCCAGAGGCACGGGTTTCTCAGCCCATTTGAATTCGAGCAAGCCGCGCAAAGTGCACAGGTTGGTCGCCTGGTTGTTGATCAGTTCGGCGTATTCGCGGTAAATTTTCTCGTTGCCGGTCCGACAGGCGGTTTGCAGCTTGTGAATGGTCTGTGGATTGAACAGATGAAATTCCCCGTCGGCGCGCCATTGATACTGGCCGCCGGTGTCCAGCGCTCCATTGACAACGGGGCGATCGGGAAACGCGCGCCGGTGCCGCGCCAGAACCTCCTCGGCAATCACGTCCAGGCCAATGCCTTGAATCCGCGACGGCGTCCAGGTGAAATACTTGTCCACCACAGCGCTGTTCAACCCCACCGCTTCAAATATCTGCGCGCCGCGGTAGCTTTGGATGGTGGAAATGCCCATCTTGGCCATGGTTTTGACCACGCCTTTGACCGCCGCTTTGATGTATTTCTTGACGGCGGTCTGGTAATCCCCCTTCACCAGCAACCCCTCGCGAATCATTTCTTCCAGCGTCTCAAAAGCCAGATAGGGGTTGATGGCACTGCAACCGTAGCTGATCAGCAGCGCAAAGTGATGCACCTCGCGCGGTTCGCCTGATTCCAGCACCAGGCCGACGCGCGTGCGCGTGCCCTGGCGGATGAGATGATGATGCAGCCCCGAAACCGCCAGCAACGCCGGAATCGGCGCCCATTCCGGCGAGACCCCGCGGTCGGACAAAATCAAAATGTTGGCGCCCCCGGCAATCGCCTGGTCGGCCTCAGTGAACAGTTTTTCGAGCGCGCGCTCCAGGTTGTTTGGGGAGACGCCCGCGCCTTCGCGGGAAACCCCGGAAGAATCCGGGACCGGCGCACTTGCCGCGGCAAACAAAATCGGCAGGGTCACGGCCCGGAATCCTTGGCGCTGGACGCGCCGGAGCTTTTCCAGGTCCTCATTGGTCAAGAGGGGATGTTTGAGCTTGATCAGCGTGCAGCTTTCCGGCGTCGGTTGCAGCAGGTTGCCGCGCGCGCCCACCATTGTTTCCGTTGAAGTAACGATTTCTTCGCGGATCGGGTCAATCGGCGGATTGGTGACCTGGGCAAAGAGCTGCTTGAAATAATTGTAAAGCAACTGCGGTTTGTTCGAAAGCACTGCCAGCGGCGTATCGGTGCCCATCGAACCGATGGGTTGCACCCCGTCGTTGGCCATCGGCGCCAGAATGAACCGCAAATCTTCAAACGTATAGCCAAAAGCCTGCTGGCGCTGCAACAGGGTGGCGGGATCCGGCGGCGGATGGTGCGGTGGCTCCGGGAGGTCTTCCAGCAAAACGTGATGTTCTTTGAGCCATTGTTGATAGGGATGCTCGGTGGCGAATTTGGTTTTTAATTCCTCGTCGGCCACAATGCGCCCTTGCTCGATGTCCACCAGGAACATGCGACCCGGCTGCAAACGGCCTTTTTGCAAAATGCGTTCCGGCGGCACCTCCAGCACGCCGGCTTCCGAGGCCATGATGACCCGATCGTCCTTGGTGATGTAATATCGCGAGGGGCGCAGGCCGTTGCGGTCCAGGCACGCGCCAATGACTTTGCCGTCGGTAAAGGCGATGGACGCCGGGCCGTCCCAGGGTTCCATCAGGCAGGAATGAAATTCGTAAAACGCCCGCCGGGCCGGATCCATGCTCTCGTGATTTTCCCACGGTTCGGGAATCATCATCATCATCGCGTGCGGCAGTTCGCGCCCGGCCATGACCAGTAATTCCAGGCAATTGTCGAACATTGCCGAGTCGCTGCCGTCGGTGTTGATGACCGGCAGGATTTTTTTGATGTCGTCGCCAAACAAATCGGAAACAAAATTGGACTGGGCCGCATGCATCCAATTGATGTTGCCGCGAAGGGTGTTGATTTCGCCGTTGTGCGCCAGGTAACGGTATGGGTGCGCCCGATTCCAACTGGGAAAGGTGTTCGTCGAGAAACGTGAATGCACCAGCGCCAGCGCCGATTCCATCGCCGGATTCACCAGGTCCGGGTAATACTCCGGCAGTTGCGCCGTCAGCAACATACCTTTATACACCACGGTCTTGTACGACAGGCTGGCCACGTAAAAATACTCGCCGCCGGCCACCTTGCCGGAATAGCGGATAGCGTTCTCGGCGCGCTTGCGAATGACATAAAGCTTGCGCTCAAATGCCAGGTCATCGGCCAGCTTGGCGCTGCGCCCAATGAAAACCTGCCGCACAAACGGCTCGGACGCCCGGGCGGTGGCCCCCAATGTCGCATTATTCGTGGGCACCGTGCGCCAGCCGAGGACGCGCTGGCCTTCCTCGGCCACCAGGTCGGCAAAAATTTTTTCGCACTCGGCGCGTTGCGCCGCATCACGCGGTAAAAACACCATGCCCACGCCGTATTCACCCGCGCCGGGCAGGGAAATCCCCTCCTGCGCCGCGGCCTCTTTCAGAAAAGCGTGTGGTGTTTGAATGAGAATGCCCGCTCCGTCGCCGGTGTTGGCCTCGCACCCGCACGCACCGCGATGATCCAGATTCCGCAACGCCTGCAAGGCGTCCTGAATAATGGCGTGAGACTTGCGCCCCTTGATGTTGACTACAAAGCCCACCCCGCAGGCTTCATGTTCAAATTGCGGATCGTAAAGCCCCTGCCTGGGTGGCGGCACCGTTCGCACCGCGCCCCAATTCCGATTCTGCTCGTTTCGACTGGTCATGAGTTCGGCAACCAAAGCCGTTCGTTCTGCTATTTATAGTCGAAATTCACCGCGAAGCAATACTTTGTTTTGGGTTCATCCGCAAAGGCGAGCTGGATTCAAACCGGCCCCGGGACCCGAAATTGATGCCCGTTTTTATTTTGGAATCGTACGCTTATCGCTTCGAATATGAAGAGATTTTCGGTCTTTCAACGGCCCTTTTCCAATTACCGGCAACATTGCAAAGCGCCATTGACCTGACGGGCGGTTTCCTGCGACACTGCGGCGTAACAGCTCGAAGAGAGAATTTTCCGATCATGGAAGCACCGCCTGTCCTTGCCACGCCGCGCTCGAAGCGTCGCAAAAAGTTCATTATGCTCGTGCTGGCGGGGGTAATCGTTGCGGGACTGACGACGACGATCTATTTCAAAGGGCGGCCGCGGGCCATCGCGGTGCAGACGGTCAAGGTGTCGCGCCACAGTCTAACGAATCTGGTGGTGGCGAACGGCCAGATTCAGCCGGTGGTTCAGGTGACGATCAGTCCGGAGGTGAGCGGAGAAATTATCGCGCTGCCGGTCAAGGAAGGTCAGTTGGTCCATCAGGGCGATCTGTTGGTGCGAATCAAACCGGATGTCTATGTTGCAGCGGTGAACCAGGCCAAAGCCAGTTACGCCTCGTCGGTGGCCAGCCTGGCGCAGGCGGCCGCCAACGCGGAGAAGGCGGACGCGGACTACCAGCGCAACCGGGAGTTGTTCCAGCGCAAATTGATTTCCGAATCGGACTTCATCGGGTTCAAGGCCGCGCGCGACGTGGCGCGCGCCCAGTTAGAGAGCGCCTCGAATCAGGTGGACATGGCCCGGGCCGCCGTGGACAGCGCCCAGGAACAACTGGCCAAAACGACCATCCTTTCACCGCTCACAGGCACCATCACGCGCCTCAATTCCGAGGTGGGCGAACGGGTGCTGGGCACGGTGCAGAATGAGGGAACCGAAATCATGACCATCTCGGATTTGAACCAGATTGAGGCCCGTGTGAACGTGGGCGAAATGGATGTCGTCGGCATCAAACCCCATCAGAAGGCGCGGTTGGAAGTGGATGCCTTCAAGGATCGCAAATTCACCGGCACAGTCACGAGCGTGGCCAACTCCGCCGTCGGCTCCGGCAGCCGCAGCAGCGCCGGGAGCGCCGGCAGCAGCAGTCTGTCGCAACAAGCGACGCAATTTGAGGTGCGCATCCGCATCGCCGAACGCGAGCCAGCCTTTCGCCCCGGCATGTCCGTAACGGCGGAAATTGAGACCGAATACCGCACCAACGTGCTGACCGTGCCTCTGGCCAGCGTGACCACCCGCCCGATGAAACCGGACGCCAAAACGAACTTGACAAACGCGCGTCCCTCCCGCGCCGTGGCCGCCGCGGATGCCCCGGCCGGCGCGAAGACCAATGGAACATCCGGCGCAAATACCGGCCGGAGTGCGGGCAATTTCGCTTCCGGCGGCAAGCCGACCGACGTGGTGTTCGTGGTGGAGGGCGACCACGTGCGGGCCGTGCCGGTGAAAATCGGCATTTGCGACGACAACTACTGGGAAATCACCGACGGTTTGACCGACGGCGAAGAGGTTGTCTCCGGCGGTTACAAGGCCGTGGGGCATGATTTGCAGGACGGATCGAAAATTCGCATCGGCCCGGCGGGCGCCGAAGCCGGCGCGGAGAAAAAATGAGGACTCCGGCCAAACGCGACAGGTGAAACGAGACGGCCGCAAGACCGGCGGTTGTTCCGTTTCCCTTTCCGGACCGGGTTCGATATGACTCTGATTCGCCTCCAAAACATTTCGCGGCGCTACCGAATGGGCGGCGAAACCGTCCACGCCCTGCGTGACGTGTCGCTGGAAATCCGGCGCGGCGAATATGTAGCCATCATGGGGCCGAGCGGTTCGGGCAAGTCCACGCTGATGAATCTGCTGGGCTGTCTGGACACCCCCAGCGAAGGCAGCTACGAACTGAACGGGGTGCGGGTGAGTGAAATGGACGACGACCAGCTTGCGGAAATCCGCAACCGGGAGATCGGTTTCGTTTTTCAGACGTTCAATTTGCTGGCGCGCGCGAATGCGCTGCACAACGTGGAATTACCGCTGATTTACGCCGGCGTGCCCGTTCACGAACGCCGGCGGCTGGCACGAGAAGCCCTGGCCCGCGTGGGGCTGGCCGACCGTTTGCAACACAAGCCCAATGAATTGTCCGGCGGCCAGCGCCAGCGCGTGGCCATCGCCCGCGCGCTGGTCAATCAGCCGTCACTTCTGCTGGCGGACGAACCGACCGGCAATTTGGATTCCCGCACCGGTAACGAAATCATGGCGTTGTTCGACGAGCTGTCGCGCCTGGGCAACACCATCCTTCTGGTAACGCACGAGGAAGACATCGCCCGACACGCGCACCGCATCATCCGGCTCCGCGATGGGCGGATCGCCAGCGATGAGGCGGCTCAATCACCCCGGACAACGTTCCGGGGAGCCGACGGGGCGAATCCGGGCGGAAACCGGCAGAGAATGGTGGAATGAATTTATTTTCTGAACTGCGCGAAGGTCTGGGCATTTCGCTGGATGCCTTGCGCGCCAACAAGCTGCGCTCGGCACTGGCCACGCTGGGTATCGTCATGGGCATTGTCACCGTCACGCTCATGGGCGCGGCCATTAACGGTCTGAACCAGGCATTCATCCGCAACGTTTCTTCGCTGGGCGCCGACGTGTTTTACGTCTCGCGTTTCAAATGGTTCAACAACTCCTACCAGGACTGGCTGAGCATGAGGCGGCGCCCGCCCATTACCCTGGCTCAGGCGGAAACTCTCGCCCGCCGATTGACGCTGGCCCAGGCCGTGGCGCCCGAGGCCTCTATCGAAGCTTCCGTGCAATTCGGCACGCGGAGCGCCGGAGGCGTGGACATCATCGGCACCACCGAGGCGTACCTGCAAACCAGCGGCGTGGACGTGGCAGACGGCCGGTTTTTGACCGCCGGCGACGGCGAGAGCGCCCAGCCGGTGTGCGTGATCGGCAGTGACGTGGCCACCAATTTGTTCCGCGACGAATCGCCGCTGGGCCGGCGGCTCCGCATCGCGGAACATTCCTTTCTGGTGGTTGGCGTGCTGCAAAAACAAGGTCTGATGTTTGGCAACAGCCTTGACAACCGCATCATCGTGCCGTTGCAGGCTTTTCTCCGGGAGGTCTGGAGCCAACCTGACATTGACGAGATTCTGGTCAAGGCCGCCGATACCGCGCACCTGGACGAGGCCCGGGAGGAATTGCGCCAGGTGATGCGCCACGTCCGCCATTTGCGACCGGAGCAGCCCGACGATTTTTCCATCAACCAGCAGGAGCAGATTGTCGCCTGGTTTCACGCGCAAACGGCGGTCATCGCGCTGGTCGGCCTGTGTGTCACCAGCCTGGCGCTGCTGGTGGGCGGCATCGGCATTATGAACATCATGTTTGTGTCGGTGGCTGAACGCACCCGCGAAATCGGCGTGCGCAAAGCCATCGGCGCCCGGCGACGAACAATCCTGCTGCAATTTCTGATGGAAGCCGCGACCATCTGCTTCGGCGGGGGAATGATCGGGCTGGGCATCGCCTGGGGCGCGACACGACTGGTGAGGTACTGGCTGTTTCCGGCCAGTCTCTCGCCCGTCATCGTGCTCCTGGCCATGCTGGTCTCAGTAATGACCGGGGTGATTTCCGGTTTTCTGCCGGCCTGGCGCGCGGCGCGGATGGACCCGGTGGAGGCGTTGCGCAGCGAGTGAACATTCCCCTGCATCCCGTCATGCCCCTGAAACGAACCATCATCCGCCTGCTGGGAGAAATCCGCGAAAGTCTGACCATGGCCCTGGCGGCCATCCGGACGCATCTGTTGCGCTCGGCACTGACGTTGCTGGGCGTGGTGATCGGCGTTTTTTCCATCATCGTGGTGATGACCGCCATGCGCGTGCTGGAGCGGAACGTGGAAAACAACCTGGCGCAATTGGGCAGCCAGACCTTCGCCATTCAAAAGTGGCCGCAAGTCCAGTTCGGCAACCGGGCCGATTGGCAGAAATACTGGCGCCGCAAGGACATTACACTCGAACAGGGACAGGCAGTGGCCGCCAAAGCCACGCTGGCCGCCGCCGTGGGCGTGGAAGGAACGTTTTGGGGCGGGCAAATCTCGACCCGCTACGCCAAAACAGCTCCGAACGTTCAATTGCTCGGCGAAACCCCCGGCAGCTTCGTGGCGCACAACTGGGTGATTGACCAAGGCCGCCTATTTGACGACAGCGATGTGGACAATGCCCGCACTGTTTGCGTGCTGGGCGCGGCGCTGGCCAAAACGGTTTTTCCGTTCGGGCCGGCGGTCGGCGAGAAACTCAAAATCAACGGGGTCAATTACGCCGTGGTCGGCGTCCTGGCGCCCAAAGGCGGCTCGGTCGGCGGCAATCAGGACAACTTTGCCGCCATCCCGCTGACCACGGCCCTGCATCGCTACGGACTGCGCTGGAACGGCTTGAGCATTCTGGTTCAGGCGCGCAGCGCAGCGGTGTACGCCGATTGCGAGGAACAGGTACGCGGCATTTTACGCGCCGTGCGCAAGGTGCCGCCCGGTGAGGCGGACGATTTTGAGCTGTATTCCAACGACTCGCTGATTGAGCAATTCAAGACGTTCACGCGCGCCGTGCGCATCGGCGTGGGCGTGGTCAGCTCCATCGCGCTGGCGGCCGCGGGCATTGGCATCATGAACATCATGCTGGTGAGCGTCACGGAGCGGACGCGTGAAATCGGCATCCGCCGCGCCGTGGGCGCGCGCCGGCGAAACATCCTGGCGCAGTTCATCCTGGAAGCGGTGGTGTTGTGCGAGGCCGGCGGCGTCCTCGGCGTCGCACTGGGAATTCTCGGCGGCAACCTCATGGCCCTGTTTCTGAAATTGCCACCGGTGATCCCCGCGGACTGGATCGTTTTCGGCCTGGTGATTTGTTCGGCGGTGGGAATTATTTTTGGAACCTACCCGGCCTGGAAAGCGGCCCACCTGGACCCGATCGAATCGCTGCGTTACGAATAATTTTTGTCCGGAGGCCGGTCACGACCCGAAAAATTTCTGGATTTCGCGGATGACTTCCACAAAACGGTCCACCTCCTCCCGGGTGTTGTAAAAATAGAAACTGGCGCGGGCGGTGGATTCAACCCCGAGCTTGTGCATGAGCGGCTGGGTGCAATGATGCCCGCCGCGCAAGGCCACGCCCGCTCGGTCGGCCAGCGTCACCACGTCGTGCGCATGAACGCCGTGAAGCAGAAAACTCACCAGCCCGGCGCGCCCGGTCGGAGGGCCGAACAGGCGGATGTTTTTCAGCGCGGCCAGTTTTTCGTAGGCGTGACGCGCCAGTTCCTGGTCGTGCTGCCAGATGTTGTGGCGGCCGATGGCGTCCAAATAATCCATCGCCGCGTGCAACCCCACCGGGCCGGAGATGTCCGGCGTGCCGGCTTCGAAGCGGTGAGGTGCGCGCTTGAATTCGGTTTTGTCGTAACCCACGCGCAAAATCATTTCGCCGCCGCCCTGATACGGCGGGAGGGCATCCAGCAATTCCTGGCGGCCGTACAAAATGCCAATGCCGGTTGGCCCGC
>DASRCU010000267.1:0-1164 GCA_035652955.1 Verrucomicrobiia bacterium | reverse complement strand
CCGGGTTGGCTGGCATAGCCGTTTGCGGCGACGATGAACACGCGCCGCGCGCCGGGGCCAAGGGTGGAGGGGAGCTGGATGTTAATTTGATACAAGCCCGTGAAGCCAGGGGCCAAGCCGGCAAAGGTCACTGGCGCGCTCAGTCCGCCCACAATGACAGCGATATTGCCGGTGATGGTGGATAGCGGGGTGGATGGAGCAGGAATGCCGGCGTCCACCGGCGGCGTCACGGCGCCGAGGCCGGTTGCGTACAGTGAAACGTAGCTGCCGGGGGCGGCAGGATTCGAAATGGAATTGACCGTGCCGTCGCCGTTCACGGCCAGGACCTGCCCGGCGCCGTTGCTCTGCGCTGTGAACAGTCCGACCGCCGAAGACAAAACGTCCATTGGGACATTGCCGGTGACTCCGCCTGTGGACTGCAATTTCATCTGCGTCGTTGTTCCAGGCTTAACGCTGTAAGGGACCTGCACGTTCACTTGGTAGTACGACGCATAGAGAATGGGGGCGGGCGCGCCATCGAAAGTGACGGTGGTTCCTGCAAGGCTGGTCGGAAGGTGCGCGGGATCGCCGCTGACGCCCTGTTGGGGGCCCAAGCCGACGCCAAAGATGGTGATCAACTCGCCTGGAGCGACCACGCCGTCAGCCACGCCGCTCGCCGCATTCACGACGGAAGCCGCGTTGAAGTTTGGCTGCGTGACCGGGGTGCCCGTGATATTGACGGTGAAACCGAGCAGCACTCCGCTGTTGGCATTGCTTTTCGTATTTTGAACAACGAGCTGCCAGTAGCCGCCGGCGAATTCCCCTCTGGAGTTTGCAAGCGGCTGTTCGCCGCGAAATGGGCCGCGACCAGCCTCCTGCGGACAGAAATCGCTGAATTTTGAGGGCGCGGCGTCGCTAAAAGTCGTATTCACGTTTGCGAGTCCGTTGCAGTTGTTCGACAACAATACGGTGCGCGTCCCCTGGGCCGAAAAAAGCGCCACCACTAAATCGCCAACGTTGGGATATTGAATATTCACCTGCACCGTGACATTGCTGATGGTCAGACCAGCCGGAACGGCAATCTGCGCGACCGTTGCCACGTTGGCAGCGGCCGGCAAAATGATCAGCGGGTGATCGTTATAGGAGTAGCTGACATTGACTGTCTGGGCTCTTGCCGAAATCCCC
>DASRCU010000266.1:0-11288 GCA_035652955.1 Verrucomicrobiia bacterium | reverse complement strand
TGACCGGATGCTGGATCGCCTGGAAGATTCCTTCAAACGTCTCTCGCAATTTTCCGCCGACCTGGCCCACGAACTGCGCACGCCCATCAACAATTTGCGCGGCGAGGCGGGCGTGACGCTGGCCCGATCCCGCACGCCCGAAGAATACCGCCGCACGCTCGAATCCAGCCTGGAAGAATTCGAGCGATTGAGTCGTTTGATTGACAATCTGCTGTTCCTGGCGCGCGCCGAAAGTCCCACGGCGGCCATCGTCCGCGACCGCTTTGACGCCCGCCGGGCGGTGGAAGCGGTGCGCGAATTTTACGAGGCGCTGGCTGAAGACCGCGGTGTGGCCGTGCATTGCGAAGGCCAGGGCACCGTCCATGCCGATCCGCTGCTGTTCCGTCAGGCGGTGAGCAACCTGCTCTCCAACGCGCTGACCCATACGCCGCGCGGCGGGCGCGTTTCGGTGTCCGTCAACCCCAGCGCCGCGGGCGGTTTGGAGGTGGCCATCGCCGACACCGGCTGCGGCATTGCGCCGGAACATTTGCCGCGCCTCTTCGATCGTTTTTACCGCGCCGACCCGGCGCGTTCCCATCATCCCCACGGCGCCGGCCTCGGATTGGCCATCGTGAAATCCATCATGACCTTGCACGGCGGTTCGGTGACGGTGGAAAGCGCGCCCGGCAAAGGCGCCCGCTTCACGCTGATTTTTCCCTGAACCGTTGTCACTCCCGCCGGCTGGATGGCGTCGGTCTTCTGGCGCGCGCGAGCGGGTGAGATGGAAAACAGCGGTGTCCCCCCACACAGTCCTTTGGCTGTTTTGGACCTGACAAAAATGTCAGCCGGTCGTCAGCTTCCTGTCAGCTTCGGTGCGTTAAAGTGACGGCGTGAAAATGAGATGTCGGACGCGCCGCCGCGGAGTTCTATTGCCGCCTCTGTTGGTCTTGGCGGCGATGGGTTTCCCGCAGCCGCAGCTCCGGGCGGTGCAGTATCTGGTCAACACCTCAACGCCCGCAGCAGGAGAAATTCACCTCAACCGCGCGCTGACGGTGCAACAGGAAATGGTCACTAACCGGTTCACCGCCTACGCCCAGGTTGAACCTGTGGCCACGCTGCCGATCCGCGTCGCGCAAACCGGCATCGTGACCGGACTGAAAATTCTTCCCGGCGCGACGGTTGAAACCGGGCAGAAGTTGGCGGAATTGACCGGGCCGGAAATTGAATCGGCTCTGGCTCAGATCGAAGCCGCCGAACGCGGCGCGCAAACGAATCTTTGGGTCGCGCAAAAAACCCTGGCCATTGCGCGCGAACAGTTCACCACCCGTCTCGTCACCCGGCAAATGGTGCTGCAGGCTGAAGCCGCCGTCGCTCAGGCGCAAGCCGCCTGCGACACCGCTCAAGCGCAGCGACGTGCGCTGCAAACAACCCTCACCATCACCGCGCCGGTGGCTGGCAACGTTCTGGCCGTGACGGCGGCTGACGGCCAGCGCGTCAGCGCCGGCGAAACAATTCTCACGTTGCAGCCGAGAGACCGGCAATGGCTGAAAGCCGTCTTTTATGGGGCTGATGCTGCTGCCATTCATGTCGGCATGACCGGCGAATTTTCTTCCGCCGGCGGCAACAAGCCCATTCCCGTGAAAGTGGTCGCCGTTTTCGGCGCGTTGAATCCGGACGGCGGTGAAGCCGTCGGCCTGGCCGCCGCCGGCCCGTCGCCCGGCTGGCTCAACGGCGAGTTTGGAAGCGTCACCCTCCAGGGCGCAGTCCGGTCATTGATCGCCGTGCCGACGCGGGCGTTGATTCTCGATCAGGGCTGCTGGTGGGTATTGGTGCGCACGCCGCAGGGCGATCGGCCGCAGCCGGTCACACCGGGACCCTCCCGCGGCTGGCAGACGTTTATTGAATCCGGATTAAAACCGGGCGACCAGGTGGTCGTGGAAAACGCCTATCTGGAATTTCACCGCGGCATTTCTCAAAACTATCAGCCGCCGGATTAACCGGTGAATTGGCCATGCCGGAAAAACCGATCATTCGAGCCTGGTGGCAGCGGCCTTTGATTTGGGCGCTGCTTTTCGGCGCGCTGGTGGCCGGCGGACTTTACGCCTTTCACCAAATTCCCGTTGAAGTCCTGCCGCAATTCAATTTTCCCCAAATCAGCGTCATTGCGCACGAGCCGGGCGCCACGGCTGCCGAACTGGAATCGCAGATCGTCTGGCCGCTTGAAGGGCAGTTGCTGGCGCTGCCTCACGTGGCCGACGTGCGCTCGGTCATGGGCAACGGCACGGTGGAAATAGATGTCCGTTTTCGCCGGAACACCGAGGCGCAACAGGATTTACTGGCGGTCAACTCTGCGATTGACCGGGCCCGCAGTCAGCTCCCGGTCAACGTGTCGCCCTGGGCGGAAATCATGGGCAACGCCATCAACGAAGTGGCCGATTACACCGCCGAAATCCCGGCCAACCTCCCGCCGGCGGAGGTGGAACGCGCCATTCAAGCCAACGTCGTGCCGGCGCTCCGGGCCATCCCCGGCGTGCAATGGGTGCAGCTTTACGGCGCGGGCGACGAGGCGCTGTGGGTGCAGCCTCATCCCGACGCCTTGCGACGTTTTGGCGTGCCGGAGACCGCTTTGGTGCAGGCTATCCGGGATCAGGTTTTGTTGCAGCCGGGCGGTTACGTGACGTTGGGGCACCAGGACGTCCTCATCGAGGCGCGGCATTTGCCGGTGCACGCGGCGGAATTGGCGAATATTCCCGTTCCCGGTCCGACCGGTCCCATTCCGTTGGGCAATCTGGCGCGAGTCGTGCGGGCGGCCCTGCCCACGCACAATACCGTCTTGCTCGACGGCCGCCCCGCAGTGGCGCTGACGGTGTTCAAACAACCCGGCGCGTCCACCGTGCCGGTGACACGGGCGGTGCAAACTGTGTTGGAGCAGACGTTGCCTCAATTGCCGGCGGGTGTTCGCTGGATTTGCATCTACGATCAGGGCCGTCTCGTCCATCTCGTCGGCGCGGATCTGGGACGGAATTTGATTTTGGGCGGTGTGCTTGCCGCAGCCGTGTTGTTTTGGGTGCTGGGCGCCGGACGCGGCATCTGGGTGCTGGCCGGGAGCATTCCGCTGTCGTTGCTGCTGGCCATCGCGGCACTCCACGCCGCCGGGCAAAGTCTGGACCTGATGACGCTCGGGGCGTTGACGGTGGCGGTGGGGTTGCTGGCTGACGACGCCATCCTGGTGCTGGAAAGCATCTATCATCATTGGGAACAAGGCCAGGGTGGCTGGACGGGAATCTGGCAGGGACTCCGGGCGATTGCCATTGCCGACCTCACCGGCACGCTGACGACGGTGGCGGTGTTTGTGCCGCTGCTGTTTGTCGGTGGGCTGGCGGGACTGTTTTTCATTCCGTTTGCACTGGCCATGACGTTGGCGTTGCTGGCGTCGCTGGCGGTGTCGTTGAGTTTTATTCCCTTGACTCTGGGTTTCCTGCGGGCCAGACCCCGCAACTGCCCCACCGCCGGCGGAAGATTGTTGGAACGCCTGCGCCGCTGGAACGAACAACTGTTCAACCGCGTTTCGCGCTGGCCGCGCCTGAGCCTGGCAATCACGTTCGGCCTCTTGCTGCTCAGTCTGGCGGGACTGGTGCTGGTGACGGTCAATTTTCTGCCGCTGCCGAATGAAGGCGTGTTGCTGGAAAGTTTCAGCCTGCCTCCCGGTACGGCGCTCGTGGATACCGAGGCGGCGGTGCAACGCATCACGCAACGCCTGCAGGCCGATCCCGACGTGGCGCATGTCTCGGCGCGCATCGGCTCGGCGTCCGGCACAGCTTATACCGAACCGGCCTACGCCGGCGAAATTCAAATCGCGCTCAAAGCCGGCGTCAACGTGAACAGCCTCGACGCCATCGGCCGCCGCCTGCTCAAAGCGTCACAACTGACCGGCGTGCAGTTGGCGCTCGACACGCCCACCATCGAGCGCGTGGGCGAAAGCCTGTCCGGCCTGCCGCAGCCTTTCGTCCTGCACGTCTTTGGCAGCCACATCGGCGAGTTGCGTGCGGTGGCCGACGAGGTCACGGCACGGCTGCGCGCGATTCCGGCGCTGGCTTCCCTGTTCAACAACGACGGCTATCCGGTTACCCAATTGCAGTTGCAGCCCAAAGCCGGCGCCCTGGCGGCGTATGGTTTGACGCCGGCCGGCTTGTATGCGCAGGTGAATCCACTGCTGAACGGCGAAGTGGTGGCGCAAGTGCCGGAAGGCAACGTGCCACTCAACCTCTACGTGCGCCTGGCTGACGCCCCGGACCAATCCCTCGCCGAATTGCAACAGGTGCCGATCCACACCGCACCGCCCTCCGGCGGCACAACGAACTATTGGACGCCGCTGGGGCAACTGGCCGAACTCCATTGGGTCACCACGCCCAATCAGATCCGCCACCTCGGCGGCGCGCGAGCGCTGGACATTTTGGCCACGCCGACCGGTCCGTTGGGCAGCACCCTGGTTGCCGCCCGGCGCGCGCTGGCCGGATTAAAACTGCCACCGGACTGCCGACTTGCATTCGGTGGATTGTATCCCGAACTGGTGGCGGCGGCGGAAGGGCTGGGCGCGGCGGCGCTGGCGGCGTTCGTGTTGATGGTCGGCATTTTAATTTTGCAATTCGATGGCCTGCTGGTGCCGGGAATTTTGCTCCTGGAAATTCCCCTGGCGCTGATGGGCGGTGCCATGGCCCTGGTAATCACCGGCGTGGGTTTGAATGCCACGGGGATGGTGGCGTTTCTGACGCTCATTGGCATCGGGCTGCGCCACGGAATCGTGCTGCTCGACCGCATCCGCCGCAACGAGGCGGCCGGCATGCCGGTGGAAACAGCCGTGCGCGAAGGCATCCACGTCCGATTCCGGCCTATTGTGTTGACGGCTGCGACGGCGGCGTTGGGCATGTTGCCCACGGCGCTGGGCTGGGGTCAGGGGGCGGCGCCGGAACAGGGATTGGCCGTAGTCATTCTGGGCGGCGTTCTCTGGAGCGCCGTGCGCAGCACCAATCTCATTCCAGCGCTTTACCTGCACTGGCGACGCAAACAACTGGCGAAGGGAAAGGGAACATGAACATGTTTCACGGAGCCAAAGTCGCGCTGCCCGGCAATGAATTGCCAGGCGTTTGGACAGACGCGGCAGTGTCCTGGCGGCAGTTCGCACGAATCCTCTGGTTTGTTCCATTGCTGGTTTCCGGCTGCGCGACGTATCATCCCCAACCTTTACCAACGGCGCCGGACTTGATGCGTTCACCGGCTTTGACCGTGCCGGTGAGCAAGCTGGATTTACCCGGACTGAAGCCGCATCCGTTGGACCCCGCAAAAGGTCTGGACGAAACCGCCGTCGTCACGCTGGCGGTGCTCCACAATCCCGATCTGAAAGCGGCGCGGTTGCAGGCGGGGGTGGCGGAAGCGCAACTGTTGGAGGCCGGTTTGTTGCCCGACCCGGTGGTGAGCGGGGGATTGAGCCAATCCACGTTGCGCACCGGCTATGCCGTTGGCTTAAGCGAAGACCTTCAAGCCTTGATCACTCGCGGCGCCGCCAAAGCCGCGGCGCAGGCACAGGTGCGGCGAGTGAATCTGGAAATTCTCTGGCAGGAATGGCAGGTAGCCGACCGCGCCCGGGAATTGTTCATTCAAACCCGCGCCGACGACGAACTCCGGGAGGTGTTGGCCGTTTCTCGCGATTTATTGAACGAGCGTTGTCAACGCGACAAAACCGCGCTGCAATACGGCGACGTGACGGCGGTCACGGTGTCCGCCGACCTGGCCGCCCTGGCGGAGGCCCAGGCGACTCTGCGCCAGCTCCAGCTCCAGGCCAATCAAACTCGGCATGAGCTGGATCAATTGCTCGGCCTCAAACCGGACACGCCAATCCGATTGACCGGCGGGAGCCAAATCCAGCCGCTGTCTTCGGCGGAATTTCAGGCGGCTGTGGCCGCCCTGCCCCGTCGCCGCGCGGATTTGCTGGCGTTGCAGGCGGGTTACCAAAGCCAGGAAGAAAAATTGCGTGAGGTGATTCTGGCGCAGTTTCCCGCCATAAGTGCCGGTGTGGAGCAGGCCAAAAGCGCAGAGGAAGGCATTCACACCGTTGGATTGACCGTCAACGTGACGTTGCCGCTTTTCAACCGCAATCGCGGCCAGATTGCCCTTCAACAGGCGACACGGGCGCTGCTTTGGCAAACCTACCAGGCGCGGTTGGACCAGGCCGTAAACCAGGCCGATCAGCTCTGGCAAGCCGTTCGCCTCATGGCGCGTCAGCAGGCCGACCTTCAAAAGCGCCTTGCCCAACTGGAAAAAATGGCAGCGGCAGCCGAGCGAAGTTTTCGACTCGGCAATCTGGACGCCGGTACTTACGCGGGCATGGAATTGAATTTTCGGACGGCTCAGGCGGAAGCCATCCGTTTGCGCGCCGCCCTCGAACGTGCCGAGGCCGCCCTGCAATTGTTGCTGGGCTTACCTTTGGCTTCGTCATCCTGACCACCGCCGCGCCGGGTTTGAAGGTCGTGGATAGAGTTCGCGTTTCGCCGGCCAACCAGAAGGGCGCGTGGTTTCCGCGCCCGGCGGCTTTTCGTCTTGAATTCCTCTTTGACGCCCGGTGTCCAATGAACTAGCGTGTTTGGTCAAATGGCTTCCAGCTTGGCGAAACTGATGCCGGGGCTGCTCGCCGTTGCAGCGGCCGCCTGGGCGATGCAAACCGGCGCACAAACCACCGGAGACGATGGACAGCCGATTCTGTTTTCTTCCCCGGACAGCGCCGCCGTGGCCACCAATTTGCCTTCGCTCACCCCCAAAGCGCCGGATTTAGGCGGCGCTGCCGATATTACCGCCTCGGCTTTTGATTTCAATGCTCCGCCGTCGTCTCCTCCGCGGAGTGCCCCCCGCGGGCGAATGCCGGCGCCAGTGCCGACCGGGCAACTGCAAGCACTTTTGGATCGCCGCGAGAATTGGACCTTGCTCACGCCCGCGGAAATTCTCGACGTGCCCACGCCGGAGAAAATTCTCGGCGTTCGGGAATACGGCGCTGACGGGTTGCCGCTTCACCAGTCGGCGGTCGAACGATTTTACGCGCGGCAGGACCGTTTGCGCGCCGGAACCAATGCTGCCGCGGGTATGGCCTTTCTGACAGCGGCAGATGCATTTGGCAGCCACACGTCGTTTTGGAACCAGGCGCAAAATTCGGGACTGTGGAACGCGCCGGACAGTTTCGCGGCCGGCGCCGTAAAAATGAATTCCTTTTTCAGAGGGCTGTCCGACAATTCCTCCGGTTTTAATTCGGCGCCGGGCGACGGCTGGACCAAATGGTTCAATCCGCCGACGCTGCAAAGCGGGGCGCGCGCGCCGGCACAACCGGCCCCCTCGGATGTCTTCCAGCAATTGCTCACGCCGGCCCCGGCCCCGACAGGAAGCGGACTGGCAAACAAATCTCTATCGCCACCGGGCGGGGCGGACAATTCGCTTTTTGGCGGGTCTCCGCTCAATCCGGGGGGTGTGTCGGCCGCGCCGTTGAGCGGTGTGGTAGGCTCGCCGATCGGCATGACGCCGCTGCCGGGGGTTTTGGGACCGACCAATCCGGCGCCGACGACGTTCAACTCGCAGTGGAAACCGGAATTGCCGCCCTGGATGACGCAGGGGCCGCAACCCGGCGTGATTCCGCAGCGGAAATTCTAATCGCGAACCGTTTTTCAAAGACCGGTCAGGGGAAGAACCGGCCGGGAGGGAATGTCAGTGCGCGGAGGTGACGACGAGGACTTGTTCGAGTGTCGTCACCCCTTCGCGTGCCCGGTCCAGTCCCACCATACGCAGGGTTTTCATGCCTTCCATGATGGCGACTTTGGCCAGTTCACGCGAATTGGCGCGGCTGATGATGAGTTTGCGGATGGTGTCGGAGACGGTCATGGCCTCGATGATGGCCAGACGTCCGCTGTAGCCGGAATTTTTGCAGCGTTCGCAGCCGCGCCCGCGGTAAAGGGTGACGCCCTCGAAATCCGCCGGGTTGATGCCCAGGTCCTCGAACATCCGGGCCGGGTACATGACCGGTTCCTTGCAATGCGAGCAGATGCGGCGCATGAGCCGTTGCGCGCAGGAAAGAATCACCGAGGAGGAGATCAGGAAGGGCGCAATGCCCATGTCGTCCAGGCGGGCAATGGCGCCGGGGGCGTCATTGCAATGCATGGTGGAAAGCACCTGATGGCCGGTGAGCGCGGCTTCAATGGCGATTTCGGCGGTCTCGGTGTCGCGAATTTCGCCAATCATGATGATGTCCGGATCCTGTCGCAGGATGGAGCGCAACGCGTTGGCGAATGTCAGGCCGATCTCTTTCTTGGTGGGCACCTGGTTGATGCCGGGAATCTGGAATTCAACGGGGTCTTCGACGGTGATGATGTTCCATTGCGGGCTGTTCAATTCATTGAGCGCCGAGTAGAGGGTGGTGGTTTTGCCGGAACCGGTCGGCCCGGTGACCAGGATTAGACCGTGCGGCGCGTCAATGGCGGCCTTGAATTGCCGGTAGGTGGCGGCGTCCAGCCCCAGCTTGTCGAGACTGGCCGAGAGATTGGATTTGTCCAGAATGCGCAGCACGATCTTTTCGCCGTGAACAGTGGGGAGTACGGACACGCGCAGGTCGTAGTCCTTGCCGCTGACCTTGACGCGCATGCGGCCGTCCTGCGGCAGGCGGCGCTCGGCGATGTCGAGGTTGGACATGATTTTGAAGCGCGAGGCCAGCGCCAGTTGCATCTGTTTGGGCGGCGGCGTGGCGTCCACCAGCACGCCGTCAATGCGGTAGCGCAGGCGCATCGTTTTTTCAAAAGGTTCCAGGTGAATGTCGCTGGCGTGGTCTTTGATGGCCTGGAGGATGATGAGGTTGGCGAGTTTGATGACGGGGGCTTCTTCGCTGGACGCAGCCAGTTGATCGAGGTTGACTTCTTCGTGTGGCTCCTTGACCGCTTCGACGGAGGCGTCGTCGGTCTCCACGCTGCTCTGGCGCTGGGCGCTCTCGATGATGTCCTCCATTGAACTGCCCTTGGCTGAGTCCAGCGCGGCCAGTTTGTCGGTGATGGCTTTTTCGGAGGCGATGAGCGGGGCGATTTCCAGTTTGGTAATGCGCTTGACATCGTCCAGGGCCAGCACGTTCAAGGGGTCGGCCATGGCCAGGAACAATTTATTTTCCAGGCGCGAGACGGGGATGACCTTGTGGTTGAGGGCCGTTTCGCGCGGCAAGAGGTCGGCCACGTCGTCGGGAATGGATACGCGCGCCAGGTTGATGGGTGGCACGTTCAGGACGCGGCCCATGGAGACGGCCAGGTCCTGGTCGCTCACGTAGGCTTTGTCCATGATGAGTTTGACCAGCCGGGTGCCTTCCTTCTTTTGTTCTTCGAGCAATTCCTCCACCTGGCTGGCGCTCAACAGCCCGTCTTCGACCAGGGCGTCGGCAATGCGTTCCCCGAATGATTTGACCTTGGCCATGGTTCAACGAAAGGCTTTGCGGATGAGTTTCATCAGTTCCGCCGGTTGGGCGAGGTACCACAACAGGCGGCAGGACGTGGCGGCGGCCAGTTCTTTGGCGGCCTGCTGGTTGAAGGGATTGGCGGTGGCCACCAGAATGGCCTTGCTCATGCGATCAAAAGGCGCCACACACCAGCGCCGGCAAACGTCGGCCGAAAAGCCGCGCAACAAATCCATGTCTGTATCGTAGCGTTCCAGGGAGAGGTAGCCGGCACGCGATTTGTCAGCCAGCAGTTTGAGCGATTTTTCCACCGGCAAAAGGTTCCGGTCATGGAGCGTCTGGATGAACGGTTCGGACACGTCCATGGGCGGGGTCGTGAGGTCCGGCGTGCGCCAGCACAAGTCGAAGTCGCTGGCGCTAATGAGCCTGCTGTCCACGAAAATTTTTCGCATGGCCTTTTGGCCATCGTCCACGCCCTCGGCCGTCGCCGCGGGTGTTTTGCGGCGGAGGCGGGTGGTGTCGGTCTGCGTGAGGGCGGCCGGTTCGATGGTGGTATTGGCGGTGGCGTTGCTGGCGGCGGTTTCAATCCGCTTGAGGGCTGTTTGCGCGTCGGTATCGTGGGGCTGACGTTGCAGCACCGTTTCATATTCCAGAATGGCCGACGACAACTGGCCCATCTGCGTGTAAGCTTCAGCGATGCGCTTGGAGGTGCGGATGACGTCTGCTTCGCGTCCCAGCTTGGTGTAGGCTTCCTTGAGGATTTCCAGCGACTGGCAATCGTGCGGCTGGGATTGCACAATGACCTCGAACATCTCAATTGTTTGCAACAATTGAGCTTCTTCGCCCGGGTTCAACGTGGTTGCGGCCATGCGTTTGCGTCTGCCAACACTGACTCTGGCAGGAACTTAAGCCATTGGAGCGGTCAAGGCAACGGTGGAAATCGGCTGCCGCCAAAGAAGTGGATAACGGAGTGTGCGGCGGGGGACAGGTCCGGATGTTTTCGCCCGCCCTTTCATCCATCCGGTTTGTCAGCGGGTTAGGGTCCGTGAGGCCGCAGCCACAGCCGGCCCCATTTCCAACCTGCCCAAACGGCGCCGGCCAGCAGCAGCAAGGTGATTAGCCACCATCCCAGCGCCCGCCGCGCCTTGGCGCGGTCGGTTTGCTCCCAATACCAGGCGATCCACACGGTCAGTTCGTAGAGGCATTGCAACGGCACGAACATAACGATTTGGGTGAGTACTTCGGGCGTGGTTAAGACCGCGCCGAGAATCAAATTGATGACGATCATGTAGCGCCGCGCTCCGGCCAGCATGGCGTAGTTCAACACGCCGATTTTCACGAGAGTCAAAACCACCACCGGCAGTTCGAAACCCAGCCCCATGCCCAGCATGAATTTGCAGGAAAAACTGATGTAGTCTTCCGCGCGCCATTGCAGGGCACCGAAACCGAGCCAGTTGGAGTACAATTGGGCGGCCGTCAGCGCCACCGGCAACAGAATGAAATAACAGAACGCCACGCCGCTGAGAAACAGGCCGCCACCCACCAACAGCGCGCGCAGCACATATTTTCGCTCGCGCCATTTGAGCGCCGGAAACACAAAGTCGGCCACAAAATACAAGATGGGAAACGCCGCCAGCACCAGTCCTGCGTAAAAAGCCACTTGAAATGCCACCACAAAACCGCCGGCCGGGCTGAGGTTCACCAGTTCAATGTTCAATCGTTGGGCGTCCGCCGCCGATGCGCCGGGAACCACGCGCCAGCCGAGCACTTGGTTGGTGCCCAGCGCCAGCGGCTCCAATTGCACGGTGACGAATCGGTTGGTGCCAAGGTTCAAATGCCTTTGTTC
>DASRCU010000265.1:0-4619 GCA_035652955.1 Verrucomicrobiia bacterium | reverse complement strand
CACGTTTTATTCCGCCGACGAGGGCCGCCACCAACTGATGCTGAATTTCATCAACGCCGACGGCCGCTCGCTTGTGCCGCCCATGACGCTGCCCTTCAATGTCGTTCTGCCGGAAGACACCCATTTCGTCACCCTCAACTTCATCGTCAACTTCCTGCAACTGCAATTTCCCGAAGCCGGCTTGTATTCGGTGGACGTGCGGCTGGACGGCGAGTCCAAAGCCAGCATCCCGTTGCAGGTGAAGCTGGTCAGCCCGCCGATGGCTTGAAACGGAAAGCTCCCTCACGACAAACGAGATGCCTGGCAATTTTCGGTTTCCGCTTCCGAACTCCCGAACTCCCGAACGCCCGGCGAGTCGTTCGGTCGGCATCAGCCCCAGGCATCGTCGGCCGCCGCAAGAACCGTCGGCGGAGGCGCCTGGCCAAATTCCTTTGCGCCTTGAAGTTTGAACCGGGGACTGGCTAAACTCGCGCATGACCAATTCCAATCACAAAACCATTTTGCAACTGGACCTGCCGGGCATCAAAAAAATCAAGAGCGGCAAGGTGCGCGAGATGTTTGACTTGGGCGACCGCTTGTTGCTGGTGGCCACTGACCGCATTTCGGCGTTTGACGTGGTCATGCCCAACGGCATTCCGCGCAAGGGCGAAGTGCTCACCCGGCTCTCCTTTTTCTGGTTTGAAAAATTTTCGGCTCTGGTGCCCAATCACCTGCTGGCCGGTGCCGACGAGCCGTTGCCGGAGACGCTGCGTCCGTTTGCCGACCGGCTGGCGGGGCGGGCGATGATTGTCAAAAAAGCCCGGCCGTTGGCCATCGAGTGTATCGTGCGCGGCTATTTATCCGGCAGCGGCTGGAAGGAATACAAAAAGTCGCAGACGGTCTGCGGCGTCCGGTTGCCGGCCGGCCTGCAGGAATCGGCGGAACTGCCCGAACCGATTTTCACCCCCTCCACCAAGGCGGAAACCGGCCACGACGAAAACATTTCCTTTGAGCAGGCGCAGGCGCTGGTGGGGGCGGAGACTGCCCGCCGGGCGCGCGACTTGAGCCTGCAGATTTACACCGCCGCCCGCGATTATGCCCGTCAGCGCGGGATTCTCATTGCCGACACCAAATTTGAATTTGGCCTGCACAACGGCGAATTGATTTTGATTGACGAAGTGCTCACGCCCGATTCGTCGCGTTTCTGGCCGGCCGATCAATACCAGCCGGGCCGCAGCCAGCCGAGCTTCGACAAACAATTCGTCCGCGATTACCTCGAAACGCTGGCCTGGGACAAAACGCCGCCCGGGCCGGAATTGCCCGCCGATGTGGTGGCCAAAACCACCGCCAAATACCTGGAAGCCTATGAACGACTGACGGGAAGAAAACTGCCGGAAGCGGTCTGACCACCCGTCAGCACCGGTGTTTTTTTGGAGACAAACCGTGGGGATTTTGCTAACGCTTTCCGGCGGAATCCGTCTCCCTCCGATGGAGGGACGACGGGAAATTTTATCGGCAAAACGACTGGAACTTTTTGACCCTCATGAAATATGGCCTGACCATTCGAGAGAGTGGCGCGTTGGATTTTGTTTCCCTCGGCGCACTGGTGCACCGGCTCGATCCGGGAATCGTTCCCTTTCGCAAGGCGACACGCTGTGAAATTCACGTCAGCGGCGGCGAATTCAATTGCGCCGCCAATCTCGCCGATTGCTTTCGTTTGAAAACCGGCATCGTCACCGCCATGGTGGATTATCCCATCGGCGACCTGATTGCCGAGCGGGTGCGGGCCATGGGCGTCAAGCCCTTTTACAAGCGCTTCCCGCACGACGGCGTCCGCGGCCCGAACATGGCCACGGTGTACAGCGACCGCGGCTTCGGGGTGCGCCCGCCGGTGGTGTTTTACAACCGCAGTAATGAGGCGGCGGCCCAGCTCAAGCCCGGCGATTTCAACTGGCCGGAAATTTTCGCCGGCGGCGTGCGCTGGTTCCACAGCGGCGGCATCTTTGCCTCGCTCTCGGAGACCACCGGCCCGTTGATCGTCGAGGGCATGAAAGCCGCCAAGGCCGCTGGCGCCGTCACCTCCTTCGACTTGAATTTCCGCCAGAAACTCTGGGACATCTGGGGCGGCCAGCAAAAAGCCGTGTCGGTCCTGAAACAAATCGTCGAGCACTGCGACGTGCTGGTCGGCAACGAGGAGGATTTGCAGAAGGGCCTCGGCTTGAAGGGACCGGATGTGACCGCCAAATCCAAGCTCGATCCGAGCGTGTTCTTCGGCATGATGGATCAAGTGGTGAAAAAATTTCCGCAGGTCAAAATCGTGGCCACCACGCTGCGCGAAGTGCATTCCACCAACCGCCACCGTTGGAGCGCCGTGGCATGGATTGACGGCCAGACGTATTCGGCGCCGACCTGTGAGTTGGAAGTGTACGATCGCGTGGGCGGCGGCGACGGATTTGCCTCGGGCTTTTTCTACGGCCTGTTGACGGGGGAAACACCGGAAGAAGCCGTCAAACTCGGCTGGGCGCACGGCGCGTTGCTGACCACCTTCCCCGGCGACACCACGATGGCGACGCTCGAACAGGTCAAGGCCTTTGCCCGCGGCGGCTCGGCGCGCATCCAGCGCTAGTCCCGCCGAAACGCCGGGTCCCTGGAGCCGCCAAGCAGCCGGCGACGCGGCGCATTCACGCTCCCTCCGCCCGGCACAATCACCGCTGCACGCGGGCGCCGCCGCCTTTCAGCAATTTCTCGACCTCCCTGACGTCGGCCATTGAAGTATCGCCGGGCGTGGTCATGGCCAGCGCGCCGTGAGCGGCTCCGTAGTCCACCGCCTGCTGCGGATCGCCGGTGGTCATCAGACCGTAAATGAAGCCGGAGGCGAAACTGTCGCCGCCGCCCACACGATCCAGAATTTCCAGATCAGGATATTTCCGGCTTTCATAAAAGCGGCCGTCCATCCAGGCAATGGCCGCCCAGTCGTTGACGGTCGCCGTTTTGGCGGCGCGCAGGGTGGTGGCGACCGCCTGAAAATTGGGGAAGGTCTTGACCGCCGTTTCAATCATTTGCTTGAACGCCGTCACGTCCAGATGCAACAGGTCGGCGTCCGCGCCGGCCACGTGGAAGCCGAGACAGGCGGTGAAATCCTCTTCGTTGCCCAGCATCACGTCCACGTATTGGGCGATTTGGCGGTTGACCTCCTGGGCGCGCGCCTGGCCGCCGATGGATTTCCAGAGCGAGGGGCGGTAATTCAAATCGTAGCTGACCGTCGTGCCGTATTGCCGGGCTTTTTTCACGGCTTCAATGGCCAGTTGTGCGGTGCTCTCGCTCAACGCCGCAAAAATGCCGCCGGTGTGGAACCAGCGCACGCCGATCTTGCCGAAGATGTAATCCCAATCGAAATCGCCGGGCTGGAGCTGGCTGGCCGCCGTGTGGCCGCGGTCGGAAACGCCCACCGCCCCGCGCACGCCAAAGCCGCGCTCGGTGAAGTTCAATCCGTTACGGGTGACGCGACCGACGCCGTCAAACGGCACCCATTTGACAAACTCGGTGGCCACTCCGCCTTGCAGAATGAAATCCTCCAGCAACCGCCCCACCTCGTTGTCGGCGAATGCCGTGGCCACGGCGGTTTTCATTCCAAAGCAGCGGCGCAGACCGCGGGCCACATTGTATTCCCCGCCGCCTTCCCACACTTTGAACTGGCGCGCGGTGCGAATGCGGCCCTCGCCCGGATCGAACCGGAGCATAATCTCGCCCAGAGCCAGCAGATCGTAACGGCATTCCGACCGGTTGCGAAGTTGGAGCGGCATAACACACTACGGGCTTGAAACACCCGTCCGAATACGGAAGCAAAAAAAGGCGCGACGGAAAAGAGTAATCTGCGCCAGCGCCTGGGCCAAAGGCTCGCGCGCCGCCGGATCAAATCCGGGAAACCATCGAATGCAGCCGCACCTGGGCCTGTTTGGTCAGGCCGGTGAAGACCATGGAAACATGGTAGCCGGTGTGTTTGTTGCCGAGGCAGGCCACCACCACCCCGTGGCAGCGCAACCTGCCGCCTCGAGGCGATTGCAGAGCCACCGTCATTTCCGTCCAGGGATTGATCGGCGTGGGGCTGCGAAATTCAATGCCGCTCGTGCGAAGGGTCACCGCGTCGGCCGACAGTTCCAACTGCGTCTGCCGCGCTTCAACGGTTACCGACTGTTCAAACGCGCCGCTGCCGGCGTCTCGTTTTGCGCTCATAAAATATGCCTTAAACTAACACAGGATGAAAATTCGTCAAATCAGTCGGAGCCTTTTGGAGAATTTCTTTTACCATTCAACGACCGCCGCGCCCCAGGTCAGCCCGGCGCCGAACACCACCATCAAAACCAGATCGCCCCGCTGCACCCGGCCCGTGGCCACCGCTTCGTCCAGCGCAATGGCCACGGAAGCCGCCGAGGTGTTGCCGTATTTATCGAGATTGACAAACATCTGCTCCGGCCGGGCCCCCAGCCGTTCCGCCACGGCGTCAATGATGCGGCGGTTGGCCTGATGGGGGATGATGCATTGGATGCGCGAAATATCCAGTTCACACCGGCGCAAGACTTCCTGGGCCGCCGAGCACATGGCCTGGACGGCGTTTTTGAAGGTTTCCTTGCCTTCCATGC
>DASRCU010000264.1:0-3061 GCA_035652955.1 Verrucomicrobiia bacterium | reverse complement strand
TGGGGCTTCCGAACTCTGGATTCGACGAAGGTGGCCTGTCGGGCGGGGGCACTGGCGATGCTGGTGGCGTTTTGGTTTGACGGGGGATTGTTCAAACTGGCCACGGCGGCGGTATTCTGGCCATTGCTAGAACTGGGAGCGGAAAGGCAAAATTGAAACTGCAACGAGGAAAAACAAAACAGACTTAGGCTTTAATGTTCCGACAGTTACGAAATAAGATCCACGAGCGGACGTCATTTATTCCGGTCGGTGTATGGGTTGCCATTCTGATGGCACTTTTGGTCGGCGGGCAATGGGTTTGGAAGGAGGCGCACCATCCCCGGGATTTGGACGCTATTGCCGAGGAATCGGGCAACCTGAATTTCATGCTGGAAAACGAGACGCCGCAAATTTCCCATGACGGCGAACGGCTTTTGTTTTGTCATTCCACGGAAAAGGGGATGGGGGTCTTTATCGCCGACACGGCCACCGGGCAAAAGAAGCTGGTGTTTGAGGAAGCCGAAATTCATTTCGGGCTGGGGCCGCATGGGGTGTTGGCGCCATTTTCGTTTTCGCCGGACGACCGGTGGTTTGTTTATGCGCATCAAGGGCCGGGAGCGGTGAATGAGGAACTGGCCTTGCCGCAGGAGACGGCGTTAACGATTTGCCGGGCGGACACGGATGAAGCTGAGGCGACCCTCGTCGCGCCGTTTGGGCGGGTGGTGGCACTGCAGTGGCTGACGACCAACACGTTTGTTTATGTGGACGGGACGGAGGGACATGATTTCATGCTGGTACGCAGAGGCGAAAATGGGACTTGGCAGCAGAGCCGGTTGGATACGCCGACATCTGTGCCTCCGCCTCACAGGGATAACCATTTTTGCGGGCTGGCTGCTGTTTCGAGCGATACGATTATTTGGCTTCAGGCCGACAGGCTTTGGCGGATGAATGTGGTGTCCCTCCGTGCCGAAAAGTTATGCGATTTGCCTGCAGACCAATTTTTCATGGCGTTGGATTATGCGCCGGCGACGGGACAATTGTTGTTGAGCGCCGTGGGAAGTCGGGAAGATTCACTCTGGCAGATGCCGCTGGGCGAACCGGGGGCACTGCGAAAAGTTGTTTCGGAAGCACACACGCATGATAATTTGCACGATGTATTGTGGAACGACGCGCGCTGGTTGGAGGGCGGGCGGGGTTACGCCTTTATTCGTAAACCCGGCTTGACGACTTCCGGTTTGGTTCTGAAGACAGCCAACTTGGCCAAGCCTATGATTTTGTTCTCGAATGATTACATTCAGTACTTTGTGCCGGAGCCGGACGACCGGAAAATGCTTGTGGTTGGTGACATTAACCATCTGCCGGGCTCGGCGATTTGGGAGTGTGATTTTAGGGGTGGCTTGCGTCGCTGCGTGGTTCCCGGCTCAGACTCGCCGTTGAAGCGCCTCAAACATGTGCCGATTCGTTATGAAATGGTTCGCATTTCGGCACGCGAACATCTGCGCGTTGTGGTCTTTCCGCCGGTGGATCTGGACAGAATCCGAAAACATCCGGTGGTGATCGGCAACATTCGCTTTGTGGTGGAGGACCCGTATTTGTATCAATATCCGGAGGCGGTGGCCAATGCCGGTGGGTGGTTTTTGATGATTGATCATACTTGGTCATCCAAGTCACTGGAGAGTTGGGCTTGGCACCTCGGCAATTTGGCTGAGTTTGTAGTGAACCAGCCTCAACAATTTCCCGGGGTGGATCGGCGACAAATCTACGTGTTGTCTAACTCAGCGCAATCGCGGGGATTGCCAGCCTTATTTACCAATTTTCCCGGTCTATTTTATGGAGCGATCCTGCAGGCACCCGGGTCGGTATATGAGCCGGCGCGGTGGGCTACTGCCCCTGGCCATCCGGTAAAGGTGCTGGTGACCGCGGAGAGTGGTTATCCTAGCGCCAGCTATCTCCAACGTTATCAGGCGGCAGCCGCCGGGGTGGGGATGGAAATGGACTGGATCATTCATCCGGACACGCCGCACGAATTCATCGCCAAAAAATCTCAGCGTGCGCGAATTGGAGCGATGTTGCATTTTATTTTCGATGAATGATGCCCATGCCATAGTCGCGGCGGGAGCAGACGGCCATCGGCCCCATGGGTCTGCCGGGCTTCGCGCGGTGGTTTTGCGGTGGAAGGAACTCACCACCCTGGATTGGGGGCGTCTCTTCGTGTGGTCAGCGGGTGGGTTGCTTCTCTTTGCCGCGTTGAGCGGGCTGGCCAATTATCCATGGCCGGCGACGGCGATGCATACTCCGTTTGACGTGGCGGATCCGATTTGGGGTGTGTCGGGCAAATGTCTGGTGTTGGCCGGGATAACTTTGCAACTACTGGTTGCCGGAGTTTGTTTGTTCACCCGGCGGATGGCGTGGGCGCTGGTTGGTGTGGCATGGCTGACTGTGAATTACTTGATTGATCGCCTTGGCCTGCTGGCCAACGGCTGGCCGCATCCAGTTTCCAGTGGATTTTATTTGGTCAAAGGTTTCGGGTTTTCGCCGCGAACGGCGGATGCGTTGGTCCTGGGCGGGACGGTTTATCTTTTGGCCGGCAGTCTGGCGGCGTGGTGGGGCGTGTGGCGCGCTCACGCAACAGCAGCGCTTCTGAAAACGGTTTGTCCGGCGTGCGGCGGGCACATTGCTTTTGCCGCCGTTCGGGTCGGACAACAAATCGCGTGCCCGCATTGTGGAAAAGCCGTTACGCTGCGCCGTCCCGAAATGCTGAAAATGACCTGCGCTTTGTGCGGCGGGCACATTGAGTTTCCCGCCCACGCCTTGGGACAGAAAATTTCCTGCCCGCACTGCCGGAAAACCATCACGCTGCTGAATCCAGCGCCCCCCGGTCAAACGCCCGCCGCTGGTGGCGGGTTCACGCTCGTGGAATTGCTCGTGGTCATTGCCATCCTTGCCATTTTGGCGGCGTGCCTGTTGCCGGCATTGTCGCGGGCCAGGGAGAAAGGGCGGCAGGCGGTCTGCCAGAATAACCTGCATCAGATGGCCATCGGCTTTCAGCTTTATTGGCAGGAGAACCATGATGAATTTCCTG
>DASRCU010000263.1:0-9208 GCA_035652955.1 Verrucomicrobiia bacterium | reverse complement strand
GGAATGGAATGGCGGTTCAATGATCATCACCAACCGCACCGGGGTGACGACCAATCCGGCGAGTTCGTGGGTTTGCGTGGCCGGGCGTTACGGCGTCGTGGCCGGTCCGGACGGCATTTTCTGCTACCGCGCCGCCGCCGGTTACAACCGCGCCGGTGCCGCGCAGGATTATTTGTCGTTCCTGCCCTCCACCCCGCTGGGCGCGCGTTACTGCGTCTGGTTTCCGGGAAAAAACGCCGCGCAAACGGCCGCGCTGGCCGGTCAAATTTCCTGGAGGACCAACGGTTCAACCGTCGTTTTGAGTTTCCCCGGCAACGGCGGGGGGCGAGGAGACAAAAAATCCGGCAGGCGCAGCATGCACAGATCAGTCGGGACCGGCCTCCCGGGAATCGCGCAGTGCGCCAAACCAGACACAGCAAACGACCAGTCCCCGACAAGTAAACTGCGAAAATCTCATTTTCCGGTACGAATCATTGGTGATCATTGGTTTGAAATTCCGCGAGCGTGTAGCGAATCGGCGGTTCGGCGGCAAGCAATCTGATTTCGACCGTTTTGACTTCGCGGGCATGGTGCGTTTCCAGCCAGTGGGGAATGTCCATGTGAAAATATTTCTGGCAGCTCAGTTCGTTCAGAACCAGGTAATGCGCCCCTTGTTTTTGCGCCGCAGCGACGTCTGCCTCGGAAAGGACAAAGGTGCATCGGCGCGATCCGAAAGGTTTCCACCAACTGGCGGTTGGCTCCTCGCCGTCGCTGACCAGCGCAAGGACTTTGGCATCCGGTGGCAGATACTGTTTCAAGCCGACGAAGAGGTCAGCACGGCTGGCATAGACAGCATAAACGGTCTTTAACCTTTCGAGCGATGCGGCTGAAGCGCCGCACTTTTGCGCCAGTTTGACGACCGTCTTTGGCGGGATCAGCGGCCGGGAGGGAGTCAGCAAGAGCGCGGGCACAATGCTTAAAGAAACCAGAGGAGCAAGCCAGCGCCAGAAGGGGGAACGGGCAGTTTGTTCACGCCCGAAAAAGGCGATCAAAGGCGCAAGCAAAAGCGGATACCAGGGCAGCATTTCGCGCGGGAAACCGCCGCGGGTGCCGAGCTTGGAGAACAGAACAGCCAGCGCAAAGGCAAGCCAGCTCCACCAGGCAATTTTTTGCCAAGGCAGGAGTGTTGACTGATGAACTGGCACATGATGGCGGAACCTTACCCACAACATAATGTTTGCCAGGAAGGCAACGGTCATTGCCAGACCAAGTGCGCCGTGCTCTTCTTGTGGCAGTTCATTGACCTGCAAGGAGAATGACGGGTAATTTTGATGCAGCCATGCCATCAGCTTGTGGCCCAGAGAATGTTGGAGGATTGCGCTGGCTCGATTTGCCCCGGGAAAGAACGGCGGTGTCAAGGCCGCCTCCAGGGAGAGGAGGGAGTTGCCCGTCAAGCCTGCCGCGGGATTGTGCAGTTCATCACTAACTGCAGTTGTTACTCCCAGAATGGTTCCGGTATGTTTGAGATTCAACAGCATCGGGATGAAGGCGGAAACGCATAACGCGGCGGCAGTCGCCGCCGCGAATGCCAGGCGCCGACTGGTCAATGCCTTGAAATTCCCCAGCAAAATAATCAGGACAAAAGCGGCGAGCGGAAGATTGCTCAATTTAATTCCCGTACAGAGACCGGCAGCCAGCAGCGCATCGAGCAAATATCCCGTTTGGCGCCGGGCGACGAAGCGATTGGCGCAGTGCAGGGCGGCGAGAATGGCGGCCATGCCGGGGAGATCGTTGCCAATGCTTCCGGCCTGCATGGCCACCAAGCTGGCCGACGGCAAAAGCCACATCCAGTCCCATGCCAGTCGCCGCGGCGTGCCAAAAGCCCGGAGTAAGGTGAAGAATAACGAAGGCAAAAATAAGAATGAAATCCAGTCAATGACAACATCCGCGTGGAATCCGCCGGTGAGAAAAAAATGGGGACACTGAGCCATTCGTAATTGGGCATCAAATAATTGAGTTCCGGGTATGGGGATGGATCCAATGCCAGTGATGTTTGGTTATCCAATAAAGGACCCGGGGGATGAGAACCGTCAACCGTCGAAATTATTTGGTTCGTAAAGGACCGACCCGCAGAGGATGAGCAGACAAATGAAAAGGAAAATCAACGGCAGCACGCGCCGGCCTTTCCACCAACGATGCAGGCGCCGGAAAGAGAAAACCGGCGTTGGAACTTCCACGTTCCGGCAGGACAACACAATCACAACCAGAAAGGCAGGAACGCCGATGAGCAGGTACCCGTACGCATCCAGCATACTCAGAGCCGACAGCAGCCACCCCAACCCCACGACCGTTGCAGCCAGACGGATGAGCAGGGAAAGAATACGATCGAACATTATCCGAGGCTAAACGGACTCCTAAATCTCCGTCAATGTTGATTTAATAATATGGTCACCTCCTGTTTTCGGTGGAGTTAGAGTTGGGGCCGGCGAAGTTTGCCGCCGTGAAGTATAGCATGGTGATGTGGTGGGTGGTAGAACGATAGCCGCGGGCTTTGCATTGGGTGGGTTGAACGCCTTGCGAAAACTCGGTGGCCTGGGCTTTTAATGGCCCCGGGGTAGCATCGGAAAGAAGAGTTTCAGCCGGTGATACCGCCAATGACCAACAACTTCTTCCAGTTGAAGTCAGATTCCAGCACGAGTGTTTTGTCAGGCGCGGCCGGGGGCGCATCCGATAGGGCTTTGGGCTGAGTCCACTTTCATCAATGAAGACCGTGTCCGGTCTTCTTTCAGGGCTTTTTTAAGGCGTGGCCAGGTGACTTGTTTCCAGCGCCGGACGGCTTTCCGGTCGCGCTGGATGGCGCGGGGGGCCGGGGGCTGACAGTCCCAGGCAATCTGCTTCGCAAGCGACCGACATGGTCAGGATGATTATCGGACGCCGAAGCGGTTTTGGATGATTTGGGCCACGGGCGCGGTGGTTCGCGGCCGGGGGCCAAGTCGTGTTCGTCCGGCTCAACTTTGAGGACGCGTTTGAGATCGGCCGCCTGGGCGGGCTTGAGCCGTGGGGGGCGGCCAGTCTTGGGGGTTTTCTTGAGGGCGGATTGGCTGCTCTTTTCCCAAGCCTTGTGCCAGCGGCCGGGGAAACAACGAGTTGGTGTGCGACCTTGGCTGGAGCCACTTCTTTGCGGAACAGGGGAGAGCCTTAAGTCGCCGGGGCTGCAGCGCGTTAAAATCGCGTGTTTGTTCTCCTGGAAATCCCGGGCAAGATCAGGCAGACAAATCTCAATTACGTTAACTTTTTGATGTGGGAATCAACAATTGTTGGGGACAACACCCCAGCAACCGTTGCGCGGCGCGTTTATTCCACGGTGACGCTCTTGGCCAGGTTGCGCGGCTTGTCCACGTCGCAGCCGCGGGCCACGGCGATGTGATAGGCAAAGAGCTGTAAAGGCACGGCGGTCAGGATGGGGTTCAACGGTTCCAGGGTTTTCGGCACATAAATGACGTGGTTGACCGCTTTCCGGACCGCCTGATCGCCTTCGGTGGCTACGGCGAGGATGGGCCCTTTGCGGGCGCGGATCATCGCCAGATTCGCCATTGTTTTTTCGTACATGGAGTCCTGCGGCACGATAAACACCGTGGGTGTTTTGGCATCAATGAGCGCGATGGGTCCGTGTTTCATCTCCGCTGCGGAGTAACCTTCGGCGTGGATGTAGGAAATTTCCTTGAGCTTGAGTGCGCCTTCCAGAGCAATGGGAAAGGTGTAGCCGCGGCCGAGGAAAAAGAAATCGTCGGCTCCGGCATATTTCCTGGCCAGCCGTTTCAGGGCGCCATTTTGGGCGAGGATTTTTTCAATTTGCCGGGGCAACGCCTCCAGACCGCGGAGAATTTCCAGCGCGCGGCCGGCGGAGAGCAATCGCATCCGCCCCAGGTGCACCGCCAGCAGGGTCAGTACCGTGAGGGTGGAGACAAAGGCTTTGGTGGAGGCCACGCCAATTTCCGGTCCGGCATGCATGTAAATGCCGCCGTCGGCTTCGCGGGCGATGGTGCTGCCGACGACGTTGACGATGGCCAGGGCCTTGTGGCCGCGGCGCTTGGCTTCGCGCAGGGCGGCGAGCGTGTCGGCTGTTTCGCCGGATTGGGAGAGGACCAGCAGAACGGTGTTTTTTTCCAGGGGACAGTTGCGGTAACAAAATTCGTGGGCGAACTCCACTTCCACCGGGATATGGGCCAGTTCTTCGATCAAATACTCGCCGACCAGCGCCGCATGCCAGCTCGTGCCGCTGGCGGCGATGACCATGCGGTCAATCCCGCGCAATTCAGCCGGCGAAAGGTTCAGGCCGCCGAACTTGGCGGTGGCGCCCTCCAAATCCACGCGTCCGCGCAGGGCATTGCGCACCGTCTGCGGCTGCTCGAAAATTTCCTTGAGCATGAAGTGCGGGAAGCGCCCGCGCGCGGCGTCTTCACGGGAAAATTCCAGATTGCTGATCTGAACGTTCGCGGTGTCGGCGCCCAGGTTTTGTACCTGGAAACGTTCGCCGTTGACGGTGGCCACATCGTAGTCGTTCAGGTAAACGACTTTTTTGGTGTGGGCGACGATGGCGTTGGCGTCGCTGGCCAGAAAATGTTCGTTCTGGCCGATGCCGATGATCAGCGGCGAGCCGCGGCGCGCGCCCACCAGGGTGTCGGGCACGTCCGCGCAGATGACCGCCAGTCCGTAGGTGCCGATGACTTCGCGCAAGGCCTCGCACACGGCCTGCGTCAAACCGTTGGAGGGTTCGAGGTTCGTCTTCCGGGTTCTGATTTGCCGGTAATAATCGCCAATCAAATGCGCCAGCACTTCGGTGTCGGTGTCGGATTTGAAGGTGTGACCGGCGGCCAGCAGTTTGTTTTTGAGGAGGTCGTAATTTTCGATGACGCCGTTGTGCACCACGGCGATGCGGCCGGAGGCATCCAGGTGCGGATGGGAATTGCGGTCGGAGGGTGCACCGTGCGTGGCCCAGCGGGTGTGGCCGATGCCCAGCGTGCCGGGGGGGGGATCGGCCTGGAGCAAACGGGCGATGCCCTCGTCAATTTTGCCGACCTTTTTGCGGATGGCCAGCGCGGAATCGCCGCGGACGGCCACGCCCGCGCTGTCGTAGCCGCGGTATTCGAGTCGGCGCAAGCCTTCCAGCAGGATGGGCCAGGCTGTTTTTTTGCCCACGTATCCGATGATGCCGCACATAATTCTTGAGACGAGACGCGTGAAAGGTGAAGCGAAACGCGGGCCAGGGCGCGTCACGGTTCACGGTTCACGGTTCACGGTTCACGGTTCACGCTTAAAATCCAATCCGCCGCTTCATTCAAGTCGTCCACCACCACGGCGCGTTTGAGCTTGTCCGGCTCCGCCTGTTCCAGGGCGGCGCCGTAGCCGGTGCGCACCAGAATACTCCGGGCCACGCCGGCATTCCAGCCGCATTCCAGATCGGCCAGTTTGTCGCCAATCACATAACTGCCCGTCAGGTCCAAACTGAATTCGTCGCGGGCGTCGAACAAAAACTGCGGGGAGGGCTTGCGGCCCCGGCTGGGTTCATCCGGTCTTTCCGGCGCCACGTAAATTTTATCAAGGCGAATCCCGTCGCGGGCCAGTTCGCGGCAGATAAACCGGTTCACGGCCTCGACGTCGGCCATCGTAAAATAGCCGCGTCCCACACCGGCTTGATTGGTGACCACGAACAGTTTGAAACCGGCGGCGGCCAGCTTTTTGAGCCCTGCGCGCGTGGCCGGAAAAATTTCCACTTCTTCCGGGCGATGCAGATAATTCTTTTCGGCAATCATCGTCCCATCCCGATCCAGGAAAACAGCGCGGTGCATGGCGCAAAGCGGTCAACATCGGCGCGTTGGACTTTCAACCGGCTCGTCGGTCCGGCCGGCCAACAGCCCAACATCCGCCCGCCCAAGATGGCGCGTTTCGAGCAGAAAGGGAATCGAATTTTTGGAACCGCCCCGCCGCATGGCTCCGCGGAAAACGGCTGATGCGCCATCAGCCTCACTTTGATTCGGCCGGGCCGATGGCCCTGGCTGCAAGCGGTTCGCGGCGCGGCAACCTTGTGGCAGGCGCGGTGGCAGTGTTTTCAATTTACGACGGACAACGAATGATTTACGCTGTCATCTGTCGCGCGCCCTTCGGGTGGCGTCGGGCCGGCTGACCGGGCGCGGCGGTTGAGCATCTCCCATCGTCATCCATGCCAATTCGATTCTGGAAATACCACGCGCTGGGCAACGATTACCTGGTTATGGACCCGGCGGATTTGCCCGGGCCGCTCACGGCGGAACGCATCCGAACCATTTGTCACCGCCATTTCGGCGTCGGTTCCGACGGCATTTTGCTTGGCCCTTTGCCGGCGCGCGAGGCCGTCTGCGCCCTGAAAATTTACAATCCTGACGGCAGCGAGGCCGAAAAAAGCGGCAACGGCCTGCGCATTTTTTCGCGGTATTTGTGGGAACGCAAACGGGTTGGCGACGGGGAATTTGCCATTCAAACGGCGGGCGGGGTAGTGCGGGCGAGGGTTCTGGAGGGCGGTCGGACGGTTTGCGTGGAAATGGGGCAGGTCAGTTTTGACAGCGAAAAAATTCCCGTGGCCGGCCCCAAACGGGAGGTGCTTAACGAAACAATTTCTGTCGGCGGACGGGAATTTGTGTTTTGCGCCGCGACCATTGGCAATCCGCATTGCGTCGTGCCGCTGCCGGACATCAACGCCGACCTGGCCAGACAATTTGGTCCGCTGCTGGAGACGCATCCCCGTTTTCCGAACCGCACGAACGTGCAATTTTTGAAAGTGCTCGATCGGGCGAATATTCAGATTGAAATCTGGGAGCGCGGCGCCGGTTACACCCTGGCCAGCGGCAGCAGCAGCAGCGCTGCGGCCGCCGTGGCCCACAAACTGGGCCAAGTGGACCGGGCAGTCTCGGTGCACATGCCCGGCGGCCAAATTCAAATCGAAATTGGCCCGGACTACGCCATCCGCATGACCGGTGCGGTTACCAAGGTGGCCGAGGGCGTGATGGCGGAGGAACTGTTCGGCGGCTGAGGGACTGTTTCGCCGGTTCACGTCCGGGGCAGCCATTTGGCGCGAAAGACGTGGATGAGCGTTTTGACGGTCAATTCGATAAACAAAAACGGCTTGGCAATAAAGTCGTTGCCCCCGGCCATCAGGGAATGGGCGCGGGTGTCCAGGTCGTCGAGCACCGTCACGAAAACCACGGGCGTTTTTTTGTATTGCGGGATGGCGCGAAGTTTGGCGCATAGCTCGTAGCCGTTCAAATCCGGCAGGTCCACGTCCAGAAAAATCAGGTCGAAATCGCGTTCGGTGAGTAATTGCAGGGCGCTGGTGGCGTCGGGGGCGTTGACGGCCTGCAGGCGGGCTTTTTCGATGGCGTAATTGATGGCGCGCCGGGAAACCGGCTCGTCGTCCACCACCAGAATGTGGGCCGAAAGAACATCCGGATCGCCCGCCCGGCCATGCTCCAGCAAAAGCCCCAGCAGGTCCACGCCGGCGGCGGCGGTGCGCAGCGTGGAGGGGTTGATGCTTCCGGGTTTTTCGTAAAGCTCCTTGAACAGCGCTTCCAGCGCCTCGGCCATGCGGGCCAACCGGCGCAGGCCGGCCACGCCGGCGTGGTCAGTCAGATTATGGAGAGAGCGGTAAAGCTCGAAAATTTGTTTGAGCTGATCCGCTTCGTCGGAGGTTTTGGCCAGATGTTGCAGGCCCGTCCGCAACGCAGCAAACGTGCTTTCCAGGCTTTCCTCAAACTCTTCGGCCAATTCCAGGGAACCGTCGGCCGGCGAGGCGGAGCCGAAGGTCACCGCAAATTCTTGTCGTCCTTCCGCCGGAGCGGGGTGTGCCACCGCGCGTCCCTCGCCGAGCATCTGGCGCACCACCCCCACGACCTCCCGGGGCGGACAGGTGATTTTGGAGAGACATTTGTTGGCGCCGGCTTTCCAGGCGTCCTGAACCCACTCGGTCAAATGCGCGTTGGAAAACACCAGCACGGGCAGACGGGCAAACGCTGTCTGACCGCGAACGTGTTTGATGACTTCCACGCCCGACATCCGGGGCAGCATCAAATCCAGCAACAGCAGGTCCGGCTGAAACGCCTCCAGCCGTTCCAACCCGCCTTCGCCGTCCAGCGTGATTTCCACCGCGTATCCCGCCTGGGTCAGGAGATTGCCATAAACATTGGCCACCACTTGATTGTCTTCGATGATGAGAATTTTCTTTTTCTTCATGGTGAGGTGGGAAGTGGCGGCGTGCCCGTCAGCAACGGATGCGCCGACAAAAAGTCCCGGATGGTTTGATATTCGCGGCGCGCCGTTGCGCAGAGCGGTTCGGCGCCGGTCAAGGCGCCGGATTTACCCAGTTGTTCCAGTTGTAAGAGCACCGCTGCCAAGGGCGCCATGCCCAGGGTGGCGCTGGCTCCCTTGCCGCTGTGCGCCAGGCGCCGGACTTCGTCGGCGTTCCCGGCCCGCACGGCGTTTTCAATCTGATCCAATTGCTGCTCGGTTTGCCGATAAAACATCTCCAGCAATTCCCGCAGACTTTCGGCGTTGCCGTCGGTCAGATCAATCAATCGCGACAATTCCACCGGCGGTTCGAGGGCCGACGCGATGGATTCCGAAACAGCGGGAGCGGAGGCAATTGCCGGCGACCCCTGCGTCGAGGCCGGCGGGGCCGATACGGTGGCGGCCCGCTGTGCGGCCCATTTTTCAATGATGCCGCGAACATCGTTGGGGCGGATTGGTTTGGCCAGGTAATCGTCCATACCAGCGGCCAGACAGCGTTCGCGGTCGCTGGGCAATGCGTGGGCGGTCATGGCCACGATCAACGTGCGCGGGCGGGGAAGCGAAGTGGCGGTTTTTTCCCGCTCGCGGATCAGTCGGGTGGCTTCGTAACCATCCATCTCCGGCATCATTATATCCATGAACACCAGGTCATAAGGCTGTTTGTCCAGGGCGGCCAGGGCCTCGCGGCCGTTGGCGGCCAGGTCGGGCCGGTAACCGAGTTGTTGCAGGATGCGGGCGGCCACCTTTTGATTGATGGCGTTGTCGTCCACCAGCAGGATGCGCCAGGGGATGCGCGCGGCGAGGGTTTGTTCTTCTCCGTTTTGCGGTTTGCGCGGGGCGGCCTCGGTTTTTTTGGAGCTGAACAACGCGCGCTCAATTGCGGCGCAGAGCGACGCGGGTCTGACGGGTTTGC
>DASRCU010000262.1:0-1116 GCA_035652955.1 Verrucomicrobiia bacterium | reverse complement strand
AAGCGGTTAGCCTTTTTCTCCGCAGCCGCCGCCTTGCTGCTCTTTGCGGTTCCCAGCCGGGTGCAAGCCCAGGTCGATACCGGCAGCATTCTGGGCACGGTCACGGACGCCTCCGGCGCAGCGGTGACCGGCGCCAAAGTGACCCTCACCAATGAGGGTACCGGCGCCGAGCTGAGCACGACCACCGGCGCGGATGGCGGGTACAAGTTCACGCCCGTGCGTGTCGGGAGTTACAAGCTTGCGGCGAGCCTCCAGGGCTTTCAGACAGTCGTGCAAACCGGCGTCGCGGTGAACGTCGGCGAGAACGTGGTCGCCAATTTCGCGCTGAAACCCGGTACGGTCACGGAAACCGTAAGCGTGGAATCGACAATTCCGGTACTCCAGTCGCAGGATGCTTCCGTCGGCCAGGTGGTTGACTCGAAGAACGTGAACGACCTCCCGCTCAACGGCCGAAATTTTACGTTCCTTGCGCAATTGGCCGCCGGTGTGAACTCGCCGCAGGCGGATACTCGCGGCAACGCCGCCACGGGCGCTTTTGCCGCCAACGGCCTGCGCCCGGCACAGAACAACTACCTGCTGGATGGCATTGACAACAATTCCGATACGGTGGATTTCCTCAATGGAACGAATTTCGTCGTCCTTCCTCCGGTTGACGCCATTCAAGAATTCAAGGTGCAGACTTCCGGCTTCAGCGCGGAATATGGCCGCTCCGGCGCTGCCGTTCTGAATGCCACAATCAAGTCCGGCACCAACGAATTTCACGGCACGGCCTGGGAATTCTTCCGTAACGACAAGCTCGACGCCGCCGACTTCTTTGAAAACGCGGGCAATATCCCCAAGGGCGCTCTTCGCCAGAATCAGTTCGGCGTGTCGCTGGGCGGTCCCATAAAGAAGAACAAAATCTTCATTTTTGGTGACTACGAAGGTCTGCGGCGTGTTCAGGGGACCGTCGCTACAGGAACGGTCCCGACGGCACTCATGCGGAGCACGGGTTTCACCAATTTCACCGAGCTGCTCGGTCAAGGCGGAACGGAGACCGACGACCTGGGCCGCGTCTTTGCCGCTGGCACGATCCTGGATCCTGCGACCACTCGGTCCGTGACGGCAGGGCAAGTC
>DASRCU010000261.1:0-5431 GCA_035652955.1 Verrucomicrobiia bacterium | reverse complement strand
TGCTTGAAAATCATCTGCGGCGAATTGCCCGCTTCCAACGCAACTTGGGCCGCGTTCTTGATTGCCGCCAGCCGATACGAAATGAAACTGTGACGTAGCGCGTTATGCTTCCAAGCAAATTTTTGATCATCAGAAAAAGTCTTTCCTGCCTTCTCCACTGCCTTTCTTCGCTGGTCGTTCACTGCTTCCGCCACTTTGGGAATCTGATTCCACCACGATTCAAAGCCAGTCACTTTGCCCGACTCCTTCGCGTGGGGTTTGAGCCATTTTGCGAGATTGTCCGTAACGGGAGCGAGACGCCGGGCCGCTGTTTTGGCCTTGCTTGCTTTGATTTCAATGTGTCCCTCCTTCAAATTTACTTCCCGCCAGTCAAGCCGTTGCGGTTCCGCCGACCTCAATCCCGCAAATCCAGCAATCGCAAGCCACGGAATCATTTCCGGCCGGGCGACAGTCAACATTTCCCTCATCTCGGCGGGGGTGAAAATTTCAATTTCCCCGTTGTCCTCTTTGGCCTGCTGCACGGCCTCAATTTCTTCCATCGCATCTTTTGGAAGATATTTGCGACGGATCGCAAAACGAAATAGCGCGGCGACAACGGCCAGATAATTTCGCTTGGTGCGCCCGCTCCCTTTCATATTGTCCAGCCACGTCTGCAACATTGTTCCAGATACGCCGCCGATGTTCATCTGGAAAGCGCCCGCGATTCGGTTGAGCCGGGAATCCAAATCGTTGATGTGAACCGCCGATAGATTCGCGGCGCGCTTGGCCGCAAGCATTTCGTCGGCGACTTGGCGCACGGTGCGCTTTTCCAGCGAAGCCGGATTGCGTTTGCGGAAAAAATCAACGGCTTCTTTGAGCGTTGCACTCTGCGGCAACTGCTTCAATGCGGACACATATTCCTGCACCGCGATATTCAGGGGGACATTGAACGGGCGAAGGCTGTCGAGGGCTTGGACATAAATCTGGCGATCCACGGATGTCAGATTCAGCACCTGACCTTCGCCCTTGGAAAGCCGGTCGGCGGTGAATTCGGCTTCGCGGCGGGCTTCGGCCAAATCAGCAAAGCGACGTTTTTTCCTTTCCGCGCCTTCGTAGTAGGTCAGCGTGAATTGCGGGTAGTTGACGCCGTTGACGCGATTATTGCCCTGATAGATTTTGACGATGACATTGCCGCGTTTGACTTCAAGCGGCTCCCGGTTCATTTTCGTATCCATGAACCAATTGTCCCTAAATTGCCCCTAAAAGTCAAACACTTTCATAAATGCCATAAAAATATGGCGGGAGCGGCGGGGCTCGAACCCGTAACCTCTGCCGTGACAGGGCAGCGCTCTAACCAATTGAGCTACGCCCCCGCAACAGGAAAACCAAAATAAAAAAACCTCCGACAGCGCGTCAAGTTTTTAACCGGCGGCCGCCGCAAGGGATGGACATCAGCGCTGTTGGCCAATCCGGGCCGCGCCGGCTGAACACACGGTTCCCGTTCGCAAAAATTTGAAACCGGCGCTTCAGAAAACCGGGCTCGAAATTATTTTCAGGCCATCGGTTTCCGTGAAGTTCCGAAGAGGCGGGCTGCGGAAGATTGAGGATGAAACTCCATGTTCGGGCGGCAGACGCCAAGGAGGTGGGGGTGGGGAACCCCGCTGAAGAAACGTGCTGCCACCCGAACACCCCACAATGTGACGTTTTGGCGAATTTTTGTCAATAAAGAACCCCGGCACGCATCTGACAGGAGGCATCTGAAGCATGGCGGAACGCCTGCCGCGCGGAGCGGCAAGGGTTCGGCTGGACGCGGGGCGGTTTTCACTTACATTGGCCCGGTGGACGCGCTCGAATCCGCCAGTTTATTTCGTCATCTGCCTGCGGATGAATTGCAGGCGCTGCGGCAGATGGCGCAGGAGCGCGCCTTTGCCGCCGGCGCCGAAGTTTTCCGCGAAGGCGAGCCGGGGGACGGCGTGTACATCATCAAAACGGGTCTGGTGGAAATTTCCGGGCGGATGGAGTCAGGGGCGCGGTGCGTGTTTTCCCGATTCGGCCCCGGCGAAATGTTTGGGGAAATGGCCGTGATCGAGCAGGGACTGCGTTCGGCTACGGCGATGGCGGTGCAGGAGACGGCTGTGTATTTTTTTCCGTTGGACATCATGCTCCGTCAGCTCCGGCGTTCGCCGGTTCTGTCGTTCAATTTGTTGCAGGAAATCAGCCGGCGTCTGAGAGACTTCAACCGGCTTCATCTTCGCGAAGCGCTGCAGGCCGAGCGGGTGGCCGCGGTCGGCAATTTTGCCCGCGCCATCGTTCACGACCTCAAAACGCCGTTGACAATGATTAGCCTGGCCGCCGATCTGGCGGACAGTCCCGATTTGACTCCCGAAGAGCGTGCCGGCGCGCTGGCCCGCATTCGCAAACAGGTCTGGCGCGTTAACGGCTTGATTACCGATCTGCTGGAATTTACCCGCAGTTCCCCGGCACAGCCGGCTTTGAGGCCGACGATTTACTCAAAATTCATCGCCGACTTTCTCCCGGAACTGCGGGCGGAAGTGGAAGCCAGAGCGGTGAGACTCGAATTGCAAAATTCGCCACCGCCGGTTCCCGTGCGGCTGGATGCCGTCCGGCTGCGCCGTGTCTTTTTTAACCTGGCGCACAACGCCGCCGAGGCGATGGGCGAAGGCGGAAAAATTTTTCTGCGTTTCGAAGCCGTTCCGACGGAAGTAATTACCGAGATGGAGGACACCGGGCCTGGCCTGGCTCCGGAAATGGCCGGTCGGTTGTTTGAACCATTCGCCACGCACGGCAAAGCGCACGGCACCGGTCTGGGACTAACTATTTGCAAAAACATTCTAACCGATCACGGCGGGCGCATTTGGACGCGCACCGAGCCGGAGCGGGGAGCGATTTTTTGTTTTGCCTTGCCGCACGCTCAATGACGAAGACCGGAAGGAACCGGCACAGCCGCCGGCACGCTGCGCCGTGGGGCGGGGGCGTCTCCGTTTCGTTCGGGCATTTCGCGGTTGGGCCGAATAATTTCCTTTCACATCGGTGACGGTTTCGGGCATTTTTCCGGCGCAACTTTATGGCTGCACCGACCGTTCACCGTTCACGCTCCGCAACCCGGCGTCCGTTTGATTTGCAACAATTCCTCGCGGCCAGCGCCGAGGCGGTCAACCGGGCGCTCGACCGTTTCTTGCCGCCGGAGAACACGCGGCCGGCAACAATTCACAAGGCCATGCGCTATTCGCTGTTTGCCGGCGGCAAGCGGCTGCGACCGGCGCTGTGCCTGGCGGCGGCGCGCGCCTGCGGCGGCGCGGCGCGTGATGCGATGCCGCTGGCCTGCGCCGTCGAATGTATCCACACCTACTCGCTCATTCATGATGATTTGCCGGCGATGGACAACGACGATTTCCGGCGCGGCCGGCCGACCTGCCACAAGGTCTTCGGGGAAGGCATTGCGATTCTGGCCGGCGACGCGCTGTTGACGCAGGCGTTTGAAATTGCGGCGCAGTGCAAAAAAATTCCGCGTTATCCGCCTGACCGGATCATTCTGGAAATTGCCCGTGCTTCCGGTTCGCGGCAACTCATTGCCGGCCAGGTGGCGGATCTGGAGGCCGAAGGCAGAAAAATTTCCGCCGCCGGGTTGAAATTCATTCACGAGCGCAAAACCTCCGCCCTGCTGTGCAGCGCCGTGCGGCTGGGCGGCATGAGCGCCAATTGCACGCCTGCCCAACTGCAGGCACTCACGGATTTCGGCTATCACGTCGGCCTGGCATTCCAAGTGATTGACGACATTCTGGACGTGACGCAGACCAGCGAGCAGCTCGGTAAAACGGCGGGCAAGGACGCCGCCGTGCAAAAGGCCACCTACCCGGCGATTCTGGGTCTGGACAAATCGCGGCAGATCGCGGCGCAACTGACCGATCAGGCGTTTGCCGCGCTGAAACCGTTCCGAGGCCAGGCCGTCGCCCTCGAAGCGCTGGCGGAATTTCTGCTCAAGCGGGACCGATGAAGGCCGCAACTTTTGCGTCCGCCCGGTGATGATAACTGGGATTTTTGGCATGGAAACGTCTGGTCATTGGGGGCGATGCATGGCCGCCCTGGCGATGGGAGTGCTGCTCGTCCAGCGCGCCAACGCGCAAGGCTTTGCGCTGTCGGCCGCCGCCTCGGCCGGTTCGCTGCCGGTCAACGGCTCGGTGACGTTCACGCTCAACCTGACCAATCTGACCGGCGCCCTTTTGGTGGATGCCACCGTCAGCAATCTTCTGCCATCCACCGTTCAGATTCAAGCGGCCAGGATTTTAAGAGCTGATGCCAATTCCGCTTCCATCATCACCAACGGCAGCATTGTGCGGTTCGATTTTTTCCAGTTCCAAAATACCGGGAGCGCGCAGATGATCGTTACGGCGCAGCCCCTGGCGCCGGGAGTTTTCACCAACACGGTCAGTGTGGTGGCCATTGGTGTGACCAACACCGCCATGACCAATGTGGTGGTTCAAGCCACCAATGTCCCGACGGCGGTGGCGACGCTGGCCGTGAGCTTCACGCCGCCGCCGCAGACGGTTTATGCCCGCGATTGGATGACATACGCGGTGACGGTCACCAACGCCGGTCCGGATGCGGCAACCGGCGCGATGCTGACCAATACGCTGCCGGCGGAGGTGGAATTTCAAGCCGCGTCGCCGCCTCCAACCGCGGAAGGGAGTGGTAACGTGGTGTTCAGCCTCGGAACCCTGTCCGCCGGCGCGGCCCGGACAGTTTTTTTGACGGTGGAGCCGACCCGGGCCGGTGCCTTTTCCTTTGCCGCCACTGCGGCGGCGGCGGACGCCACCAATGCCACCGCCAGCCTGTCCGTCAATGTCACCAATTTTCTGTCCACCAATCTGGTGGCCGCCATCGCTTCGTCCCAGCGATACAATCCCCAAAACAACCTGGTCGAACAGCTCGTCACCGTCTCCAATGCGGGGCCTTCGGAAGTTCCGGCGGCGCGTGTTCTGGTTTCAGGGTTGGCGGTCAGCAACGTGCTGTTCAATGCCGCCGGCACAAACGGCGGCCATCCCTTTGTGGTCTATGGCCTGCCGCTGGAAGCCGGTCAGGACGCGGAATTGCTGTTGCAGTTTTGGGCGGCGAACTATTTTGCGCTTTCCAATTCACAATTGCAGGCGGTGGGAGTGGCGCCGCCGAATCTGGCGCCAGCGGCAAACCTGGTTTCCAACGTGCCGGTCAGGAGCGTGACGCGTTTGACGGCGACGAATCTGCTGGTGCCCGGCAGTCTGTTGCTCTGGTTTCCGTCGGTGCCGGGCCGGACTTACACGGTGCTCTACAGCACCAACTTGTCCTCCACGAACTGGCTGGCGGCACAGCCGGCGGTGCAGGCCTTTGCCAATTTTACGGAATGGATTGATTACGGCCCGCCCGGCACATTGGCGCGGCCCGCCGATACGCCCGC
>DASRCU010000260.1:0-2074 GCA_035652955.1 Verrucomicrobiia bacterium | reverse complement strand
GCCCACCATCGGCAAGGCTTCATCCACCGGCGATGGTGCGGCCGGAGCGGAAATCACGGCCAGAAAGGCCGACGCCACCCATGGCAAAAAAAATTTCATCATTTCATCCGCCGACGTGGCCCTTACCACGTCAGCGTCGGCAGTTTGCAACGAAACCCTCCTTTTGGAAACCGTAGGAATTTATGGTTTGTCAAACTCGCGCAACGCCGGCCAAACTCACCGAAATCCAAACCGATGATTGAATCTTCTCCATCGGCAAAACGAACGGCTCCGGCGCGGATGCTGACCAGCCCCGCCGCCCGCGCTTGTCTGGCGCTGGGATTGGTGCTGGCGCTGGGCGTCATTTTCAATGCCGACGGCGCGTTCTTCAAAATCGGCACACACCGCGACGCGCTACGGCAAATGTCGGTCTATGGCATCCTCGCCTGCGGGTTGACGCCGGTGATCATTTCCGGCGGCATTGATTTGTCGGTCGGCAGCGTGCTGGCGTTGGCGGCGGTGTGCTGCGCCAAAATGGCGATTCATTGGAACTGGCCGGGCACAGCAGTGATTTTTCTGACGCTGCTGGTCGGGGCCGTGTGCGGCGGCGCTTCGGGGCTGGTCGCGGCGCGGTTGCAGATTCAACCGTTCATCGCCACGCTGGCGATGATGGTTTTCGCCCGCGGCCTGGCCAAATACGCCTCCGGTGGCATGAAAGTCTCCACCGCTATCGCCAATCCCGACGGCACCTACCGCTACGTGCCGGTGCCGGAAATGTTCCGGCTGGTGGACCATCGGGTGTTGGGCGGCAACCTTTCGGTGGTGACGCTGATTTTTCTGGCCTGTGCGGCGCTGGCGTGGCTGCTGATGGCCAGGTCGGTCTGGGGCCGCTACATTTACGCCATCGGCGGCAACGAGACGGCGGCGCGCCTGTCCGGCGTCCCGGTGACGGTGGCCAAGGCATTTGCATACATTTTTTCCGGGGCCTGCGCCGGGCTGGCCGGCATTTGCCAGGCCGCCCAGGAACAACAGGGCGATCCCGAAGCCGGCGCCGGCTACGAATTGATGGCCATCGCGATGGTGGTCATCGGCGGCACCAGCCTGATGGGCGGGCGGGGCGGCATCGGGCTGACGTTGCTGGGCATTTTGACCATCGGCTACCTGGACAAAATTTTAAGCATCAATGCCGTGCCCGAAGCCGGCCGGCTGGTGCTCACCGGCGTCATCATCGTGGCGGCGGTGCTGACACAACGACGGAAAAATTAACCAGCCTATGCACAGAGAATTCATTCCCTGCACCACACTCATTGCCCTTGTGCCGGCGATCCTTTTACTGGCCGGTTGCGGCCAATCCCACTCCCCCGCCGCGCCCGGCGAGAACGCGCCCGCTCCGGTCAGGCAATTTGTCATCGGCATGTCGCAGTGCAACCTCGGCGAACCCTGGCGGGTGCAAATGAACGCCGACATCGCCGCCGCGGCGGCGAAACATCCCGATTTGAAGGTTATCTTCAAAGACGCCCAGAATGACACGCTCCAGCAGCGCGCCCAAGTCGAGGAATTGGTCAGCGCCGGCGTGAACCTGATCATCATCAGCCCCAAGGAAGCCGCGCCGCTCACCGAGCCGGTGGCGCACGCGATGAAGGCCGGTATCCCGGTCATCGTACTGGACCGAAAGTTGCTGGGCACCAACTACACCTGCTTCATCGGCGCCGACAACAAAAAAATCGGCAAGGCCGCCGGCCAATGGATCGTCCAGGCCCTCCACGGCAAGGGCAACGTGGTTGAGTTGATGGGACTGCAAACCTCCACGCCCGGCCAGGACCGGCACACGGGATTCCTCGAAGGCATCGCCGGCTCGGACATCCACGTCATTTTCCGCGCCGACATGCAATGGCTCGAACCCATTGCGCGGCAGGAAATGGAATCGGCTCTGGCGCGTTTCGATAAGATTGATTGCGTCTATGCGCACAACGACGACGGCGCGCACGGCGCGTATCTGGCCGCCAAAGCCGCCGGGCGCGAAAAACAAATGCTCTTCGTGGGCATTGACGCCCTGCCCCAGGAAGGGATCGCCTACGTCAAACAGGGCATCCTG
>DASRCU010000259.1:0-11932 GCA_035652955.1 Verrucomicrobiia bacterium | reverse complement strand
TGCGCCCACCACCAAAGCGGTGATCCACTGGTTCATCATTCCCAAACCGGCGGCGGGCGGCACCACACCCAACGGCATTCAATACCGCATTGGCTGTCGTTTGTCGGGCAAACTGCGCGGCCAGACCATCCCGGCCAATGTCTTGAGCGCCTTTCCGGCGACGATTTACGTCAAGCCGGATGCACAACTGCAAATTACTTACTTTCAGCCGCGCGACGTGCAGGGCGACGACCCCTTCACGCCTGAAGTGGAAAGTCCCGTCCCGTTCACGCTCGGCGTGCTGGTCAAAAACGTCGGTTATGGCACCGCCCAATCCGTGAACATCAATTCGCAGCAGCCGAAGATCGCGGCCAGCAACAACGGTCTGCTGCTGGTTGCGCAATTGCTGGGCGCCCGTGTCGAGGACACGCCCGTGCAGCCCACCAGCCTGAATGTGAACCTCGGCGACATTCCGCCCGGCCAGGCCCGTAAGGGCGCCTGGGACATGATCACCTCGCTGTCCGGCCAATTCATCCAGTTCAGCGCCAGCTACACCCATTCCTCGGATTTAGGCGGACAGGAAACATCGCTCATCCAATCCCTCAACGCCTGTTTCATCGCGCACGAGGTGCTGGATGACGATCCGGGCCGGGACAACGTCAAGGATTTTTTGGCGGATATCAACACCAACGACACCGAGGTCATTCCCACGGCGCTTTATGAAAGCGAAGGCGACGTTCTGCCGGTGAACCTGCTAACCAACGCCGCGGTGATCGGCTCGGCCGGACCGGGCGGCAGTTTCCAGGTTACGCTTCACGCCGACAAACCCGGCTGGGGTTACATCCAGGTGCCCGACCCCGGCCAGGATCGTCTGCGCGTAGCCGGCGTATCGCGATCGGACGGAAAAATTCTGAACACGAACAACTTTTGGACCAGTCACCGCTACACTGAGCTGGGCAACATCCGCCAGAATTGGCTGAGCCTTTTCGATAAGGTGGACCTGGGCGACTACACCTATACGGTCACTTACGCGACGACGGTGGTGGACACCAACCCGCCGGTGATGACCATGCGCTTCGCCGGACCGGCGAACAACAGCGGCGGCAAATACTACGTCACGCCCGACACGCAGATTTATTTCACCGCCGACGATGCCGGCCCGGTCAGCATGTTTTACAACGTAACCAACGGCCCGTTTGTTCCGGCATTGCCGTTCTCGCTGGCGACGCCGGGCGACTATCTGATTGCCTTTTACGCCACCGACTCCTACGGCAACCGCTCACTGACGCAGACCAACGACGTAGTGGTGTCGGGCAACAGCACGTTGGACTTTGCCAGCGTCGGCGCGCCGGCCGGGCCGATGTTTGTCTCCGGCGACGCGCTGTCCGTGCGCCCGTTCAACGCGCCGATCACCTTCCAGGCTGCGCCGGATCCAAGTCCGGTGGATGCCCGGCTTGAAATTTTCCCGGGTGTCGTTGGCTGGGTGGTGGTTTCCAACGTGCCGTCTTCGCCAACCGCGACAACCTTCGCCGCCCTGAACGTGGGTGGCGATCACGTGGATTACTACAGGTATTCCGTCAACGGCGGCCCCTGGAGTGCAGAGCAGCCGGTAACCGCGCCCATCAATCTCTCCAGCCTGGCACCCGGCAGTTACGCGGTGTCCGTCCTGGGTCGCTCGCAATACGGCGGTTACCTCGACATCTCAAACGCCGTGAGCGTCAACTGGGTGGTAAACCCCGCCGCGCCGCCCACGCGAATCACCGGGGCGCCGGCCACGCCAACCCGCGCGACGTCCGCCACATTGAATATCGGTGGAACGGGCGTAACGGCGTATCGTTGGACGATCAACAACGGCTATTACCGGCCCGAAACCAACGCGCCGGGAACGCTGGCCGTCTCCCTCACCAGCCGCACGCCGCAACTTTACACCGTGTCGGTCATCGGCATGACCAACGGCGTTTATCAAAATACCAATAATGCCACGACGGTGACGTGGAGTTACGATTCTCTTTACGGCTACGCACAGCCGGGGCTGCTGCCCGTGCGCACGGTCACGCTGACCAACATCGGCACGGCCCCCCAGAGTTTTGTCTGGGACGGTCGGAACGACGCTGGCGCCGTCGTGTCGCCGGGCTGGTACACGGTGCGGTTGACGCTGGCCGACCAATTGGGTCGAACCAACTTCGCCACCCGGCTGGTGCAAATCGGCAATCTCGCCGGCGCGCCCGCGGTGCTGGCCGATGCGACGCGCGGCCCAAAGAATCCATACGCCCGCGGTCATTGGGCGGTCTGGCAAGATCAAAGCGACGGCAACTGGCAGATTTATGCGCAGAACTTGAATGCCGGCGGTTCATCTCCCGTCAAGCTGACGCATACCGCCTTGAGCCAGGAAAACCCGCGCACCGACGGACGCTATGTCGTCTGGCAGGGACGCCAGGCCGACGGCGATTGGGACATCTATCTGGACGACTTGAGCAATGCCCCGGCGCCCCAGGCGCTGACCGCCACCGCGACCCGGGATGAAGTCAATCCGGTCATTGACTGGCCGTGGGTGGTATATCAGGCGCGTCCGACGGCCAGTTCCAGCGCCGCGTGGAATTTGATCGCCACCAATCTGCTCACCGGTCAGACGTTTGCCGTGTCGCCCTCCGGTCAGGATGAATTGGACCCCGACGTGCAGGCGGGGCGGGTGGTCTGGCAGGACTGGCGCGATGTGGGACCGGGCGAAATTTATTTCAAGAATCTTGAAACCGGCGAACAACGCCGCATCACCACCAACACCTTCGGACAATACCATCCGGCCATTTACAGAAACTGGATTGTCTGGCAGGACAATCGTCAAGGCGAAGTGGACCTTTACGGCTACGATTTGTTGCGCAGCGTCGAAGTGCGCATCACCAGCACGCCGGAGGATGAAACGCAGCCGTTCCTCGACGGTCCGTGGCTGGTGTGCCAGGAGAATTCGCTGGGACCGCTCACGGCCAATGTTCGTCTCATCCATCTGCCGAGTTTGAACGCCGTACCCCTCACCCGCACCCCCACGTTTAAAGACCGGCCTTCGGTGGCGGGTGGCAAGGCCGTCTGGCTGGAGACACAAAGCAACCTGACCAGCGTCGTCTCGGCAGATCTACCGTCTTTGCAGGGCGTCTTCCAGAACCGCAATGCCGTGGCCGTCACCGCCGCCATGACCGGCTACTTCCACGACGCCTTTACGTTATTGACACAATGGCACGCGCAGGCCGGCGTGCAGCAGGTCTCGTTTTACAGTTCATTGGTGCCACAAGTCGTCAGCCAGACGGCCTATTGGAACAACGGCACGCCGGCGGGACAAAATTTTTCGCTGGTGGCCGGCAGTTTTCTTTGGATCAAGTTCGACACCTCGCGCGTGCTGGACCTGGGCGTGAATGCGACCGGCCCGCTCAATTTGCCCGCCGGCGCCAGCGCCTTCAGCTACGTCGGATTCCCCAGCGGCTACACCGCCTACCAGTTGCTGAATCAGCTCGGCGTGAGCAACGCGCGAGCCGTGCGGATGTTGGATGCCGAGTCCGGCCGCTGGTTGGCGGCCGTCATCCAGAATAGCCACCCCGCCGGCGATGATTTTGTCATTCCGCCGGTGGCCGTGCTGATGCTGGACATGGCCAATCCGGTCAACAATTTCATTCCGCAATGATCATGCAAATTCTTCGAATATTTTCCGTTTGGCCGCCCCGTTTTGAAGCGCGGCGGGAAGTGAAGGACGGCATCGCCTGGGGAGGGCGGCCGCATTCCCCAAACGGCGTCGTCGCCGGACATCGCCGGGACCTGCCAAAACGCGGGTGCGCCGGCATTTTCCGATTTCCGGCCCGCTGGCTGGCCAGTGCGCTGCTCGCGTGCAGTGGCGCAGCCTTGGCCATTTCACCGGCTCAAGTGCAATCCCTGCTGGCCGCCGGTGAAAAAATCACCTTTGTGGACGTGCGCATGAATGTTCTTTTCCAGAATGGTCACATCCCCGGCGCGCTCAACATCCCGGCACAGCTCGTGCCGGAAAAACAACTGCCGCCGCTGGGCCGCGTGGTGGTGTATGACGGCGGTTTGGGAGACAACGCCGCTCCCGCCGCCGCTGCCGCGTTGAACCAAAAACCCGGCATCACCGCCGAAGTCCTGGATGGCGGTTTCGCGGCATGGCAGATGGCGCAAGCGCAAACCACACAGCCCGGGGGGTTGAAACCCGACGCGGAGCCGCTAATTACCTACGCCCAACTAAAGCAGGTGCCAGGCGCGGACGTGGTGCTGGTGGATTTGCGCCAGCCCCCGGCGGCGATCACCAACGGAACTCCGACGAAGCTGGCCGTCGTCGCTGCGCCGCCGCTCACCGATCTGGCCGCCGAATTCCCCGGGGCGCGGATTGTCAGGTCGCCGTTTGCAGCCGGGTCGCCGCAAACGAAACTGGCAGCTCTTAACGCCACGCCGCCGCTGCTGGTGCTCATTGACAACGGCGACGGCCGCGCCCGGCAAATGGCGCGTGTGCTCAAGGCCAACGGCATGACGCGCTTCGCCGTGTTGGCCGGCGGCGAACAAATTCTCGCCGTGCATGGCCAAGCCGGGCTGCAGCGCATCGGTTCGAGCGTGACCATACGGAGCGTTTCAGCCTCCTCGCCGACCCACGGGCCTTGATTGTATGATTGCCGAACTTCCATTGAAGCGTATTATTCGCCGGTTAAGCGGGGGATTGTTGTGGGGCGGTCTTTTGTGGCTGTGTCCGGCAGCCCGCGCCGACGTGCTCACCAATTTCGCCGTGGTGAACGTGACGCCTGCCAGCTTCAGCGTCGTCTGGCGGGCGACCAATTCCACGCCATCCATTGCCGTCTTTGCCGATGCCGGCGGGGCAACCAATCTCGCCGGCCAGGTCGGCATTGAGGCGTATCCGCTGCGCACCGGCAATCCGGCGCTGGCGGCGGGTTACGCACGCCGTGTGGATGCCGCAACCATTCGGCAGAAAACTCAAAACGCCGGCCTGATGATGGTGCGCGTCAGCGAGTGTCGGCCGGCCACGACGTATTATTTCCGCCTGGTCTCCACACCGACGAACGGCGTGCCGGTTGTTTTTCCTCCCTCCGGTCCGCTGCCATCGGTGACCACGGCAGCCGAAAACACGTTCGTCGCCAACGACCGAGTCATCATCCTCGACTTGACCGATCCGAACACGGAAGGCCGGATCGTGCTGCTCTCCCACACCAACGCCGCCCATCCCCTGGCGGCGGTGGTCGGCGACGGCGCCGGCCCCAGCCAGGTTTTTTTCAACGTAAACGATCTGTTCGCCCTTGCCGGCACGGGAAACTTCACGCCGTTGGGCGATCAGACGTTTACCCTGGACGTGCTGGAACCGAATCGCGGCGAATCCCCGCAAACTTCCACGCTCACGTTCTCGGGAGATTTCAGCGCCGCGATGAGCGCGGTGGTGATCGTCAACACGGAGTTTCTGACGTTGAGCCTGGGGACGACAGTGCTGCGCGCGGGACAGTCCGGGAGTGTGTCCATCAGTTCCAGCGTGAACACGAACGTTGCCGGCATTGACGCGACGCTGCAGATTCCGCCGGGCCATTTGACGAATCTGGTGTTGCAATCGCTCGCGCCGCAGTTGGACCCTGCGGCGACCGTGTTGGCTCAGCAAGACAGTTCGACCTGGCAATTGCATCTGGTCACGCTTTCCGGGCAGACCATTTTCGGCAGCAACACCCTGGCCGCCCTCGCGTTCACCGCTGTTTCCAACCAGACTTCCGCGTTTGTGCCCTTGCGGGTGACGGCATTGAGCGGAACCAAACCGGATGCCACCCCGATGGCCCGCACCCTGGCGCAATCGGGTCGCGTGGTGGTAATCGCCAATCAGCCGCTGCTCGAAGCGGGTTTCGCCTCCGACGGCTCCCGACAATTAACGCTCTACGGCAAGGCATGGACGAGCTACGCGATTGAATATTCCACGAATCTGAACAATCCCGCCGGCTGGACGCCGACGCGGCATTTTGCCCAAACCAACATGGTCACCAGCCTCGTCGGATTGGCGCCGCCGGTGCCCAACGCTTTTTACCGTGCCGTGGAATTTACCCCGGACCCGCCGGTGTTGGACGCTTTCAACGGCGCCAATCAAGCGCGCACGCTGGTGGGTTACGGCCAGCCGGGCCGGCAATACACGTTGCTGGCCAAGACCAATCTTTCCAACGTCGTTCCCTGGTCGCCTGTGCAGGTTTTCTCGCTCACCAACTCTTTCCAGATGCTGAACGTCTCCGGCGGCAACAGCATCATTTTCTATCGCCTGCAACGGAATTGAAACGGCGAATCCGCGCCTCAATGGCCGGCAGGCAGTTGTTGGTGGTAATTGGGATAGGGCGGCCGCGGATAGTTTCCCGGCGGATGCTCTTTCAAAAGCTGGAGCACAACTTTGACGGCTGCTTCGAGTTGCGGGTCGTGCCCCTCGCGCACCAGCCGGGGATCCATTTCCACTTCGTAATCCGGCGCGACGCCGTGGTTTTCGACTTCCCATTTTCCTTCCAGGCCGTAAATCGCCCAGCGCGGCGCCATCACCGTGCCGCCATCCATCAAGCTCGGATAACCGCCAATGCCGACCAGACCGCCCCAGGTCTTCATGCCGACCAGCGGGCCGATGTTCAATTTGCGAAAATACCACGGCAGGCAATCGCCGCCGGAGCCGGCGAACTGGTTGATGAGCATCACCTTCGGCCCGTAAATCCCCAGCGGTTCGGAAATATCGTGGCCTTCACGCGTGGCCACCCGGTTCAAAACAGGCCGGCGCAAATAATCCACAATATAATCGGCCAGCCAGCCGCCGTGATTGAACCGTTCATCAATGATCGCCGCCTGCTTGTCGGTCTGGGAAAAGAAGTAGCGGTTGAAATTTTTGTAACCGCCAAACATCGTGTCGGGCAAATAAACATAGGCCACCCGGCCGCCGGTCATTTCTTCCACCTGACGCCGGTTGCCTTCAATCCAGGCCAGGTTCCGCAGTGCGAACTCGCTCTCCACCGGCACCACGGTGACGTCGCGCGCGCCCGAACCGTCCGCGCGCGGGCCGACGCGAATCACGGTCTGTTTGCCGGCGGTTTCCTGAAAGAAACGGTACAGATTGTCGGCAGCGGTCAATTCGCGGCCGTTCACGGCCAGCAAATAATCGCCCACCTGCACGTTGACGCCCGGCTGGGTGAGCGGTGCCTGCAGATTCGGATTCCAGTTTTCGCCGTTGAAAATCCGCTTGAAGCGGTAACGCCCGTGGGCGATTTCGTAATCGGCGCCGAGCAGGCCGACGTTGACTTTCTGGATGGGCGGCTCCGTGCCGCCACGCACCCACAGGTGGCCGACCACGAGGTTGCCGATCATTTCGCGGAACAGGTCGTTCAAATCGTCGCGACTGGCCACGCGATCCAAAAACGGCGCATAAACGCGCTCGGCTTCCTTCAAATTCAGACCGTGAAAGTGCGGGTCGTAAAAGAAATCCCGTTCGATGCGCCAAACCTCGTGATACATCTGCCGCCACTCGGCCGGCGGGTCCACCTCCACCTCCCAATCGTCCAACTTCAGGGCGCCTTTGCCGGCCGCCGGCGCCTGGGCGGAGTCGGCGATGTAAAACGTGTCCTCCTTGCGATAAAGCATTTTCTGGCCGTCGGCCGACAGCGCAAAGGCCCTGATGCCCTCCAGGATTTCTTCCGTTCGGCGCTTTTCGAGATCGAAACGATGCAGATTGAACAGCTCCTCGCCGCCGGCGTTCACCACCGGCGGGCCTTCCAGCAAAAACAAAGCGCCATTGGTGCCGGCGCGCAAATCCACGTAGTTCCGCGCCGGAATCGGCAACGCCACGATGCGCTGGCCGAGGTTTGCAAAATCAATCCTCACCGGTTCGGGCCTTTGGGATTTTCCGGATTGCTTTTTGTCCCCGGCCCGCGCCGCCGCTGCGCCGGATGAAGCGCCGGAGGTTGAATTCGTCCGTTCTTCGTCGCTTTGCGGCGCCACAGGCGAAGGCAGATTCGTGCGAAGCACCACGGCATAAACACTGAACGTCACCGGCCGCGCGATGCCCGTCATGTCGCTGTCGCCCACCGTCAAGCCGAAATCCGTGCTGGCGGCAAAGTAAAGATACTTGCCGCCGGCATCAAACGCCGGATACCGCGCGTCGCTCATGCCGTCGGTAATTTGCCGGGTTTTTTTCGCGCTCAGCGAATACACAAAGATGGCGTGCAGATGATTCGGCAGGATTCGATTGTAGGCCAGCCAACGGCTGTCGGGTGACCAGACGATGTTGAACGGCGCCGGCCCCTCGTCGTAATAATCCGTGTCCACTTTCACCGGCCTTCCCCCGGCCAGGTCCACATACCACAAATTAAGCCGCTTGTCGGAGTAGGCGATCTTCCGGCTGTCCGGCGACCACGTCGGGCGGTAGTAAAACGACGGCGGCTGGTCGAGCGCAATCTTACGCACCGGCCCCAGGCCCGTTTGATCGCGGATGTGCAGGGCGTATTCGCCGGACTCGTCGGAAAACCACGCCACCGACCGGCCGTCGGGCGACCACGACGGGTCGCGATCAGCCACCGCGGGACTGCGCGTCAAATTGCGGATGTCGCCCTTCTCCGCCGGCACGGTAAAAATGTCGCCGTGCGCTTCAAACACGGCGCGCTTGCCCGTCGGCGAAATCCCCCAGTTCTGAACGTCGTCCGGCTTGAGCTTGAGAAAATGCCGTTCCACCTGCGGCAGGTCCGCTGCGATGCGCACCGGGACCTCGTGCTCGGTGTGCGTGGCAAAATCGTAAATGTGCAGCGAGCCGAACTGCGCATACACAATCCCGCCCGGCCCGGCGCCGGCCGATTTGATGTCGAAACCGGTGTTATGAATCACTTCCCGCACGGTTTGGGTTTTCAGATCGCAGGCGAACAGCGTGACCGGCCCGTGGCGGTCGGATAAAAAGTAAATGGTGTCGCCCACCCACATCGGGTTTTTGTCGTTGGAATTTTTGCGCGGAATTTTGACGATGCTGGAGTCCGACAAATCCGCAATCCAAATCGGCGTCGTCTGCCCGCCATGATACTGCTTCCAATCCGGTTCCCATTGGAAAATGGGCACGTAGGCCAGATGGGTGCCGTCGGGCGAATAGGAACCGGCCGATCCCATGGGCAACGGCAGTTCAGAGGGAAACCCGCCGCCAACGGGCACCGTGAAGAGCTGCCGCGGGTCTGAATAACTCGCGCGTTGCGAGGTAAAGAGCACGTTTTTCCCGTCCGGCGTCCACCCCACGGCCACGTCTTCCCCCGGATGATACGTCAACCGACGCGGTTCGCCGCCCGTCGCCGGCACCACATACACGTCATCGTTGCCATGATAATTGCCGGTGTAGGCCACCATCGTTCCATCCGGCGAAAAAATCGGCCCGCGCAACCGGTCGCTGCCGGTTACCAGACGATGCGCGTCGCCGCCCTCCCGGCTCACTATCCAAATCTCGCCGCCGTAGGCAAAGGCAATTTGCGTCCGGCTCAAGGTGGGCGATTGAATCAGCAGCGGCTCGAACGATTTGGCCTCCGGAAAACTGGCGCAGACCGCGCAAAGCAAAAAGATCATCCCGTTTCGCAACATAGGCTGAAGGTGTTCAAAATCGGCGTGTGTCGGCAAGGCTAATCATTAGCCGCATCACCCGGCAAGCGCGTTCCTGGCAAAAACCCTACGCTGTTGGGCGTCTCCCTTTGCCGTGGAGACCGATTTGGGGGGCCGAAAAAAAATTTGGGTCGGACTGCATTTGTCCCACCGGGGGGTGGATACTGCCCGGAGTGAAAAGAAAATCAAAAAAGCTTTTGCGCCGGGACGGCGACGGAGTTAAAACAAGTCCGGCATCAGAAGCTTCCCCATCGGGCGAAATGACCTTCTATGCGCACACCGCAGTTTTGACGGACGGATCCCGCGACCCGGACCCGGCGCATTGGCAACCGCTGGCGGAACACCTGGGCAACGTCGCCGCGCTGGCGAAGCAATTCGCCGCACCGCTGGACCTGGCCGCCGAGGCCGAACTGGCCGGCCTGTTGCACGATGTGGGGAAGTATCGCCCGGAGTTTCAGCAGATGTTGCGAGGCGAACGAGGCAGCAGCGCCGAAACACAACACTCTATCTTCGGTGCGGCCTGGGCTTTCGATCGCGTCCGACAGGAAAACAAACTGGCCGGCACAGCGTTCGCCGTTGCCGGACACCACGCGGGACTGCACGACTGCGGTGATTTGCAGCAACTGGTCGGTTCGCCCGCTCTGCGCCCGTCCGAGACTGCCTGCGACCTGCTCCGTCTGCTCGCAGGGGAACTCGGTCCGCTCCCTGCCGTCGCCAGCCCGCCGCCTTGGGTTACGGATGCGCTCTCCACTGATCTCTACACGAGGTTGCTGTTTTCCTGCCTCGTGGATGCCGACCGCCTCGACACCGCTTGTTGGCCAGCCACACCGCCGCCAGACAAGCCGCTGGAAGCCGACCGGCTGCTCGAAGCCGTGCAAGCCGAGCGCCAACGGAAAAGCGAAGCCAATCCCGACAGCCCGCTCGCTGCGCTCCGCAATCGCATTTTCGACGCCTGCCTCGAACGCGCCGCACTGCCCCAAGGGTTCTTCTCGCTCACAGTCCCCACCGGCGGCGGCAAAACGCTTTCCTCAATGGCGTTCGCACTGGCCCACGCCAGGGCCCACGGACTCCGCCGCGTCATCGTCGTTATTCCCTACCTCTCCATCATCGAGCAAAACGCCGCTGAGTATCGCCGCATCCTCGGGCACGACGTGGTCTTGGAGAACCATTCTGGCGTTTGCCCGCGGCCGGACCAGAGCGAGGAGGAAAAATCCCGTCTCGAACTGGTGGCGGAAAACTGGGACGCACCGGTCATCGTCACCACGTCGGTGCAGTTCCTTGAATCCCTCTTTGCCGCCGCGCCCGCGCGTTGCCGCAAGCTCCACCGCATCCCGCGCTCGGTCGTGATCTTCGACGAGGTGCAAACGCTGCCGACGCATCTGCTCGCCCCCTGCTTCAGCGCCTTCCGCGAGTTGCAGAAAAACTACGGCGTGAGCTTCGTCTTCTGCTCCGCCACGCAACCGGCCTTTCGGCGCGGTGGCTCGCTGCCCAGGGACTTCTTCGAGGCGCACGAGTTGCGCGAAATCACCCCCGATCCGCCTGCGCTCTTCCGGGAGTTGTGGCGTGTGGATTACCACCTGCCCGCTGCCGACGAGACGCTTGGCTGGCCCGCGCTGGCAGAACGTCTCGCCGCGCAACCGCAAGTCCTCTGCGTCGTCAACCTCACCCGCCACGCGAAGGAACTCTGGGAGGCGCTACGCCGCCAACGGCCCGACGGCCCACCGCCTATCCACCTTTCCGCCGCTATGTGCCCGCGGCATCGGCTTGCCTTGATCCGACTCATTCGCCGTAGATTGCGGAAGGGACTACCCTGCCGCGTCATCTCCACGCAACTTGTCGAAGCCGGCGTGGACGTGGATTTTCCTGTTGTGTGGCGCGCCCTCGGTCCGCTTGATTCGATCGTGCAGGTTGCCGGCCGCTGTAATCGTGAAGGAAAGCTGAAAGATGTCTCCGGACAGCCGATTCGTGGCCAGGTGCATGTCTTCCGCCCGGCCGACCACAAGTTACCTCAAGGCGTTTACCAGGCGGCTGCCGACCAGGCCGCCATCATTCTCGCTTCCCTTGGCCAAGGGCCGCAGGCCACCAAACGGCTGGCCACTGACCCGCAACTGTTCGCCGACTATTTCCAGAACCTTTACCAGGTCGTGAACACCGACTACGCCAGACGCGGCGAAACCACCATTCAAGAAGACCGGGAGCAACTCCGTTTCCGGCAGGTCGCCTCCAAAGCCAAGGTCATCCCGGACGAAGGCCGGCCCGTGATCATCTCCCGCGATAGTCACGGCAAACCCTACGCCGCGCCGCTCATCGAGGAAATCCGCGCCCG